>JAZUBT010000028.1:0-39512 GCA_045638685.1 Eubacteriales bacterium | reverse complement strand
CTCGTTTTATCCGCTTTTCAAGAGAAAACCCGTCTGCGGGTAAGCGCTTCAAGGTTATACAGAGCGGTTTTCGACCTGAAAATCTACCTCGCGAGCTAAGAAAAGAACAGGTCTTAAACCATGACAGCATGGGCTGGGTTGAACAGCTCTACACAGTCATAAAGGACACCTTCCGCGACAAGAAAAAGGAAGAAGAGGAAAAGCGCCGCCATGAGATGGAAGCGCTCGAGGAAAGGCGCCGCCGCGAGGCTGACGAGCAAGCGGAGCGTTTTGCCAAAATGCTCGATGAGGAGCGCCGCAAGTGGGCCGCCGAGGAGCAGAAAAAGCGCGAGGAAGAGGCCCGCAAAACGTCCGAGGAAGCAGAACGCAAGGCAAAAGAGAACGAGCGCATCCGCGAGCTTGAAAAACAGCTTAACGAAGCGAGAAAGCGCAGCGAGACGGCTTCCGCTTCCTCCACAAGCACCGCAGAAACAGTCTTAACGGCGAGTAGCACGGTGGCAGGTGCCGTTTCACCGGCGGGTAACACGGGTGCCGGCACGGAAACAACGGCAGACAAAAAGTACAACGTGCTTTTAACAAAGGCCGGCGACAACAAATTAGTCGTTATAAAGGTGCTCAGAGAAGAGCTCGGCGTAGGACTTGCCGAGGCAAAAAATCTTTCGGAGAAAACACCCTCGCTCCTCAAAAATGAAACTACGAAGGAAAAGGCCGATTCTCTTAAAAATCTCCTTGAATTTTACGGAGCAACCGTTACGATTGAATCCGTCATCACCGACGGATATGTGGAAAAACAGCTGGGGGACGGCTTTTACAAGGGCTACATAAGTGGCGGCATTCCCAACGGCAGGGGCATAATGGAATACAAAAACGGCGACGTTTACGACGGCGAATGGATGAGCGGCAAACGCGTCGGAAAAGGCAAAATAACGTATAAAAGCAAGGGGCCGAAGGGTAATTATATTTACGACGGCGAGTGGGCTGACGACAAGAAAAGCGGCAGATGTAAGGTTATGCTCAGCAGCGGCGACGTTTACGAGGGTCCGTGGAACGTTGACGGAGTTACAAACGGAAAAATATCCTACAAAAACGGAAACGTTTACGAGGGCGAGCTTATCGCAGGCGACTTTGTCGGAGTTCTTCGCGCCGGCAACGGGGGCAAAGTGCAAACAGTCGGAAAAATGACATATCCTAACGGCGACATTTATGAAGGCGAGTGGGAGCGCGAGCAGCGCACCGGTAAGGGCAGGTTCTCACAAAAATCGGGAACGGTTTTTGAAGGAGATTTCATAAAAGGTAAGATAAGCGGCAAGGGAAAAATGACCTTGGCAAACGGCGACACCTACGAGGGCAACTTTGTGGACGGCAACCGCAGCGGTATGGGAAAATACAGTCATGCTGACGGAACCGTGCAGGAGGGCCTTTTCGAGAACGGCAAATTTTTAGGAGAATATCTTGAAAAGAAAATAGGCGATAACTTTTATAAGGGATACGCCAAAAACGGACTTCCCGACGGCAGGGGTGTAATAGAATACGCAAACGGCGACGTTTACGACGGCGAATGGAAGGACGGAAGGATAAGCGGAAACGGAAAATACACTTATAAAAACGGCTCGACATATGAGGGCGCCTTTGAAAACGGCTTACCCTGCGGCAGGGGTAAACGCACGTATTTAGACGGAGAGTCCTACGAGGGAGAATACAAGGACGGCAAAAAGCACGGAAGGGGCAAATACGTCTTTGCAAACGGCGACGTCTATGAGGGCGAATTCAAAAACGATAAGCGAGCCGGAAGCGGTAAATGCACCTATACGAACGGCGACGTTTACGATGGAGAATACAAGGATGATTTTGCCAGCGGAAACGGAAAATACGTCTTTGTAAACGGCGACGTTTACGTTGGAGAATTTAAAAAAGATTTGCCAGACGGCATAGGTAAAATTACGTTTTCAAACGGCTCCGCCTACGAAGGCTCCTTTAAGAAAGACAAATACCACGGAACGGGAAAAATAACTTATAAGGACGGCACCTCATACGACGGCGAATGGAAGGACGGCGTAAAGGAAGGCAAGGGCAGATACGTTTTTGCAAACGGCGACGTCTATGAGGGCGACTACGTTAACGGGGAAAGACACGGAAAAGGAAGGCTCACGTATAAGGACGGAAAGATTTACGAGGGTGATTTTGTTAAAAACCATTGCACGGGCATGGGTAAAATGGTTTATTCAAACGGTGATGTTTACGACGGCGAATGGAAGGACGGTAAAAGACAGGGAAAAGGCAAGCTTTCGTATAAAACCGGAGAAATCTACGAGGGAGCCTTTGATAAAAACGGAAGCTTCTGCAAGGGTAAAATGGTTTATTCAAACGGCGATGTTTACGAGGGCTGCTTCGAATCCGGAAAACGCAGTGGCAATGGCAAAATGCTCTATGCGAACGGAGACGTGTATGACGGCGAGTGGATTGACGGTGTTAAATGCGGCAAGGGAACGTTTACAGATAAAGCAATCGGAACCTACGAGGGCGAATTCAAGAAAGACTTATTCCACGGAAAAGGCAAAATGGTATATAACGGCGGCTCCGTGTACGTAGGAGAATGGGAGTTCGGAAACCGCAACGGTATAGGCAAGCTAACAAAACCGAGCGGAGAGGCTTATGACGGCGAGTGGGCAAGACACATGGAAAACGGCAAGGGCAAAAAAACCTTTAAAAACGGGGACGTTCTCGAAGGCGCTTTTGAAAACGGCAGACTGAAAGGCAAGGGAAAAATGACCTATGCAGACGGTAAAACGGCAAAAGTGAGATTCGTTGACGGAATGTTTAAAAAGACGCTGTTCTAACCGAGCAACCACCCGGAGAGGAATGGCGACGCGTGATACGTGCAAACATAGCGAGCGTCGCTAAGATCGGGGTTTAACGTAAATTACGGAATACGTGTCCGTGCCAATTTTTATAAAAGTTAGTGAAAATATTTATTAAACTATTTCGGAGAAAAACTATGCTTGAAAAAATTTATACCATACCCGTAAACGAGGCGTTTGACTACTGCGCCGAAAATACCGCCGAGGGTTGTCCCTTCTGCCATCTTTACAGAAAGCTTGAAAACGACGAAATCAATATAATGCTCGGCGCGGCTATGATGGAGCCCGAAATAAGAATAAAGACAAACGAGCTTGGCTTCTGCGGACGCCACTTTGATATAATGTTTGAAAAAAACAACCGTCTCGGTCTTGCGCTTATTCTCGAAAGCCATCTCGCCGAGACAAGAAAAAAGACGGAAACGGGCGGCTTTATGGGTTCTAAAACCGCAGCCGTTGCGGGGAACCTTGAAAAGCTCGGCAGCACCTGTTACGTCTGCGACAGAATCCGGCATTCCTTTTCTAAAATGATGGAAAACTCGGTCTATCTCTACGAAACCGAGTCGGAATTTCGAGCTAAGGTCTCGCGTCAGCCCTATTTCTGCCTTACCCACCTTTCGGAATTTTTAAATGCGGGAAAGGCTCATTTAAACAAAAAGAAGGTTCCGGAGTTCCAGACCGCGGTAGCGGCGGTTACAAACAAATATTTCGAAGAGCTTTCGGGCGACGTCAGCCATTTCTGCAAAAAGTTTGACTACCGCTACGAAAACGAGCCGTGGGGTAACTCCAAGGACGCCGTTGAAAGAGCTATCCGTTTTATAACGGGAGACAGAAGGCTGAAATTTGAAAAGCCTAAGAAAAAGGCTACCAAGGTAGCTTCGGGAGATAATCAATGAAGGCGGTAAGTGAAAACGGCGGTGTACGGGTTTCGGAAATAGAGCTTTTTGCGGTAAGTCAGACCTTTGACTGCGGTCAGTGTTTTCGGTTTGACGTAACCGAAAACAAGGCGAGCGGCTATGCGTTCGGCAAAAAAGTAACCTTCGTTCAGCTTTCGGAAAGCGAGATTTTTATAACCCCCTGCACCGAGGAGGAATTTAACAGCCTGTGGAAAGGCTATCTCTCGCTCGACGAGAACTACACCGCAGTAAGAGACGAAATGAAAGCTCTGCGCAAAGACGACGGTTCTCTTTCTGCGGCTATGGAAACGGGTAAGGGCATACGTATTTTAAAGCAGGATCCGTGGGAAACTCTCTGCTCGTTTATCATTTCACAGAACAACAATATTCCGAGAATAAAAAAAATAATCGAGGCTCTCTGTAAAAAAGGCGCAGAGATAAGCGGAGGCGATGAAAGCGCCTTCCCCTCTCCTAAAACCCTTATAAAGCTCGGAAAAGACGGCCTTTTCCAGCTTAAAACGGGCTTTCGCGCCGCCTATCTTTACGACGCGGCGTGTAAGATTGAAAGCGGTGAGGTTGACTTAAATAAAATATACGGCATGTCCTCCGCCGAGGCGGAAGCGGAGCTTTGCAAAATTAAGGGCGTCGGGCCTAAGGTTGCCGCCTGCACGCTGCTTTTCGGGTTCGGAAAAACAGACGCCTTCCCCATTGACGTATGGGTAAAAAGAGTTATGCAGGAATACTACGGTGGAAATATTAATCCGTCGGATTTCGGCCCTTACTCAGGTCTTGCCCAGCAATATCTCTTTTATCACAGACGCTATCTTGAAGGGTAGCGTACAGGTTCAAAGGTTAGCGCGAATAACCCCATTTATTTTAACGTTGATAAAAGCAGCGCATCCCTTTATTTTAATTTGTTAAAGAAGTCTAATTCCCTTTTTTATTTTATTAATAAAAAAGTGTTGCTTTTTTTAATAATTTGTAGTAAAATTGTTTTGTACTATATAAAATAGTTAAAACCTAAAATAAAAATAAACAGCCTCGTTTTGTGGCAGAACGGAGAAAATTATGGCATTAAAACTTAACTGTAAGCATCTTGAAGGGTTTGTCAGCGATAGCGACCTTAAAGCTATTCAGCCCGAAATTGACAAGGCGGTCGCAACCGTCAGCGGAAGAAACGGCGAGGGAAACGACTTCCTTGGCTGGATCGACCTTCCCGTTGATTACGACAAAGAGGAATTTGACAGAATAGAAAAGGCTGCGGAAAAAATCAAGAATAGCTGCGACGTGTTTATCGTTATCGGTATCGGCGGCTCCTACCTCGGAGCGCGCGCGGCTATTGAGTTTATTAAGAGCCCTCTCTACAACAGCCTTAAAAAGGATACCCCCGACATCTACTTTGCCGGAAACACCATAAGCGGAAACGCTCTTGACGAGCTTCTCTCCATCTGCGAGGGAAAAGACGTCTGCGTTAACGTTATTTCAAAATCCGGTACCACCACCGAGCCCGCGATAGCCTTCCGCGTTTTCCGCGACCTTCTTGAAAAGAAGTACGGAGAGGACGGCGCCAAGGAGCGCATCTTCGCAACCACAGATAAGGCAAAGGGAAGCCTTAAAACGCTTTCAAACGAAAAGGGATACGAAACGTTCGTAGTTCCGGACGACGTTGGAGGCCGTTTCTCCGTTTTAACCGCCGTCGGACTTCTTCCGATAGCAGTTGCGGGCTGCGATATTAAAAAGCTTATGCAGGGCGCGGCTGACGCGCGCACCGCGTTTAATGGTAAGAGCGACACAGATTGCGCAAAATACGCGGCTATCCGTAACTGTCTGCTCCGCAAGGGTAAGGCAATAGAGATTCTCGCCTGCTACCACAGCTTCTTTACCATGACCGCTGAATGGTGGAAGCAGCTTTACGGAGAGAGCGAGGGCAAGGACGGCAAGGGCATATTCCCCGCATCGGTTATCTTCTCCACCGACCTTCACTCTATGGGACAGATGATACAGGAGGGCGTAAGAAACGTATTTGAGACGGTTGTTGACGTTAAGGAAACAGGCGCTAAGGCAGTTGTGCCGAACGACGAAACCAACCTTGACGGGCTTAACTTCCTTGCGGGAAGCAAGTTCAACGACGTAAACACCAAGGCATATCAGGCGACGGTTCTCGCACACTGCGACGGCGGTGTTCCGAACATCGTTATCGAGGTCGATAAGAAGGACGAGTATAACTTCGGATATATGGTATATTTCTTCGAGATGGCTTGTGCTATATCGGGATACACGCTCGGAGTCAATCCGTTCAACCAGCCCGGTGTTGAGAGCTACAAAAAGAACATGTACGCGCTTCTCGGTAAGCCCGGCGCAGAGCATGAGGCTCGCCGCGCAGAGCTTCTTAAAAGACTCGGCTAAAAATTAACGAAAAACTCCGAAGGAAACGTCTTTCGGAGTTTTTTAGCTCCCCAAACGGTTTTCCCAGCCGTTTTAAAAAGTTTAGATCAAAATATATAGTTTAAGGAAAAATTATGAGTAAAATAACAGAAATACAAAAAGGGCGCCCGTCCGATTTAAGCGGTCGCTCGGAAAAGGAAATAAAGGTTTACGATTTTCTTGACGCGCTCGCGGTAGAGTACTGCGGAGTTGACCACGAAAAGGCGGACACCATGGAGGCGTGTCTCGATATTGACGCCGCCATCGGCACAGAGATATGCAAAAACCTCTTTTTATGCAACCGCCAGAAAACCGAGTTTTATCTCTTGCTTATGCCCGGAGCTAAACCGTTTAAGACGAAGGAGCTTTCGGGACAGCTCGGTGTTGCAAGGCTCTCCTTTGCCTCTCCCGAGGATATGGAGAAACACCTCGGAGTAACCCCCGGCTCGGCGAGTATTATGGGGCTGATAAATGACAGTGAGCATAAGGTTACGCTGCTTATCGACGAGGACATTTTAAAAGAAGAGTTTATCGGCTGTCATCCGTGCGTAAACACGTCAAGCCTTAAAATCGCCACTCGCGATATTGTGGATAAATTCCTACCTAAAACAGGACACTACGTAACCGCGGTTAAGCTTATAGGAGAGTAATTACCTACGTAATCTCTGCCGTAACGTGTTTAATTTGGGAAAACAAATTAAAACGCGGTGCATTTATAAAACTCTTAAGTGCCGGTTAATTTAAAATACAAAACGGAAGAGCCGAGTCGCTCTTCCGTTTTTTGTTATCTTATGAAATTTGTTCTTATCGGAGCTTCCTTTTCGGGGAGAACTACCCCTGCCGCCTTGCCCGCTTCAAAGCATTTAAGCATATACGCCATGTTCCTTGCGAGAGCTCTCATAGTTTGAAGGCCTTCGCCGTCGCGTTCTGCCTCCTCTGCATTTCCCCCGTGAATCTGATTCCAATACTGCGATGAAACAACGGGCATACAGGCTATGGTAAAATACTTGTTAATCTCGTCAAACGCCGCCGACGCTCCGCCACGGCGACAGCTTACGACAGCCGCCGCGGGCTTCATATAAAGCCTGCCGCTACACGAAAAGAAGGCTCTGTCCATAAAGCTTGAAAGCGCGCCCGATGCCGCCGCATAATGGACGGGTGAGCCGAACACGAAGCCGTCAAATCCGTCTATCATCTCGGAAAATCTGTTTACGACGTCGTCCCTGAAGCATTTTCCAGTCTTTCTGCAAGCTCCACACCCGATGCAACCCGCTATCGGCTCGTTGCCGAGCCAGAAAATCTCGCTTTCTATTCCCTCTCCCTTTAGCGTATCCGCTATTTCGGTAAGCGCTCTGTTGGTCGCTCCGTTTTTGTGAGGCCCGCCGTTTATAAGTAGTACCTTCATAAAATCCCTTTCATCGCCGTAAGGCAACCGTATAAAATAAAAATTTCATTTAATTAATGTTGCTTTTTAGACAGTTAAAATCGCATCTGTACGAGGCTTAGCGTAAAACCTCGCCCTGCCCCGCGTCAAAAACAAAAGAGGACAGGGGTGCGCTATTTATAGGTTACAACCGTGCCGTTCGTAAGCAGAGCTCCCGCCACGCCAAAAACAAGAGAGGACGGGGGTGTGCTATTTATAGGTTACAACCGCACCGTTCGTAAGCAGAGCTCCCACCGCGCCAAAAACAAGAGGGGACGGGGGTGTGCTGTTTATGGGTTAACAACCGTGCCGAGCGTAAGCGGAACACCTGCGGTATCGAATATAATGAACACAAAGGGCTTATCAAATACGCTAACCGTTAAGCCCTCAGAGGGTGCTGACTGTTGCTCTGACAAGGCGGGAGATGCAGACGAGGTGGTAAATCCGTTTTCATTTAACCCTGCCGAGGTAATATTTATAACGTTATCAACGCTAAGCTCTGCTTTTTCGCTTTCTGCCACGCCGCTTTTTTCAAAAGCAGCCTTTATTCCGAGAGCTTTAAGCGCCGAGGTAACCGAAGCGGAATACCCGAAAGAAAACGCCGGAATTTTAACCTTAAATTCGTCTTTTTCGGAAATCCCTTCATAGCACGTCTTTAAAGCCGTGTCATCAAGCGACTGAACAAGCTGTTCAAGCGTAGCCGTTCCCTGCGGCGCCAGAGCGACAAACGTATAACCGTTTTTCATAGCCTTGGCAAAGCCCTTTGCTTTTGCCGTTTCGGCATAAAGCGTTTCGCCCGAAACGAGATAGCTTATCTCCTTTTCGCCGTCGGGAGTATTAAAAGCTCCCGTTTCCCTTCCGCCAAAGCCTATCTCAAAGCTATCCGTAAAGGCGAGCGTGTCAGCAAGAAGAGCTGTGGTTTCCGCCGTACATTTAGCGTCAACCGCAAAGCCCTGAATACCGATTTTTAAGGCAACCCATTCGCTTAGAAGCGCGTTTGCGTCGCACTCCGCGAAGTTCATAAGGTAGCCGTCTGCCCCGTAATAATCCGCGCTTAGCTGTAAAAACGATTTTTCCGGAACAAATCCCTTTTTGCCGAAGCCTATCCTAAACGATGAGTAAACCGAGACCCCAGCGTTCTGCTTAATTATATGGGCATACGTGGCGTTATATTCGTTAAGAGCGGTCATTTTGAAATCACCGAGCGCATTAAGAAGCTCGGTTTGTGCTTTGTCCGACAAGGCGTTCGCGATAAGCGATATGTTTAGCGCCGCCGCAAGCGGAGACACAGCGGAATTCTCCTTAGCGGAAAGTGATTTTACCGCGACTGCGGATATAACCCTTCTTAACGCGCTGTAATATTTTTCATCGGGTATCCGCTCCGCAACCATCTGCGAAACTATCCCCTGCATAAGGTCGCTCTGCGTAAACTTTTCTCCGTCGCCGTTGTTCTCGTTATTTGAACAACCAAGCAGATAGGTGCAAAGCATTGCCGTCGCCAAAACGACACTTAAAATTTTAACAAACCTTTTTTTCAATTTTACTCTCCTATTTTTGAAATTAAAACAAGCCCGTTCCGTTTTAACCTACTATGAACATTCCGGTTTGGTGCACAGCCCCCTTTTTTCCGCTTTTTTAAAAAGCTTGCGGGAAACCGTTATCAGCTGACACGCAGACACTTACTGTTTATTCTGTGCTACCTGCCGCCAATAATCAAGGGTGTCCTTTACCGTCTCCTCAAGGCTTATCAAGGGCTGCCAGCCCGTGTCGTTTCTTATCTTACTCGTATCGGCAACGTGAAGCGGCACATCAGACGGTCTCATTCTTCCCTCATCTCTGCGCACCTCTATCGGGCACTTTGCCTGTTCAAGCAGCATTTCGAGTAGTGCGGAAATCTTAACCGCATCGCCTCTGCCGACGTTATACGTCTGCCCCGATTTTCCCTTTTCCGCGAGGAGCAGGTATGCTTTAACTATATCTCTTACGTCGGTAAAATCTCTCATAGCTTCAAGGTTTCCGACCGAAATAACAGCGTCCCTCTCCCCTGTCTCTATCTCAGCTACCTGCTTACAGAAGTCCGCAAGTACAAACGCAGGAGCCTGTTTCGGGCCGGTATGGTTAAACGCTCTTACGGTTATAATGTCCATTCCAAAGGCATCGGAATAGATTTTACCAAGCCCGTTTTGGGTGAGCTTTGAAAGGGCATACAGGTTCTTCGGGGCGCACTGAAGCTCCTCATTTATCGGGCACTGCTCGGGCGTAACCTTTCCGTACTCCTCCGCCGAGCCGATAAGCAGAACCTTGGTTTTCTTGCCGAGATCGTAAAGCTGTCTGCACGCCTCAAGCACGTTAAGCGCTCCGATAATGTTTACGTTAAGCGTGAGATACGGCTTTTCCCACGAAAGCTTTACCGAGCTTTGAGCCGCGAGGTGAAAAACCACGTCCGGCTTTATATCCGCTATAACAGCTTCCGTTTCGGTAACCGAGGTTACGTCCATATTATAGACGGTAGCGGCGCTTTTTTCTATTTTTTCAAACTCCAGCTTTGTCAGGTACACCTCGTACCCATTCTTTAAAAGCTCTTCCGAAAGATAGCCGCCGACAAAACCTGCGGCTCCGATTATAAGGGCTTTCTTTGACATAACTTTATCCTTTCATAAATAAACTGTAAAACAAATCCGTATGGTCCGACGCACTTCTTTGAGAAAAAGAAAACAGCATATCCGGAGCTATTCCTTGTAAAGAAGCGGAGTATCCGAGAACTATTCTTTGTAAAAAGAAGCCGGTGTGTCCGAAAACTATTCTTTGTAAAAAGAAACCGATGTATCCGAGAACTATTCTTTGTAAAAAGAAAGCGGGGTGTCCAAGAAGTATTCTTTGTAAAAAGAAACCGGTGTGTCCGAGAACTATTCTTTGTAAAAGAAAGCGGTATATCCGCCCGCGCTTCCCGTCGGTAACAAATTCGGGTTGCTTTATTAGAAGTCATACTAACAAAACAACCCGTTTTCAGTTATTTTCCGTTTAATTAAAGAGCCGCTATCTTTATTTCCTTTTCGGCTATCTTCATATCGTTGTTTACCATACGGGTAACAAGCTCTTTGAAATCAATGTTTCGCTTCCAGCCGAGTTTGGTTTCAGCCTTCGCGGGATCACCGAGAAGTATGTCAACCTCAGCGGGACGGAAGAACTTCGGATTAACCTTTACAACGGTCTTTCCGTTTGCCTTGTTTATAGCAATCTCATCAACACCGCTGCCCTTCCACTCAAGGGTAATTCCCGCCGCCTTGAACGCTACGTCAACAAACTCTCTTACCGTTCTCGTTTCGTTGGTCGCTATAACGTAATCGTCGGGTGTTTCCTGCTGAAGCATAAGCCACATAGCGTAAACGTAGTCCTTGGAGTGTCCCCAGTCGCGCTTACTGTCCATATTTCCAAGCTCAACACACTCCTGAAGTCCGTGAGCTATTCTTGCAGCCGCAGTCGTAATCTTTCTGGTTACAAACTCAACTCCGCGACGCTCACTTTCGTGGTTGAAAAGAATTCCGGAACAAGCATAAAGACCAAAGCTCTCTCTGTAATTCTTTGTAATCCAGTGTCCGTAAAGCTTTGCAACTCCGTAGGGGCTTCTCGGATAGAAGGGCGTCGTCTCTTTCTGAGGAATTTCCTGAACGAGTCCGAACATTTCGGAGGTGGAAGCCTGATAAAATCTTGCCGTGGGCTTTACCGAGCGGATTGCTTCAAGCATATTGGTAACGCCGAGAGCGTCTATTTCCGCAGTAGCGAGGGGCTGCTCCCAACTCGTTGCTACAAAGGACTGAGCGGCAAGGTTATAAACCTCGTCGGCATCGGAAATTCTCATAGCGGACATAAGAGAAATAACGTCCGTCATATCTGCGTATATAAAATGAATTTTATCCTTAATGTGGCTTACGTTTCCATAATCAACGACGCTTTTACGTCTCCAGATACCGTAAACCTCGTAGCCTTTCTCAAGCAGAAGCTCTGCAAGATATGAACCGTCCTGTCCTGTAATTCCTGTTATAAGCGCTTTTTTCATAAAATTCTCCATTCCGCCTCCCGTAGGTGAGCGACTTTATAAAATTTTAAACATCTTTTTGTTCGGCTAATTTAAGCCGCGCTTTGACTTTAAAACCCTCTGCGTAAAATCTTTTTTTCTTAAAATCCCACGCGTCTTTTAACGTCTAAAATGTCATTTACAATATTATAGCATATTTTTTTGAAATATTCAAGTGGTTTTCGGCATTTTCTTTTTTCGCCCTATGTCAAATTCACGTTTACCCTCTCCCGCGTTTGGAAATCCACGAGTTTTTTACTAAAACAGCTCTCAAAATGATGATTTAAATATAAATTTGTGCGTTTTATACAATAGAATAAAAATAATTTCTACACATAAACCTTAATTTCAAGGTTGAAAATACTTGTTTTTTATGATATAATACAAATGTAATATAATATGGATACATATATTCGCAAATTAAAACAAAGAAAGGAACGGCTATTTATGAAAGCAATAAAAAGAATTACGTTGCTTTTAGCTCTCGCGATGCTTTTCGCGCCTATTCTCTCAGCCTGTGCTGTGGATGACGACGATGGCGACGAGATAATTTGGGAGCTTGGCGACGAGGGAAGAGCCGCGGTGCCGGATAACCTTCCCGATGATCTTAACTACAACGGATATGAGGTTAAAGCCTTCTTTAGAAACGGCTTCACCAGCGAGGCAGACGGCCTCGACGAAGATGGCGCCGATCCGGTACAGGCCATAACCTATCAGCGAAACAAAAAAATTGAGCACCGTCTTAACGTAAAGTTTAGCTGGACACCGTCCAACGAAGGACTTCAGCCCACCACCGAGGACGTCAACAGAACCCTCAAAACCTTCGAGTATTACGACTTTATTCTTACCACAAACAACTCAGTCGTTAACCAGAAGCTGAATCAATATCTTTGCGATCTTGAGGACTCGCGCTACCTCGACTTCACTCAGCCGTGGTGGTGGACCGATTTTATGGATGAGATGGCGTATGACGGACTTACATACAACTTTATGGTTGGAGACATCAACATAACCAACATCCAAAAGCTTAGCGCGATGTACGTAAACCTTGCGCTTGCCGGCAAAGAAGAATTGCTTAACATGAACGCCACCGACTTCTACAAGCTGGTAGATAATAAGGAGTGGACGTTGGAAAGATTCATAGCGCTTGCCAAGAACTGCTATATTGATAGCGACAACGCGCTTACGTCCGGAGTAGCCGACAAAAGCGATATATTCGGCTTTGCGTGGTCCGGCCACGACACTATGCGCCAGATAATTTTCTCCACCACGGTAGTTGACGATTTATACGAAAGAAACGACGACTATACCGTAACGTTAAATCTCCAGAACAACACCAAAATCCAAGAAATTACCACAATGCTCAACGACTTTGTCAACACCAACCAGGTCGGTGTTTCGGATAAGCGTGTAAATAATGATGGCACGGCGGAATCCCTCGTCTTCGACAATGATATGATAGTGGAGTTTTCAGGTGGGCATTACGTTTTCCTTGCGTACAGACTCAACGGCGCCTTCCGAACCGAGCTCCGCGAAATGGACGACGACTTCGCTATTCTCCCCTTCCCCACCCTTAACGCGGGAGACGACTACATCTCCTGCGGAGAAGCCTCGGGAACCTGCATTTGTATCCCGATAGTCGTACAGTCAACGGACAGAAAAGCTCTTGATCGCGCGGGCGCGGTTATTGAAGCGCTCTGCGCGGAGTCTTACCGTTACACCATAGATGCTTTCTACGAGGACGCTCTCCAGACGAAATACACCAGAGACCCCGACTCCGTTCGTATGATAGACATAATTTATAATACCAGAAACAAGAACTTCCTCGTTGAGTTCGGAACCGTTGCAAACAGCATAACCTACAAAATTTATCAGTCCATCAGAGACAACCAGAACGTCGAAAGCTTGTTAGCCAACGCACCGCAGGCAGAAGCTGCGCTTAACACTTACATTAAAGAGATGCTTGAAAACAGAAAAACCGGCTGATAAATCCGTAAATCATCAAGCACAAGAATTTAATTAAATACCAAAAGAGCAAGAACAAAGGCTAGCGCCTTAATTCTTGCTCTTTTTTTCGGATAAATTTCTTTATTATTTGTAATATCTTATACTTGCGACAACCTCACCGACTATATAAACGTCGTCGGCTATTATCGGCTGCATTTCGCTGTTTTCGGGCTGTAATCTATACCTTCCCTTTTCCCTATAAAACCGTTTTACCGTTGCCTCGTCTCCTATTCCCGCAACGACTATTTTCCCATTTTCGGCGTAATCGGTTTTACGTACTATTATTATATCCCCGTCAAGGATTCCCGCGTTTATCATACTCTCTCCCTTGACCTTAAGCGCAAAATACGTGCCGTGTTTCGACCCCTTTTCGGGTATTTCAAAATCAATATATCCCTCGGTGTTTTCCTCGGCAAGTATCGGCATTCCGGCGGTTACACGTCCCACTATCGGAAGTCTTTTTCTTTTGCCGCCGTTTTTGCCCTCCAAGACGTTTAAGGCGTCCACAGTGAGGGCTCTGCTCTTACCCCGCTCCCTATGTATTCTGCCCTGCTTTTCAAGCCTTGAGAGCGAATCGTGAACGGTAGAAGTGCTTTTAATTCCGAGCGAAAGCTGAATGTCGCGCACACTCGGGGAATAGCCGTTCTCGTTAATACATTTAAAGAGGTATTCGAGTATCACCTCGTCTCTTTCCGCAGTTTTCATAATACTCCCCATTCCGTTGCCAAAAGGCAACTGCACAAAATTTATACCGGTTTTTCGTATTTACATCTTTATTTTAACACAAAAACGAACAAAAGTTCGGAATTTTCTGTAAATTTTAAAACCGCAAAAAGAGAGCGCGTTTTTTCGAACACAAAGATGGGCGCAAGGTTACAAACACAAAGACGAGCGCAGGTTTACAAACATAAAAAGAGGAGCAAAAAGCTCCTCTTTTTCCATTTTTAAATATTTAACTTGTACGTTTTGTGAAAAGCTCTGTAAAACTAAGCTTTTGTAAAAACGCAGTCAGCTACGAATATTAGTCCTCTGCCTTACGAAGGGGACGGCTGTAACGCTTTTCCTCGTTTACGGTGGCGGCGGGACTTACCGTGCTTTCTCTCGGATACGCGTCCTTTTTGGAGAAATCGTATCTTCCCTTTTCGTCTATGCGGAGGAATTTAACCTTTATAACGTCGCCCTCCTTGACTACGTCCTCTACCTTTTCAACTCTGTAATTTTCGAGCTTGGAGATATGAACGAGTCCTTCCTTACCGGGAGCTATCTCAACGAATGCTCCGATGGGGAGAATTCTGGTTACCTTACCCTCGTATATCTCGCCTACCTCGGGCTCAAAGCAGATTCCGTCGATTATTTTCTTAGCGGCAAGAGCGCTGTCGCGGTTTACCGCCGCGATAAATACGCTTCCGTCGTCCTCGATGTCAATCTTAGCGCCGGTGTCGGCTACTATCTTCTGAATTACCTTTCCGCCGGATCCGATTACCTCGCGAATCTTGTCGGGGTTAATCTTCATGGTTATCATCTTGGGAGCATACTCGGAAACGTCGTCGCGCGGTCCGGGTATTGCTTTAAGGATATACTCGTCGATAATAAAGTCTCTTCCCTTGTGGGTTACAGCAAAGGCTTCCTTTATTATTTCGGGGGTAAGTCCGTCAATCTTAAGGTCCATCTGGATAGAGGTGATTCCCTTGTGGGTTCCCGCTACCTTGAAGTCCATATCGCCGTAGAAGTCCTCAAGTCCCTGAATGTCAATCATAGTGGACCAAGAGCCGTCCTCCTCGGTGATAAGTCCGCAGGAGATACCCGCAACGGGTGCCGTAATCGGTACGCCCGCGTCCATAAGAGCAAGGGTAGATCCGCAAACGGAAGCCTGAGAGGTGGAGCCGTTAGAGGAGATAACCTCGGATACACAGCGAATGGTGTAGGGGAATTCCTCGGCAGAGGGGAGAACGGGAAGGAGCGAACGCTCCGCAAGGGCGCCGTGTCCTATCTCACGCCTACCGGGGGTACGCGCAGCCTTAGCCTCACCTGTGGAGAAGCCGGGCATATTGTAGTGGTGGATATAACGCTTTTCGGTCTGCTCGTCGATGTCGTCAAGCAGCTGTGCCTCGCCAAGCGTACCGAGAGTACATACGGTAAGAACCTGAGTCTGTCCTCTGGTGAACATACCGGAGCCGTGAACTCTGGGAATGAGAGCAACCTCGGCGTTCAGAGGTCTTATCTCGTCCATTCTTCTACCGTCAACACGCTTTTTGTCAACGAGCAGCCAACGGCGTACTATCTTCTTCTGGAGCTTGTAAATAAGCTCCTCCATTATATCTCCTATTTCGGGATATTCCTCGCTGAATTTCTCTATGATAGCGTCCTTTATAGGCTCAACTCTTGCGTCTCTTACCGTCTTGTCGTCGGTATCAAGAGCGAACATAAGGTCTTTTTCGCAGAAAGCGAAAACCTTGTCGAACATATCGTGGTCAAGCTCGCAGGAGGGGTAGGCAAACTTCGGCTTACCGATTTCCTTTACGATGTCATTAATGAAGACGCAAAGGTTCTTTATCTCTTCGTGAGCAACCATTATCGCGTTATACATTTCGTCGTCGGGAACTTCCTTCGCGCCGGCCTCGATCATAACTACCTTTTCGTAGGAGCCTGCAACGGTAAGCTCAAGTATGCTCTTCTGTCTCTCCTCGAAGTTCGGGTTAAGAACGACGTTTCCATCTACAAGTCCTACGTGGAGTCCCGCGATAGGTCCGTTCCACGGAATATCGGAGATAGAAAGCGCTATCGAAGCGCCTATCATAGCTACAACCTCGGGCTCGCAATCGGGATCTACCGAAAGGATAAGAAGGTTAAGCGCAACGTCGTTACGAAGGTCCTTCGGGAAAAGAGGACGGATAGGTCTGTCTATAACTCTGGACGAAAGAATGGACTTCTCGGTAGGTCTGCCCTCTCTCTTGTTGAAGCTTCCCGGAATTTTTCCTGCGGCGTAAAGACGCGCGTCAAAGTCAACCGAAAGCGGTAAAAAGTCTATACCGTCGCGGGGCTTTGCGCTTGCAGTCGCGGTTGCGAGCACGCTGGTTTCACCGTAGCGTACAAGACAGGCTCCGTTTGCAAGACCTGCCATTTTGCCCGTCTCTATAACGAGCGGTCTGCCTGCGAGTGTGTACTCAAAGGTTCTGAATTTCTCAAACATTTTATTTTTCCTCCGTTTTTATATATCTAAACGAAAGAGCGACCGACTAAAAGGGAACGACGGGTAACGTCCGAGATTTTTGCCGAGCATGCAAATAGCTCCAAGCCCTTGCCGCTCACCAAACGAAAATACCGAGCAAAGGAAGCCTCTGTCCCTCACCGGACGAATAATGCCGCAAATAAACGAGCCTTGGTTTCTCTTTAAAACCCTTTCTCGCACCGCGGGCGCTACCCGTCGTTCCCTGCCGTACCGTACGGCAGATTCCCTTAAAGCGTTTGCCCTGTCAATCGCTTTTCCGATTAAATTTCATTTATTATAATTATGGGTTTTTCGGCACAAAAAATTCTTTGCGCCAATATTAAAAAATTAAGGGCTGTCCTTTCGAACAGCCCTTAAAGGTTTCCGGTCTTTCCGGAGAGATTACGTCTCTTTTGCGCTGTTTACTATTTGCTTATCAGCGAAATTACTTTCTTATGCCAAGCTTTTCGATAATAGCGCGGTAACGCTCGATGTCCTTCTTCTGAAGATATACAAGGAGCTTACGACGGTGTCCAACCATCTTAAGCAGTCCGCGACGGCTGTGGTGGTCCTTGTCGTTCTTCTTCAGATGTTCATTGAGGTTCTGGATTCTCGAGGTAAGGATAGCGATCTGAACTTCAGGGGATCCTGTGTCCTTCTCGTTAATCTTGTTAGCCTCGATAATCTGCTGCTTTTCTTCCTTCATTAACATAGCTTTTTCACCTTTCTTTTTTATTTCACCCGAAACTTAGTACAGGAAAAGGGTGATTGCCGCGTTTATTCTGCGGAGTACTCCATATACCAAGATAACGGTGCGATTGATTTGCTTCATTATAACATAAATATTTTAAAAAGGCAATACCTTTTTGAATATTCACAGTTTTTTTACAAACCTCCCGCTTTTTGAAAAAAGCTTGGCAAAAACTTCATTAACGGCTACGCCCAACACATTGAACCAAGCGAAAAGCGTTAATTTTTAGCGACGTTCGATATACACGTTTGTATTTTACCCAACCTCGGCCTTAGCGACGCTGGCTGTGTTTGCTCTGACACTACCGTCGCCTTTTGCCCGCAGGTGCTTACCTGCCCGGAGCCATTTGCCCGCAGGTGCTGCCCGCCCGTCGCCATCGGGGGATACCAGACAAACCGCTCTTGTTTTAATTTTTAGCAAACCTCGGCCTTAGCGACGCTGGCTGTGTTTGCTCTGACACTACCGTCGCCTTTTGCCCGCAGGTGCTTACCTGCCCGGAGCCATTTGCCCGCAGGTGCTTACCTGCCGGGTTCTACCCGCCCGTCGGTTATTTGCACTCAAACCAACTACTACCGATACTAAGCTCGACTGTCAGCGGCACTTTAAGGCTGACAACGTTTTCCATCTCGCGTTTCAGTATCTCCGCGGCTCTTTCCGCGCAGTCCTTATGCGCTTCGACTATCAGCTCGTCGTGGACCTGTAATATAAGTCTCGCGTCAAGCCCCTCGTCCTTCAAAGCCTTGCTGACGTTAATCATCGCAAGCTTAATTATATCCGCTGACGAGCCCTGAATAGGGCTGTTCATTGCAACACGCTCGCCAAACGCTCTGAGCATCGCTTTGGACGAGGAAAGCTCCGGTATATAACGGCGCCTGCCGAACACCGTTTCAACGTATCCAAGGCGCTTTGCCGCCTCAACCGCGCCCGAAAGGTACGCGTCTATACCGGTGTATCGCGCAAAATAACTTTTAATATACTCGCCCGCTTCCTTTCGGCTGACACCGATGTCTCCCGCAAGAGAGAACTCGCCTATTCCGTAAACTATTCCGAAATTTACTGCCTTAGCCTTTTTTCTCATAGACGGGGTAACTCTTTCAAGCGGAACACCGAACACCTCAGAGGCAGTAACCGAGTGAATATCCTCTCCGCTGCCGAACGCGGCTATCATATTCTCGTCCTGCGCTATATGGGCGAGTATTCTAAGCTCAATCTGTGAGTAGTCGGCATCGATAAGACGGTAATTTTCATTCTTTGCAACGAAAAAGCGGCGCATCTCTCTGCCAAGCTCCGTTCTGACGGGAATATTCTGGAGATTAGGCTCGGTAGAGGAAAGCCTACCTGTAACGGTAACCGTCTGGTTAAAGCTGGTATGAACTCTGCCGTCCTGCCCCGCCGCCCTTAAAAGCCCCTCGGCATACGTGGAACGGAGCTTTGCAACCGCCCTGTATTCAAGGATTTCGGGAATTATGGGGTGAGCGCTCCGCAGCTTTTCAAGCACCTCGGCGCCCGTTGAATACCCCCTGCTGTTCTTCTTTCCCGCAGGAAGCCCCAGTGTATCGAAAAGAACCTCTCCGAGCTGCTTTGGTGAATTAATGTTAAACTCCACGCCCGCAAGCATATAAATTCGCGAGGCGTAGTCTCTTTCCGTCTCCGTTAAAACGGCGAGAAAGTCTGTAAGCGCACCCGTGTCAAGCGCAAATCCGCTTCTTTCCATATCGGAAAGCACGGCCGCAAGAGGAAGCTCAATGTTTTTATATAGCAAGTACTGGTTTTCCTCGGTCAATCTCTCGGTAAAAATACCGTTTAAGAGATATACCGTCTCCGCGCAAACAGCCGCGCCATCACCGAGCGATTTCTGAAGGTAAATATCGGAAAGAGTGGAAAGCTCGTAGCTGCTCTGCGAGGGGTTGATAACGTAAGCGGCGAGCATTATGTCGTCCGCGCACACTCCGTCAAGCGAGAGCCCCGCAAAAGCGGTACAGAAGCTTTTGTAGTCGTAAAGAATAAGGGTGATACCGTTTTCAAGTATAGCCTTTGCAAGAGCGGTTTTATCGGTGTTACAGCAGATAAGCGTCTCACCCTCGCTCGTAAACGCCGCGTTTTCTCCGTCGTAGCAAAAGCCGACGGTTTTTCCTTTTATTTTTGAAAGATCGCAAAAAGAAATTTCTGTTCTTATAAACACCTTGCTTTCTTTGTTTTCATTAGGTTTTTCTGATATTCCGCCGCTACCGTCATTTTCTTTTGATACACACGAAGGCTCTTTTTCACCGTCCGCCGCCCCGTGTTCCGTTAGCAGCTCTCTTTCGTTTTCAACACCCGTGCCCCCATTGGTGTCCGATTTATCGGCAGCCTCGCCGCCATTTTCCTTAACATCCGAGCTGGTAAGACCGAGACGCTTAATCTGAGCGGTAAACTCAAGCTCAGCAAGGAGCTTATACATCTTGCCCCTATCCATTCCGTCCGTTTTAAGGCTTTCAAGAGTAAATGAAACAGGCGCGTGTCTTTCGATAAGTGCAAGTTTATATGAAAGATACGCAAGCTCACGTCCGTCGCGCATCTTCTGTCTTGCCGAATTACCAAGCGCGGCGCTTTCAAGATTTTCATATACGGTATCAAGATTTTTGTAGTCTGATATCAGCTTAAGCGCGGTCTTCTCACCTATTCCGGGAACTCCGGGAATGTTGTCCGACGAATCACCCATCAGCGCCTTTACGTCAACAAAGCTTTCCGGCTCAATGCCGTATTTTTCGTTGAACGCGGCGCGATCAAACTTAACGGTATCCGAGTTTGAAGCAAGAAGAACAAAGGTGTTATCCCCGATAAGCTGGAGCGAATCGCGGTCTCCCGTCATAATATAGCTCTCCACGCCCTTTTCCTCTGCCATTCTCGTAACGGTACCGAGAAGGTCGTCCGCCTCGTATCCGGGAAGCTCCAAAACCGTAAGACCGAGCGCCTCGGAAAGTATTTTGGAATACGGAAGCTGGACAAAAAGCTCGTCGGGCATCTTTTTTCTGCCCGCCTTATACTCCGCGTACTGCTTATGTCTAAAGGTCGGCTCGGGCAGATCAAAGGCTATGGCAGCATAGTCGGGCCTTACCTCTCCCATCTGCTTTAAAAGCATACTGAGCATACCGAAAAGCGCGTTGGTCTGAAGCCCCTTACTGTTCGTCAGAGGACGAACGCCGTAAAACGCCCTGTTAAGTATGCTGTTTCCGTCGATTATCAAAAGTTTTTCCATTTTTAATTTTCCTTTTCGGGTAAAATTTCGTTTTTCCGTTTTAAGCTATCCGATAATATCGGTATAAATTCCCTCTATTTCACTTTCGGGCACTTCAAGGTAAAGATACAAAAGAAAGGGTATAAGACCGTCGCCGTTTAATGAAAAGGTAAGAGCTCCCGCGTAGCTGCCCTCGTCCCACGTCAGGGGCACACTCTCGGTTTTTGTGCATTCGAGTCCACAAAGGGACGCCGCTCCAAGCACCTTGAGAGACACCTTTTCCTGCGGTCCGCTTACCGTTATTTTAAGGTACTCGTTTAATGTTTTTCCTGAAAAACGTCCGTCGGTTTTGATTTTTTCCACGCTTTTAGCGAGCAGCGCAAACCGTGTAGTGCTTTGCGACGAGCCGTCGGTTATAACGGAGCAGGTAAGAACAGGCCTTAGCTCATATTTTGATATAAGTCTGCGAAATCCGGAGAGAACCCCCTCCTCGGAGCTTTCATAAGGCAAAATACAGTACCCTGCCCGTCCGTAATACACCTCCTCGCACACCGCCGAAAAGCTTGACGGATACAAAACAGATGCTCCGCTTATACCCTTACTGAAAACTGAGTACGCCGCGTCTGAGTAAGCGTTTCTCATATACGCTATTTTTGAGTTTTCAGGCGCTCCCCCATCGTCAAGAAAATCAAAAAGAGAGATGGGGTGCCCCGCATCCGCTCTTTTTCGGCAGAAAGCGGCAAGCAGATATACCGAGACGAGGCGCTCCGCTTCCGTTCTAAACGAGGAAAGAAACGGCGCCGTTTCAAGGGGTGTTCCGGTGGGAAGGCTCTGCCCAAAGCATAGGCTGTCCCCAGCCTCGGCGTACGCATTTAAAAAGGCGTCGCTTTGCAGCACGTTTTCCTTTAAAAAACCACCCTTGCCGTCCTCTCCGTAAAGCAGGCCGTCGGCAAGCTCGTCAGCCACCGACAAAAAAACCTCTGCGGCAAGGGAGAGGTTATTTTTCCGTCTTGCCGCATTCTCAAAATCATTTCTCATAAATTTCCCGTTAATGCTTTTAATAAGCGTTTGCCGTATTTTTGCGTCAGCGTTTTTTAAGGAACACTTACGCGGTTTTCGTTACCGCCTTTAGGGAACGTGTGCCGCAGTTTTTTCGTTACCGTTTTTAAGGAACATTTACCGCGGTTTTTCGTTATCGTTTTTAAGGAACGCTTGTTGTCTTTTGCGAACCTTACGTCCTCCCCGAGCGACCTTTAAAAGTCAGTCAAGCTTAAAGCTCTGCTTACCTTAGCTCGGTTAAAACGAATTTTCAAGCATTCCGAAGCTCTCGGAAAGGAAGGCTTTAAGCTCCTCTGCCGTAAGTCTGCGCTGACTGAGTACGGTAAGCGTATAAAGCTGCTTTGCCACCCTCTCGTCCGGCTTTTCAATGAGCTTCTTTACGAGCGCGCTTTCGCTGTTAAGAATAAGTGTCGCCTCTGCCATAGAAGGCGCGTCCTCACCGCCACCGCCCATAGCGTACATCTTCATCATATCGTCAAAGCGTCTCGACTCCTCCGAGACGTTAAGTATCGCGGGAACACTCGCGTCCTTAAGAGACTCGAATACAACGCCAAGCTTTTCGTTTCCGCTCACCTTCTTGAAAAGCCCGTCAAGCTCGGGGCTTTCAACCTTTTCGCCATCGCCCTTAAGCGCTGCGGCTATCTCCGCGTCAATTCTGACAAACTTAACGCCTCTGTCCTGCTCGATAACCGTCATAAACTGGGTGTCCATTATTTTATCAAGCACCACGACCTCTATCTCCGCCGAGTCAAACATAGCAAGATACTGCGCCTGCGAGGTAGCGTCGCTCGTGTAGTAAACGACGTTTTCGTGCTTTCCCTTAGCGTTTTCAAGATACTCGTCAACCGTTACCGTTTTTCCGTCGGTTTTTTCAAAAAGAACGGAGCCTTTTATTCTGTCATAGAACTTTCTGTCGCGCAGGCACGCGTACTCCGCAAACAGCTTAATGTCCTTCCAGAGCTTTTCGTATTTTTCGCGCTCGGTGTTCATAAGAGAGTTAAGCTTGTCGGTAACCTTTTTAACGATATGCGCGGTAATCTTTGAAACGTAGCCGTTGTTTTGCAGATAGCTTCTCGATACGTTAAGCGGCATATCGGGGCAGTCAAGAACGCCCTTAAGCATCAGCATATATTCCGGAATAACCTCTTTGATGTTGTCAGCAACAAATACCTGATTGTAATAAAGCTTAACCTGTCCCTCCATATTGTCGTACTCGTGGTTAAGTCTCGGGAAATAAAGGATCCCCTTAAAGTTAAGCGGGTAATCAGCGTTTATGTGGATATGGAAAAGCGGCTCCTTGTAGTCGTTAAATACCTTTTGATAAAACTCCTTATACTCCTCCTCGGTGCAGTCGGAGGGGCTTTTAAGCCAAAGAGGGCAGGTGTCGTTTATCGGCTTTGCCTCTGTCTCATTTTCTTCCTCTCCGCCCTTTTTGTCTGCCTTTTTCTTTTCCGCTTCGGCCTCCGCCTCCGCGCTCTCAAAGAAAATCGGCACGGGCATAAAGGCGCAGTACTTATTCAGTATGTCTTTAAGCTTATAGTCGGAAAGATATTCCTCGTTATCGGAGTTAACGTGCAGAACGATGTCCGTGCCGCGGCTCTCCTTTTCCGCCGCGGAGAACTCGTACTCACCCGCGTCCTGACAAACCCATTTTACGGCGGCGTCTCCACGGAAGGAGCGGCTTATTACGTCAACGGTATCAGCGACCATAAACGCGGAATAAAAGCCAAGCCCAAAATGACCGATTATACCTCCGGACGCCTCCTTGCCCTCGTATTTTTCTATAAATTCAAGCGCGCCGGAAAGCGCAATCTGACAGATATATTTTTTTATTTCCTCCGCGCTCATACCGATACCGTTGTCGGAAACGGTTATGGTTTTAAGCGCTTTATCAACTCTTACGGTAATTTTATAGGCTTCTCCCGTGTCCTCGGCTTCGGAAAGTGAAACAAGCCTTTTATGCTTTGTTACCGCGTCGCAGGCGTTGGAAACAAGCTCTCTTAAAAAGATCTCCTTTTCGGAATAAAGCCATTGCTTTATAACCGGAAAAATGTGCTCCGTGCTGACGGAAACTCCGCCCTTTTCGTTTTTGATTTCGTCCATTTTGTCTTACCTCTTTTTGTTAATTTGCCACGGGAGACGTCCGTTTTTGCGGTAAACGAAGCTTCCCCTTTTTACCAATTATACCCTTTTATTATTGCAAAAGTTTATATTTTTATTAACAACAGTTTAAACAAGCGCAGAAAATGTTTATATTTTTACGCATACGCGAAATGTATTAAAAATGATTGGCAAACCCCTTGCATTTTTTACCGAAATTTGATATAATAATTGTAATTATATTTTCTTGCTTGAAAGGAATATACGCTATGAACGCAACCGAGCTTAAAATAAAAATTGACGACGGAAATCTTGACCGCGCCCTTTCTCGCCTTTACGGAAGCGACAACGTGCTTAACGAAAGAGCGAGATATTCCGAGGCCATTTCCGAGTTTATCGCTCTTTACGGAGATAACGAGGTTTCCCTTTTTTCCGTACCCGGCAGAAGCGAGATTTCGGGAAACCACACCGACCACAACCACGGGTGTGTGCTCGCCGCGGGTATAAACCTTGATATAATCGCGGTTGCAACCAAAACCGAAAGCAGCGAAATCAGGATAAAATCAAGCGGCTTTCCCGAGGACAAAATAGACATAACAAAGCTTTCGCCCGGCGACTACGAAAACTACGGCTCTGCCGCAATAATCGCGGGCATATGCGACGGATTTAAGAAAAGAGGCTTCAAAATCGGAGGCTTTTCCGCATATACGACGTCAAACGTTTTAAAAGGCTCGGGAATTTCCTCGTCCGCCGCGTTTGAGGTACAGGTTTGTAACGTGCTTAACCACTTCTACAACGACGGCTCGATAGACGCCCCCGATCTTGCAAAAATATCTCAGTACGCGGAAAACGTATTTTTCGGAAAGCCGTGCGGTCTTATGGATCAGACCGCCTGCGCCTGCGGTGGCTTTGTTGCCATTGATTTTGAAAATCCCGCAGCGCCGATAATCGAAAAGCTCGACTTTAGCCTTTCCGACGCGGGATACCGTCTCTGCATAGTAAACACCGGCGGAAACCACGCCGATCTTAACGATGACTACGCATCGGTACCGGCTGAAATGAAAAATCTCGCGTCTCATTTCGGAAAAGAGGTGCTTCGCGGAATAACCTACGGCGAGGTACTTGCAAGACTTCCCGAGCTGCGTGAAAAGGTTGGCGACCGCGCTATAATGAGAGGACTGCACTTCATTGAGGAAAACGAAAGAGTAGCGATGCAAAAAGAGGCTCTTAAAAACGGCGACGTAAAAACCTTCTTAACCGGCGTACTCTCATCGGGAGACTCCTCATTTAAGCAGCTCCAGAACGTATATACGGTAAAGAACGTAGAGGAGCAGGGGCTTTCCCTCGCTCTTGCACTCTGCAAACACGTTTTAGACGGCAGGGGCGGTGCGTGGAGAGTCCACGGCGGCGGCTTTGCGGGAACGGTACAGGCGTTCGTTCCGGAAGGCTTAAAGGACGAGTTTAAAAAAGTCATGGACGCCGCGTTTGGCGAAAACGCATGCTCTGTACTCAACATAAGGAGCGAGGGCGCGATTAAAATCTGCGGGTAGCGTCCGCGGACAACCGCCACGGCATAAAAAACAAATAGGGTAAGGAGCACCTTAAAACGATGCTTTCGCCAATTTGCGAGGCTATCGGACAGAGCGGGGAAGCACCGCCCCACAAAACACAAGCCACATTTCCCACAAAAAAGGTAACAAAATGAAACCAAAAAAATACAGATTTAGCGAACAAAAGAACTCCCCCACCGCACCTACGCAACCCGAAAACAAAAAACCACGGCTCAAAAAAACCCTTATTTTGCTCGTTATAGCAATGGCGGCATATACGGTTTTAAAGGTATTCATTGAGCTCGGGTACCTTTGGGTGTTCATTATATTCGAGCTTTGCGCCGCGATACCAATTCTCGTCTATATTATAATCGTACGCGGACGACTTGGTAAGCTTCCTCCGCCCGAGGAGCTTCCCGACAGCTGGAGCGAGGACGAAAAGCTCCGCTTTCTCGCGGCGGAAAAGCAGAGAAAAGATGACGGAAGGATATACCTGTATATCGCGTTTCCGTTTATTGCCGCAGTACTCGTCGGATTTGTCAGCGAATTTTATATTCCAATGATTTTCGGCGGAATGTAACGGCTGACGGGCACGTTTGTAACGCACTGTAGCACGGTTATCCTCCTTATGTGATTACACGTCAAATTCATAACCGCTCGCGCACCTACGTCAAAGCTATACCCTCCCACGTACATATACCAACGCTATACCCTATTCACACACTTACGTCAAATTTACAACCTTTTTAAAAGAGCACCCATCGAATTTATCGCCCTTTTATTTTGGGCTTCTTCAAAAAAGATTAAACTTACAAAACAAAGGTTCAAAAAATGTTAGTACCCACCCCCTGTGTCTATTCTCTCGCTTCCGGTTCAAGGGCAAACTGCACCCTCGTTTCGGACGGACAAACTCATATTCTGATCGACCTCGGCGTTTCCGTCAAGTATTTAACCTCCGCGCTTAAGGAGATAGGGATTTCACCCGAAAGCATATCCGCTCTATTTATAACTCACGAGCATAGCGACCACGTCGCGGGGCTTCAGACCTTCGTAAAAAAATACAGCGTCCCGATACATATAACGGAGCCGTCCTACCTCGCTTTTGTACGCGGCCGCGGCTTTGAAATACGCGATAAGCTAATAGTACACGAAACGCTTGAATTTACCGAAAGCATCGGTAAATTAACTGTAAAATCGTGCCCTGTCCCCCACGATAGCGCCGCCTGCGTCGCTTATAAAGTAACAGGCGATGAGCTATCTCTCGGTATATGCACCGACATAGGTAAGCCAAGTGATGCTCTTTTTGAGTTTTTCTCCGATTGCAGGGACGTAATAACAGAGGCCAATCACGACGAAATAATGCTTAAATGCGGCATATACCCCGACAGCTTAAAATACCGGATTTTATCCGACTGCGGTCATACGTCAAACGACTCCTGTGCCGGCTTTGTGGTACGACTTGCGAGGGCGGGGGTTAAAAACGTTCTGCTTTCACATATCAGTCCTGAAAACAACACCCCCGAGCTTGCTTTATACTGCGTAAGCAAAGCGCTAAGCGAGGCAGGGGTAACGCTTAACTACCTCGGAGCGGCGCCGAGACTTTCCGTAGTGAGATTTCCGCCGACGCCCCTTGAAAAAACCAGTTAAATTCTATAATTTCCACGGAGACGTATATGCTTAACGTTAAAATAATTTGTGTCGGCACACTTAAAGAATCCTTTTTAAAGGACGCCGTAAAGGAATACGAAAAACGCCTGTCGGCATACTGTAAGCTCACAACGCTTGAGCTTAAAAGCGACGACGCGCTACTCCCCGCGCTCAGCGACAAAAGCTATAAAATTGCGCTTTGCGTAGAGGGAAAGCAGCTTTCCTCACCGGAGTTTTCCACACTTCTCGAGGAAGGCGCGGTAAAGGGTAGCGGAAGCATAGCTCTGCTTATCGGCGGCGCAGACGGACTGCCCGAAAACGTAAAGGCAGCGTGCGCGTACCGTCTTTCCTTTTCAAAAATGACCTTTCCGCACCGCCTTATGCGGGTTATACTTTTAGAGCAGCTTTACCGTGCGCTTAACATCAGCAGTGGCGGAAAATACCACCATTAAGGGTGCGGTACCGACAAACACCAAAAACCGATTAAACCGCAGCGACGTCCGTTCGGCCGTTCAATACGCCTATCCTTAGAATAAGGATTATCCCTATGCTGCTAAACAAAATTTATCAACACCTCTCTGCCACTTAAAGGTGTTAACCATCAAAAATAACCATTTTAAACCACAAAACCGGAGAAAAAAATGAACACAGAAAACCGCCAGAACACCACCCCCACCGTTGACCACGCCGACGTTGCCGTAATCGGAGCAGGGCACGCAGGCATTGAAGCCGCGCTTTCCTCGGCAAGAATGGGACTGAAAACCATTCTTTTCACGCTCAGCCTCGATGGGATAGCCAACCTTCCGTGTAACCCGTCCATAGGGGGTACCGGAAAAGGGCATCTCGTCTTTGAAATAGATGCGCTCGGCGGCGAGATGGGTGTCGCGGCAGACAAGGTAACGCTCCAGAGCCGCACTCTTAACCTCGGAAAAGGCCCCGCGGTTCATTCAAAAAGAATACAGGCAGACCGTTCTCTTTACCACAAGGTAATGAAGGAGACTCTGGAAACCTGCGAAAATCTCCGTATAATACAGTCGGAAATAGTATCGGTTGAAGCCGAAAACGGCAGCGTAAGCGCCGTTATAACAAGACTCGGGCTGCGCTACGAGGTTAAGGCGGCAATAATCTGCTCCGGAACCTATCTTTCGGGCAGAGTTATAGTAGGACAAAACGCATACCCGTCAGGCCCCGACGGCTCACTTCCGGCAGAGGGACTTAGCGAAAGCCTTCAGTCTCTCGGAATAAAGCTTCTCCGTTTTAAAACAGGTACCCCCCCGAGGATACACCGCGACAGCATTGATTTTTCAAAGCTTGAACGTCAGGACGGAGAGGAATATATCATACCCTATTCGCACAAAACGGACGAGGCAGGGTTAAACGAAACCGAGCAAATCCCTTGCTACGTCGCATACACAAACGAGAAAACTCACGAAATAATCAGAAACAATCTTCACCGCTCCCCGCTTTATTCGGGAGTAATCAAGGGCACGGGGCCGCGCTACTGTCCGAGCATCGAGGACAAGGTGGTAAGGTTTGCCGACAAGTCAAGACATCAGCTTTTTGCGGAGCCGGTCGGCAGAGACACAAAGGAAATCTACCTTCAGGGCTTCAGCTCGTCTTTACCCGCCGAGGTACAGCTTCAGATGCTCCGTTCAATCGAGGGCTTTGAAAACGCCAAGGTAATGCGTTTTGCATACGCGATAGAGTACGACTGCGCCGATCCGTCCCAGCTGCTCCCTACGCTCGAATTTAAGGCTGTAAAAGGGCTATACGGAGCAGGACAGTTCAACGGCACATCGGGATATGAGGAAGCTGCCGCGCAGGGCCTTATAGCAGGCATTAACGCCGCTCTTAAAATCAAAGGAGAGGCACCCCTCGTGCTTTCCCGCGACTCGTCCTACATCGGCACTCTCATCGACGATATAGTAACCAAAGGAACAAACGAACCGTACAGAATTATGACCTCCCGCTCGGAATACCGCCTCTTGCTGCGCCAAGACAACGCAGCATTCAGACTGATGGACGAGGGAAGACGCGTAGGTCTTGTCAGCGAGGAAAGATATAACGAGCTTATAAGAACCAAGGAGCTTATCGCGAAGGAGCTGAAAAGAGTAAAATCCGTTTCACTGTCTCCGACGGAAAAGCTGAACAAAATTCTTGCGGAGCGGCAGACGAGCGAAATAACTACGGGAGTGCGTCTTTCCGAGCTTCTTAAACGTCCGCAAATAGGATACGAGGATCTTAAAGAAATCAACGACGGGTATCTTAGCCTTCCGCGACTTGTAAAAACGGAAGCTGAAATACAGATAAAATACGAAGGGTATATAAAACGCCAGCTTGAGGACGCCGAAAGAATGGAGAAGCTTGAAACAAGGCTTCTGCCGGAAAACGTTGACTACAACGAAATTACGGGACTAAGACTTGAAGCGCGACAGAAGCTTAACAAGGTAAAACCGCTTAACATCGGACAAGCGTCAAGAATAAGCGGAGTTTCTCCCGCTGACATATCGGTTCTGCTTATCTGGCTTAAGCTTAACAAACAGCAGCGCGACTAAAACCACCTTGACGGCACCTGCGCCACACCAAGCTCACACCAACCACCGCACAAAACCCACACCAATTATAATAAAAAAACCTCAACAATCATAACAAAAACCTCATAACAACATAATAACAAACTCACAACAACCACCGCGCGAAGATCACAACAATTATAAAAAACAAACCAATCAACAACACATCTCTTTATATAACAATATATGACTAATTTTAACAATATTTTTACCAACGCATTAAGAGAGAATAACCTTGAACAATATATAGAATATAAAGACAAATTCTATAATTTATATACCTCTCTCGTCGAGACTAACAAGCTTTATAACCTTACCGCGGTAACCGACGCCGAGGGCGTCTCCGCCCTTCATTTCGCCGATAGCCTGCTCGCTGTAAAGCATATAAAGGAAAGCGGAAAACTGCTTGATATAGGCTGCGGAGCGGGTTTTCCATCGCTTCCGATTGCAATAGTAAGGGATGATTTATCCGTTTACGGTATAGACAGTACCGCAAAAAAGATAGCATTTTCAACTAAATTCGCAGAGGAAAATGGTATAAATAACTTTATTTCAAGAGCCGCGAGAGCAGAGGAGCTGGCTCTGACAAAGGAAAGAGAAAGCTACGACTACGTAACCGCAAGAGCCGTCGCAAGGCTTAACGTTCTTGCCGAGCTCTCGCTTCCGTTTGTAAAAATCGGCGGTTTTTTCATTGCTCTTAAGGGTGGACTCGGGGACGAGGAGTATAAAGAAGCTGAAAAAGCAATAAAAACGCTGGGCGGAGAGCTTCAAAAAATAGAAAAGGGAACGCTTTTTACCCCAAAAGGCGAACAAGAGAGAACGTTCATAATAATAAAAAAGGTCGCAAAAACACCGAATATATATCCGAGAGCATATTCAAAGATAGCAAAAAAACCGCTATAATCAGCCAAAGAGAACCGGATAATATAACGAAAACGAGCCATAAAAAGCCGGAAAATCTTTAAAAACCCTTGTTTTCACAAGGAAAAATCAATAAAACACTCCGGTATTTTTGATAGCGTGTAAAATTGTAAATAAATTGTGATAAACTGTCGTTTAAGCAAAGGGTGTCATAGGGCCTGCTCGAAAAAACCGGCCAATTTTAAGAGAAATCCAAGAAAAACCCCTTTATTACACCTATAAATCCATCAAAACAGGCCTAAATTTAATCGATATTGTTGCCAACGCAACCTTAACCTACGCATACGGCAAACAAAACCTTAATCCATCAGATAAAAGCGCAAATGTTTCACGTGAAACGTTTGTGCTTTTTGTTTTGTGTTTTACCCGTCAATTTTTAACAAAAATTATCGCAAACATCGACATTTCCAAATAAATTATGCTATTTTTACGCTTTTTTAATAGCTGCACGCCACCTTTCTCAATAAATCCTCTTAAAACACCACCGCGCTTCGCTTGTAAACGACACAAGAATTATGATAATATGTATTTAAGGAGAGATAAAGGTCGGGAAATTGATAAAAACAACCACAAACACCTTATCTCTTGAACAACAAAAGGATTTAAACAAAGAAAAGAGGTAAAAATATATGAACAGTTTAGCCGAAATCCAAGAAAAAAGCAGAGAAATCGTTGAAATCTCCCCTGAAACCATTATGCCAAACCGCAGTCAGCCCAGAACGACGTTTGAACAGGAAACTCTCGCGCGACTTTCCGAAAGTATAGCAAAATACGGCATTCTCCAACCCCTCACGGTGCGAAAAATATCGGAAAAATCAAGGTTTTCAATATTTCAATACGAGCTCGTGGCAGGGGAGCGCCGCTTGAGAGCGGCAAAGCTACTCGGAATGCGTGCAGTTCCGTGCATTATAATCGATGCAGACACCCGCACCTCGGCAGCGCTCGCAATCATAGAAAACCTACATAGAGACAACCTTAACGTGTTCGAGGAGGCCGCCGCAATAGCCTCTTTGATAGAGCTTCATAAGCTCACCCAAGAGGAAATCGCCACCGAACTCTCCCTAACTCAATCAGCAGTTGCTAACAAGCTTCGCCTGCTCAGGCTCTCAGAGGCAGAAAAAACCGTAATTCTTGGCAATAATTTGACAGAACGCCACGCAAGAGCCTTGCTTAAAATCAAGAGCACCCCGGAAAGAATCGAAGCCTTAGCGCACATCGTCAAGCTTAATTTAAACGTCAAGCAGTCAGAGGATTATATCGAAAAACTAACAAGTCCGGAGGAAAAAGACAAAAAAAGCGGCGCTTTTGACTACAAAAACCTTATTTCATCGATAAAAAAGGTGATTGATAACACAAGGAAACACGGTGCGCACGTAAAAACCTCCCGAACCGAGACAGACAGCGAAATCATTTACACCATCTCGGTCTCGAAAGAAATATCTTGTCCCACCACAACCGCCACGGAAGAAAGCCGGGAAACCCTTAATATAACTTAACCAACACCTAACCAACACCGCAAAAACCAAAAGCCTAACACAATACGTCGCAAAACCACAAACCTCAGTATAGCGCAAACAATCGCCTCAAAACAGTCCAAAAGGAACCGCGAACACCACCGTTTAAGCCCACAAATAACACCGTTTAAAGCCCCGCAAACGAAACGCCCCTACCAAAAGGCGCCGTTACATTCGCAGGGCTTTTGCTTTTAGCTTAGCATTTTTCGACAAAAAAGAAATTGTTTCACATGAAACATTCTCATAAACGCTATTATTTTGCATTTTTTATTAAAAATATTTTTTATCTCCTTGACAAAGCATTATATAATTTGATATAATTGAATTATCATAAGAAAGGAAGAAAAAATATGATAATTTCCTTTACAAACCAAAAGGGCGGCGTTGGCAAAACCACTTCTGCGGTAAATATTGCTGCAACAGTCGCTTCTTTGGATAAAAAAGTGCTTCTCGTTGATTTCGATCCCCAAGGAAACGCATCCACCGGGGTTGGCTTTATCGACAGACGCAACCTTAAATCAACCTACGATATAATCGCAAACAACCTCCCGATAGAGGAAGCTATACAAAAAACCGAGTTTAAAAACCTCGACTTAATCCCCTCAGCAATCGATCTCGCCGGCGCGGAGCTTGAAATCGCAGAGCTTCCGTCAAGAGAGCGTCTTTTAAAGAGAGTTTTAACCGCGGTAGAGGACAAATACGACTATATTTTCATTGATTGCCCGCCGACACTCGGACTTCTCACAATCAACGCATTGGTGGCAAGCGAAGGCCTTATAATCCCGGTTCAGTGCGAATTTTACGCTCTCGAAGGCCTCGTTCAGCTGACAAACACCGTCGAAAGCATCAAAGCTTACCACAATCCGAACCTCGACATACTCGGGATTCTTGTAACGATGTTTAACAGCAGACTTAATATAACGCAGTCCATCATGCACGAATTACGTAGCTACTACGGAAACCTTCTGTTTAAAACAAACATCGTAAGAAACGTGCGTTTAGCAGAGGCCCCGTCCTACGGCACACCCATTTTGTACCTCGATAAATTCTCAAAGGGCGCGCAAAATTATATGTCGGTAGCAAAAGAGCTTATAGCGAGAACAGAAAAGTAACGTTCCGGAAAAACAATACACATAACCGTTTTTACCGCAAAAACAATAAAAAGAATTTAAAATAACCAAAAATCAAACAGAAAGGACGAAAAAATGGTAAACAAAGGAAAAGCCAAAGGCCTTAACGCCCTTTTTCAAATACAAGGTGCTAAATTACAGGAAAACGAAACACCGAAAACTCTTAGAATTTCAGAGCTTGAGCCGAGAAAAGACCAACCAAGACGCCTTTTCGACGAAAACGCGCTTATACAGCTCGCAGATTCAATAAAATCAAACGGAGTTCTTCAACCAATACTCGTTGCAAAGCAATCTAACGGATTTTACAGCATTATCGCGGGAGAAAGACGCTGGAGAGCCTCTAAAATAGCAGGACTTACCGAGGTTCCTGTAATAGTTCTCGAAGCAGACGAGAAGAAAATCGCAGAAATTGCATTAATAGAAAACCTCCAGAGAGAGGATCTCAATCCCATCGAAGAAGCAGCGGCATTCAAATCCTTAATGTCGGTTCACGATATGACACAGGAGGAGCTTTCAAAACGCCTCGGTAAAAGCCGCAGTGCGATAGCAAACTCGGTAAGACTCCTCGATCTCCCCACAGAGGTTACCGATATGCTTATAGACGGCAAGCTTTCCGCAGGACACGCCCGCGCGCTTCTCGGTCTTTTAAAGCACGATGATATAACAAAAGCAGCAGAGGCTGTCATTTCAAGAGAGCTTTCGGTAAGATCCACCGAGGCCCTCGTCAAGACCTTAAATGCCGCAGCAACGAAGAAAAACAACGAAAAGCCCGAGAAGGCCGAAAAAATCAAGATAGATTACTGCGCCGAGCTCGAAAAGAAGGTTCAGGACGTAATCGGAAGAAAGGTCAAAATCTCAAACAGAGGCAACGAAAAGCGCATAGAAATTTCCTTTTCCTCTAACGAGGACTTAGAGGAGCTTCTCAAAATGCTTTGCGGAGACGAGTTTTTCGAGGATATTTAATCAAAAAATTAAATTCGTTCAGAACAGCGTTCAAAAACATATACCAAACCCCGGTTTAAAAACCATTTTTAGTAGCCGAACCACGGAAGAAAAAGCCTAAAAACCCAGAATTTTCTTCATTATTATTATATAACCAGACGTTAAAAACCAAATATAAATCTTTCTTACAAGAGAAGACAAAACCCAGAAAGGCAAAACAATGTTAGATATTAAAACCATAAGAGAAAACCCCGAAGAGGTTAAAAAAAGACTTGCCACTCGCCAAAAGGATTACAGCGAGGAGATAGATAAAATTCTCGCGCTTGACGAAACCAGACGCCAGCTTATCGCCGCAACCGAGAGCGTAAAAGCAAAAAAGAACGAGGTTTCAAAGCAGATTCCTATGCTCAAAAAGGAAGGCAAGGACGTCGCTCCGATATTCGAGGAAATGAAAAAGCTTAGCGACGAAATCAAAAGCGACGAGGATAAGCTCGACGAAACCGACAAGGAGCTTGAATTTTTACTCCTTTCCGTCCCCAATCTTCCTCACCCCTCAATCCCCGTAGGAAAAGACGACTCGGATAACGTCGAAATCCGCCGTTGGGGAGAGCCGAGAAAATTTGACTTTGAACCGAAAGCCCACTGGGAGCTCGGTCAGAGACTCGGAATACTCGATCCCGAAACCGCAGGAAAGGTAACAGGAACGCGCTTCCACTTCTACAAAAGCCTCGGAGCCCGTCTTGAACGCTCTATAATCTCATTCTTCCTCGACACACACACTGAACACGGTTACACCGAGGTGTTTCCGCCCTATATGGTAAACAGAAACTCCATGCAGGGAACGGGACAGCTCCCGAAATTCGAGGAGGACGCCTTCAAGGTTGCCAATACCGACTACTTTTTAATCCCCACCGCCGAGGTTCCGGTTACGAATATGTACAAAAACGACATTCTTGATGCCTCGGAGCTTCCGATTAAGTACTGTGCCTACTCCGCTTGCTTCAGAGCAGAGGCAGGCAGCGCCGGACGCGACACAAGAGGCCTTATCCGTCAGCACCAGTTCAACAAGGTCGAGCTTGTAAAATTTGCGGATCCCGACAAGTCATACGACGAGCTTGAATCGTTAACACTTGACGCGCAGAGAGTTTTACAGCTTCTCGGCCTCCCCCACAGAGTCGTATGTCTTTCCAGCGGAGACATAGGCTTCAGCTCTGCAAAAACCTACGACGTTGAGGTTTGGATGCCCTCCTACAACCGCTACGTCGAGATAAGCTCCTGCTCTAACTTTGAGGATTACCAGGCACGCAGAGCAAATATACGCTTTAAAACCGATCCCAAAGCTAAAGCTCGCTACGTTCACACACTCAACGGCTCCGGAGTCGCGGTAGGAAGAACGGTCGCGGCCATTATAGAAAACTTCCAGAGAGATGACGGCGGAATTGATATTCCCGAGGTTCTTCAGAAGTATATGGGAACCGATATAATAAAATAAACACTTCTCTATGACAGAAAATAACGGACTTTCGATAAGAGAGTCCGTTATTTATAACGTTTCACGTGAAACATTTGACAAGCGCGCCGCTTTAACAACAGTCAAAAGACACAAAAGGCACGTTTTTTGCCCAGTTCTCGCGCAAACGCTTGCCTTAGTCTAACGTTGACTCATATTCAAATTATACTATCACCTATCTAAGCCTTATATTGATAAACGGAGGAAAAAATGCCAAACCTATCAGAACTGCTATATTACAACGGCGAAATTTCTTTGCAGCTTGTCGTTTGGTCGCTGTTTATCGGCGTAGTCGTAGCAACGGTTGCCGGATATTTAATCAAAATCAAGTTCGGCGCGTTTATAAGAAAGCTACTGGAAAACAAAATAGATTCTCCTGAAAAAGCGGTTACAATCGAGGAACTGAACCTTAAAAACAAGATTTTTATTAAATTCGGCCTGAAATCGCATACCAATTATAGAAATATGCTGGTTGCAATAACCGATGACGGAAAATTTTACGCCAACGACACCTACACCGACGCCCCGCCACTATTCAAAGAATTTTCAGTTGTCAAAAGAAAAAGACACCCCGACGTAATAAAAGAAACAAAGAGCGACGACTCACCCGCTCCGCTTTCGGAGCTCGCAAGGGTTTTACAAACAAAAGAAAGGCTTTCCACAGAAAAAGCAAACGATGACGCCGAAAAAACACCGCTCACCAACTTAATCGACAGTAAAAATGCGGAAATAAACCCAAAAAACACCGAAACCGCCACAAAATGCGCGGAAACCGAAAACAACGACGACACAACCGTCTCCGAACAAGCGCTCGCTACGACGGACAAAAACTCAACATTCGCCTCCACATACACCGACGCACAGAGACAACGCGTCAAATTCGACGTTAACAAAGCAAGATATTATATTCCTCCGGAAACCCACGACAGAGCCTATTCACTTTATCACACAAAATCCGGAAAGGCAAACAATTTTGTCTTAACCGTAATACTTTTGATAGCTTTAGCACTGGTCGCCACCTTCTCGGGCAACCTTGTTTCGGGATTTACCGATTTTATCAGCGGAATCGAAAACCCATTTTCAAAACCGATTATTTAACGCCGAAAACAAGCTTTCCTAAACAAAAAACCGCTTACAGATTGCAAATAACCTCACATAGACAATATAGGTTAGATGTAACGCCCAAAACGGTTTTTCACACAGTTTTCCACAGAAACAACACATTTCCCACAGAGTTTTCCACAGAAAAACAGCAAACACCGCAGGTTTTCCACAACCTACGGTGTTTTTATTTTCTAACACAACGCCTGTCCCCACCACCCAAAACACAGCACGAGACCTTCGCCACACCCGAAACCACACCTATCGCGCCCAATCACCATCTTACGGTTTTAAAGAACAGCTAACCCACTTATTGCAAAGCTCAAGATTTTCTTTGCACAAAATGTTTCACGTGAAACCTTTATGCGTTTCTTCCACACTTTAAAAACCGTTTTAAATCTTACACACAAAAATTATAATATTTGGAGCCTAATCACCGATTTGATTTGTAAATTATTCAAACACTTTATTTTCTCGGCTTTCGTTTCATACCAACAGAAAACGCGGCAGTTTTCCCCTCATCTTTTTCTTATAAAATGGGCTATTACAAAAAAGGATAAGACAACACTTTGCCTTATCCTTTAATTTTATACAGTTCTTATCGGGAGCCTTATAGCTATAACCCCGGGTTTACCAACCGCCCAGCTCGTTATAGCAATTTTTGTCTATTTGTCAAATATTGACCAATTACTTATTTTATAAGCTCTCCGTAGCACTTTCCGAACGCGCAGGCAGCATTAGCCTCGTCGGTATCTATGTGCATAGCAAGGCTGAAGTTCGGATTTACACGAACAACAACGTCGCCAAGAACAGCAGAACGCTCGCTGTCTATCTTAACGCTTACTATCTGTCCGTTTTCAACACCGTAGGTCTCGGCGTCAGCGGGAGTCATATGTATATGTCTCTTTGCGACTATCGCGCCCTCGGCAACATCTACCTCGCCGGCAGGTCCGACAAGCTTAAGCCCGGGAGTTCCGGCTACGTTTCCGCTCTCGCGGAGAGGTGCGTCTATACCGAGCGTACGGGCATCGGTGTAGGAAAGCTCAATCTGTGTCGCAGGACGAACGGGACCGAGAATTATTACGTTTGCTATCTCTTTTTTAGGTCCGACAAGCTTTACTCTCTCCTCAGAGGCAAACTGACCGGGCTGACTAAGTGCTTTTTTGAAGGTAAGCTCAGCACCCTCTCCGAAAAGTATCGCAAGATCCTCCTTGGAAAGATGAACGTGTCTTGCAGAAGTTTCAACTAATATTTTTTCCATTTTTTGTGTCCCCTTGTATATTATTTTTTTAATATATTATACTATATTTATGCGAAAAAGTAAAGTGCAAAAACGATATTTCTTAAAAATTTTCAAAAAGAATGAAAGGATTTCACATTTTATGACAAATAAATACGAAAACAGGTGTAACAACCCGAAAAACGAGAGCAAACAAAACAGTGAGAACGCACAAAACAGTGAGAACACACAAAACAGTGAGAACACACAAAACGATAAGAATGCTTCCTGCGGTAAAGAAAAGGCTGAAACCTCTCCCGAGCGTCCTGACGGCTCCGTTGAAACCAAAAAGAACGGATTTTCTCTGCGTACAATAACGGTCGTCGGACAGATCGAAGGACATTCGGAGCTTCCGCAAAGTCAAAAAAGCACGAAATACGAGCTCCTTATTCCTCAGCTTGTAGAAATAGAGGAAAACGATGAAATCGACGCGCTTCTTTTAATTTTAAACACCGTCGGCGGCGACGTAGAAGCCGGTCTTGCTCTATCCGAGCTTATCAGCGGAATGAAAAAACCGACCGCCTCCATAGTTCTTGGCGGCGGTCATTCTATCGGCGTTCCTCTTGCGGTAAGCACAAAGCGTTCGTTTATCGTTCCCACGGCAACCATGACTCTGCACCCCGTACGTATAACGGGACTCGTGCTTAGCGCGCCGCAGAGCTTCGTTCAGCTCAGCCGTATGCAGGAGAGGATAGTCTCCTTCGTTTCGGAGCATAGCAACATCTCCCCCGACAGACTCCGCGAGCTTATGTTAAGCAACGACGAGATGACAACCGATCTCGGGACGATACTTGACGGAAACGCGGCGGTAAGCGAGGGGCTTATAGACCAGATAGGCAGCCTTTCCGACGCAACCGACTATCTTAAATCTATGGTTCGGGGAGCGCGGACGTAACGTAACCCGAAGCGTTACACAGATGTTTCACAAAGTCTAATGCGGATTTTCGGGGTAATAACGGCATCGCCCCGTGTAAAAAACGGGAGAATAACTTTCTCCCGTACAAACTGCACTCCGGTTTTTGAAAACCGCTTTGCTTTTGATAATTTATTTCACGGCTATTTTTTTCAAAGGCTTGGCCTTAGCGACGCTCGGTGTGTTTGGATTTTGTGTGCGTCGCAGTACACGTGCAGGCGTTTGCCTACTCGCCACTTACCACCGGGTGCTACCCGTCAAAACACTGTTGTTTTAGTGTTTTAGCAAGGCTCGGCCTTAGCGACGCTCGGTGTGTTTGAATTTTGTGTGCGTCGCAGTACACGTGCAGGCGTTTGCCTACTCGCCACTTACCACCGGGTGCTACCCGTCAAAACACTGTTATTTTAGTGTTTTAGT
>JAZUBT010000027.1:0-11057 GCA_045638685.1 Eubacteriales bacterium | reverse complement strand
TGGTGGTGGTGATGTCCGCACTCGCATTCCTCGTCATGGTGGTGGTGATGTCTATGCTCCTTTAAGAGAGCTTCAATTTCATTTTTAAGAGAGCTTGTTCCCTCGATAGCGTCAATAAGCTGCTGACCGCTAAGCTCGTCCCACGGAGTGGTAACTATAACCGCCTCGCTGTTATGCTCCCTTATAAGCGCGAGAGCCTTCCCGACCTTTTCCTCACTCATTCCGCCTGTGTGGCTGAGAATTATAGTGGAGGCGTGCTCTACCTGATTGATATAAAACTCTCCGAAATTCTTTATATACATCTTGCATTTACCTGCGTCGCAGACGGTGGTAAACGCGTTAAGAACAGCGTCCTCGGTTTCAATATCCTGAACAGCCTTTATTACGTCGGAGAGCTTTCCGACTCCCGACGGCTCGATAAGGATTCTGTCGGGGGCGTACTCGTCAAGAACCTTTTTGAGAGCCTCTCCGAAATCTCCGACGAGACTGCAACAGATACAACCGGAGTTCATTTCGGTTATATTGATTCCCGCATCCTGAAGAAAACCGCCGTCAATACCGATTTCACCGAATTCGTTTTCGATTAGAACGATTTTTTCCCCTTTGTAGCATTCGTTAATAAGCTTTTTTATAAGAGTAGTTTTTCCCGCTCCGAGAAATCCGGAGATAATATCAATTTTCGTCATTGTCTTTCCTTTTTGTCCTTTCATTTCAAGCTAATTTACCGTTTATATTTTAACCGTGTTGACCGTTTTTTGCAGAATATTTTTTTCTCTGCTGCTTGCCGAGAAGAGAAGTATCTGTACCCCGTTTTTCGCCGCTATATCCGTAAGCTTTTTAAGTATCGCCTTTAATCTTGTGTCGTCAAAATAAACGAAGCACTCGTCAAGAATTATCGGTACCGGATGGCTTTCCGAAAGCTTTTTGTGAAGCGCAAGTCGGAGACATATCCAAGCAAGGTCAGCACTTCCGCCGCTAAGATATAGGCTGTCGATAGGAGTACCCGTCTCTCCGTCTTTGTATTTAAGAGACATATTTTCGTCAAGCAGAAGACCTGCATAGCGTTTTTTTGTTAAAGCAGTGAAATACTCACCCGCCGCCTCGCTGAGATACGGGGAAACGGTATAGCGTATATTTCCCTCCGCCTTTTCAAGAGCTTCTATCGCAAGCTCAGCCGCCGCGTAGCTGAAGCTTAGCTTTTTAAGCTTTGCCTCGGTTTCGTCAATTTCAGCGGAAAGCTTGTCAAGCTTCGGAGCACCGCCACCGCTTATTTCCGCGCGGCGTATCTCAAGCTCACGAAGCTCTCCATTAACGTTATCAATTTTAATTTCGAGCTCCGTAACGTTCTTTTCGCTTAAATTTTTCGACTGTGTATTCGCAGCTTCTGGCACGATGCTTTTAGCCTCAGCAATTTCCGTATCGCTGTATATGGACAGCTGAGCGGAAATAAAATGCTCGTTGCTGCGTAGCTCAATAAGCTTTTCCTCGGCGTCCTTTTTGTCGGTAAGATATTTAAAGTACGCTTCCTCTGCCTCTATGGCTGAGCCTTTACCCCAGAGACGTAGAAGCTTATCAAGAGCCGTCTGCTTTTCGTCAGCGGTTTTTTCCGATTCTGTAAGAGCCTCGGAAAAGGAGCGGAAGTCGTTTCCGTGTACCTTATCGTAGGTGTCAAATTCCTCAAACGCCTTGCTTGAAGGACGCTTGGAGCTGATAAACAGCTTTTTGTTAATTCTGTGAAGCTTAATGGCGGAGCGTATATATAAAACCCAGAACACGATGGCAAAGAAGGTAGAAGCCCCCGCGAAGGTTATGCTTCTTTCAAGTTGAATCCCAAAGCTTTCGGGAATGAAAAAGGAGGAGATTGACGTAACCGAAAGTATAGAACAGAATACAGTGAAAAGCTGAAGCGTTCTTTTTGCCGCGCTGCCTTTTTTGTATTTCTCCTTAACGGAGCCTGTTTTTCCCATTTCGGTATATTCCTTATACCCCTTTGGTAAGCTCTGCTTTTTTTGCTCTGTTATAGACGTTATTTTTGTTTTCAGACTTTCGTGGCTTTCTTTTTGCGCCTCAGCGGCATTTTTAGCTGCGGTAAGCTCTCTTATGTAGCTTTCATCGGGGAGAAAGCCGTTTACCGTATTTTCGCTCATAATACGAGCCTCGCGGAGCAGCAGCTCCTCGCGATGTTTTTCTATATCCTCTTTGTTTTTCAGAAGACTGGAAATCTTGGTACTTTTAGCCGTTGCGAGTGCCGCGCGTGTGCTTTTAAGCTGCTCTGTTAAGGCTTCTCTGTCATTTTCAAGACGTTTTATGCTTGAACTTAACTCGGATAAATTCTCTTTTGTTTTTGCTCCGCGCTCAAATTTCTCTTTTAAGTGGGAAAGGGCGTCCTCCGTGTCGGAGATTTTTCCGCCTCTGCCCCTTTTTAAACGGAGGGATTTGCGGTAATTTTCAAGAGCGTTTTTGGCTTTATTTAAATTTGTCGCCTCGTCTCCGGAAATAAGCAGATTGCTTACCGCCTCTGCGCTTCCGCCGTCAAGCGCGGCGCCCCCTATCTGACTTACGTATATCGAGCGGGTGTAGAGCTTTTCCGTTACGCCGAGAAAGTACTCGCCGGGAGAGGTGGCGTGGTCCTTCCATATAGAAAACTCGCTTCCGTCCTTCTCTCTGAAAACGTTTAGCCTGCTCTTTGATTTTTCGGAGTCGCGTCTTACTATACGGTATTTTATACCGTTGCCGTCCTCAATTATTATATACCCAGAGGATACCCCGGTTTTGAAGTTACTCATTTCCAAGCGCTCGTCTGCGCCGGAAAAGCCGTAAAAGATGTACTTTATAAAATTACAAAGAGTAGTTTTGCCTGACTCGTTTATTCCGCAAAGCAGGTTAAAGCCGCCGTCAAGGGTGATGTGCTTATTTAAAATTCCACCGAACTCCTCGATATGTATTTCACAAATACGCATAATCTTAATTTTACCTTTTCTTTACTGATTGTTTTTTCGACACTGCGTCTGTCGGTATCTTTTTATTTTCAAACGAACGTTACCGCATTATTTTAGCGGACTAAATTCTATTTAAGGCTTTTTGCTTTCTGCTTGATTACTGAAAAGCATATTTCGGGCTATTCAAGCTCGGTTCTGCTCAGCGCGTTAAGTCCGAGCCGTAGCGCGGCCTCGGCGAGCTTACGCTCCTCATCGTTTTCTGAGGAAAGCATTGGCCTTAGTGTTCTGTAAAACTCTCCGCGAAGCGAAAAGTCGTCGGCAAGACCGAGGTAGTCAAAGCTTGAAACGGTTTTGTTATCTATTTCTCTTACCGAATGCTCACTTAACTCCGAAAGAAGAGCCGCCGTGTCTATTTCGTAATCAACGCTGCCTGTTAGGGAGAGGCGGATTATCTGCTCTCTTTCGGTGTTCGCCGTTTCCTCCGAAAGACGTTTTATAAGGGTGGGCTTTAAGGCGCCCTTTCCCGTCTCGCTTAAATTAACGGTAACCGTTTTATATACCCACGGACAGAATACCACTCTTTCCGCAGTCGCTTTCTTTTTGCCGTTTTTGGCGTCAAGGGTTATAAGTATTCCTCCGTTGTCCCCGTGCTCCGAAAAATCGCGTCCCGTAAGAGAGCCCGCGTAGGCGTAAACCGTGTTTGCCGCCTTATTAATTTCCTTGTTGGTGTGAATATGACCGAGAGCGGCGTAATCAAGTCGCGATTTAGAAAGCTCTGCTACAGATATGGGAGCGTATGTTGAAAGGGGAGTATCTATGTCGGTATGGGCGCACAGAACGTTAAATCCGTCTCCGTCTGCTGTGAAGCCCTCAAGAGGACGTTTTACGTGAGCGTCTGACGTAAAGGCGTAGCCATATACGTTAAGACCGAGGTCGGGAAAGCTTATTTTTTGCATTTCCTCAGAGCTGAAGATAAAAACGTTTTCGGGAAAGGAGCTTTCCGTGTAGGGACTGCCGTGTTTATACGGATCGTGGTTTCCGGGAGAAATCACGAAACGGCAGGAGGGCATACTCTTAAAAGCGTCAATCAAAAAGGAGACCGTGTTTTCGGTATAAAACTCGCTGTCAAAAAGATCGCCGCTGAGCAGAACCACCGAAGCGCCGCATTTTTCGGCGTAGCCGAGCGCGTTGGCAAAAACCCGACGTGTATCGTTTCTGCGCTTTACCGATTCTGTGTAAGGCACGTTTTTAAACGGACTGTCGAGATGAACGTCGGCAAGATGAAGTATTTTTACCATAAAACGGATTTCCTTTCATAATAAACGTATATACATATTCATTGTATAATATCTTGCCTGTTTTTGCAATAGCTTTAATGAAAAATTTAATATATTTAATATTTATTTTAAAGAAATATCCTATCTTTGCCGACGTTTCCCGTTTAAAATTTACTTTGTGGCTTTTTTACCGATGCTTAGAGGTCGTCTGCGTCCTGAATGGGACGGTCGTATTCGTCATCGGGAACACCTGTCCACGAGCCCTGAGGATCGGTATTTATCCCTGTGTGAATATTAGGTCTTACCACCGAAAGAGCTACCTCCATGGGGCTTAACCCGCCCTTCTTTTTTTCCGTGTTAGCGCTTTTGTTTTTTTCATTGCTTTTCATTTTTTATTACTCCCTTGTTTTTATAACAGCCGCTTGGCATATATTTATTTTTTCCCTTAACGGTCAAAATATTCGAGCGCTTTACGTGTAAAAAACGAAAAGCTTTCCAATGCGCAGAGCCTGTTTTGTGATATAGACAAGGGTGAAAGGCTCCCATACATGGAGAAAGCTTAAACCGCGGCGGCACGCTCCGAGCTTCAAAGGCGAATACGCCGTTTTTAAAAAACGCTCGTTAAAAGCTATCGGTAGAAAAAGACAAAATTCGTCTGGCGAAAAAAGAGGGGGTATGTAAAAAACACTTTTAAAATAATACGTATCGGAGTTTTTTGTATAAATTTAAGTAACGGTTTTCCTTTCAGGGCGACGCCTTTCGCCCTTTTTTGCTCGCCTTAGCGTGTAAAATTTAATCAGAGACGAAAACACGTAAATATTATTGTATGTAAAAAGGAAAGGAAATATGCAGATGTTCAGCACAAAGTCTTTCACAGTCGAAAAAGGGTATAACAGATGGAAAAGTACTGTAAATCGGTTTTTTTACGGTAAAAGCCCGAAGGAGCGGTTTTTAATTCTTCTCACACTCGTAATGCATTTTTTTATTGCGGCGGTATTTTCGGGATGCAGGCTGCCTTATACCGATATGTCGGTAGGGGTACCTCTTACCGACGCTCTTTTATGTTCGTCGGGCGCCGGTATGTTAGGAGCCTATGCGGGCGCAATTTACGGAGCTTTTTTAACTAAAACGGTAAGCTTTTCCAGATTTTTTGTTTTAACTGCCGTGGCGGTTTTACGTATTGCCGTATCCGTTTGGATAGGAGATGGGAAGGAAGGCGCGCGGTTATTTAAAGAGCCTCCGCTGATAAAGGTCGGGTATGCATCGTTTATGGCGCTTACGGAGAGCGCTTTCCATCTGACGGAGAGCGGAGTGTACGAGGGGGTATGGATAAAGCTGCTTGCTACCGTGATAGCCCTACCCGTGCTCACGACGGTTTTCGCCGTCTTCTTTTCGGGATGTCCGAGAAAGCGGATAGGCGAGGGAGGGTATGCCGAAAGAATGATATATGAGCTAACGGTTCTTGCCTTCTTTTTTGCGGTAGTCTATTCGTTAAAGGATATACGTTATTTCGGCGTTTCTCTTGCCTCGGTAGCTACGCTTATTTTAACTCTTATCTCCGCAAGTAAGGGTGGAGCGGTCAGAGGCGCCGTAATCGGTGCGGTTTTAGGAGCGGTGTGCAGTCCCGCTCTTGCAGTTTCTTATGCAACGGTGGGGGGCGTTGCCGGAATATTCTACTGTATCGGTGTTCTACCCACGGCAGGGATTTCTGCGTTTGCAGGCGTGAGTGTTGCTCTTTTTCAGGTCGGTTACGGCGCTCTTGTGGGATTTGTGCCCGAAACGGTAATCGCGGTTGCGGCGGTCTCGCCAATGATAAGATATTCATTTATCCCCGAGCGTTTTCCGTATCCTAAAAACGAGCTTCCGCGAGAGTATGACGCGCTTAGCGAGGCGGAAACGAGAGCTATGCGTAATATTGAAAGAAATGAAAATATTGAAAGGCTTTCCGAGGCGCTGCGTGATATTTCAAAAACGCTTAACGAAGCAGACGGGTGCGAATTATATCAAAGGTCCAAAAAGGTCTCCAATGCGCTTTCGTCGGGCTTTTGCGAGAGCTGTGCGCTAAGCTCTATATGCTGGGAAAGCGAGGCGAAAAGAGCCGAGGAGTCGGTTAAGGGTATTATGGATGCTTACGAAAGAGGAGAGGCGCTTCCGAGAGATAAGAAAACAAACTATTTATCGGGGTATTGCATAAAATTTAAGGAGCTTAGCGAGGAGATAAGGCGAGTTTCAAATGAGCCTAAGACGGAGACCGCGACAGCGTCGCTTAATAGCGTAGCGGCGTGTAATTTCAAATCCGTCGCGGATATGCTGTCCGATGTGGCAAATAACCTAAGGCTTGAAAACGCGCGGGACGTCGATGCTGAAAAAACGGTTTTAAGTGTGTCGGGTGCAATAGGCTTTAAGCCCGATACGGTATCTGTATTAGGCTCTGAAAGAAAGCGAATATACGCCCATGGAGTGAGGAGAAGCTTTACCGATGAGGAGCGGGAAAAAATAAGGAAGGCTTTTTCCGAGGCGTGTAAAACAGAATACGCCTTGCCTGTTATTATGGGAGAGAAGAAGGAGTGTATGGTTTTTAGTCCCGAGAAAACGCTGTCGGCAAAGGTGTGCTGTCTTAAATCGACAAAGGCAGGGGAGGTATGCAGTGGAGATAACGTTTTGTCGGGAGAAATGGATGACGGATATTTTTACGCAATGCTTGCGGACGGAATGGGGAGCGGCGAGGAGGCAAATAACGTATCAAAAACCGCGCTTTCCGTACTTGAAAAGCTGCTTAGATGTAGGGTGAAAAAATCCACGGCGGCGCTTCTTGCGGGCGATATACTGAAAAGACGAAACGGTGAATGCTTTACCACGCTTGATATTATGGAGCTTGACCTTGTCAGCGGAAACGCCTCGTTTTTGAAAAACGGAGCGGCGGCGTCGTACATTGTAAGAAACGGCGGTGTTTACTGCATTAATGCTAACAGTATGCCGGTTGGAATAACCGAGGAGGCGTATCCCGTAGAGACGGGGTTCAGGCTTTCCGCAGGGGATACAGTTATAATGCTTTCAGACGGAATAGCATCAGACGGCTTTGACGGGAAATGGATTTCCGATACCGTCTCCGGCAGCTTTAACAGCCCCGAGGAGCTTACGGAACTTATTATGAAAAAATCGGGAGAGCTTTGTCCGCAAAACGACGATAAAACCGTGTTGGTAATAGAGATAGGACGGTTTAAACAGGAAACGGCTGCAAAAGAGGCTTGATCTCCACCTCTAAACAGCTGTTGATGTCAGGTGCGAAAAAAGGTATGACGGAAATTTAAGATTTTATGTCGAAAAATACTTTATTTTATGTATTAATAGGAAAAAATAATCAAAATCTGTAATTTCTTATTGACAAAAAATAAAAATAATACTATACTAAAAAGTGCCTACTAATTAAATTAATATTAAAGGAGATACATCAAATGGCAATAAAGAATCAGTACCTTCTCGACCTTATCGAGAGAGTAAAAGCAAGAAATGCCGGTGAGACCGAGTTCCACCAGACCGTTACCGAGGTTCTCGAATCCATCGAGCCCGTTATCGAGCAGAGCCCCGAGTACGTAACCAGCGGTGTTCTTGAGCGCATGGTAGAGCCCGAGAGAATTATAAAATTCCGTGTTCCGTGGGTAGATGATAACGGAAAGGTACAGGTAAACAGAGGATTCCGTATCCAGTTTAACTCCGCTATCGGTCCGTACAAGGGCGGTCTTCGCTTCCACCCCTCGGTAAACGAATCCATCATTAAGTTCCTCGGCTTCGAGCAGACCTTTAAGAACTCCCTTACCTCTCTCCCCATGGGCGGCGGCAAGGGCGGTTCGGACTTTGATCCTCAGGGCAAGTCCGACGCAGAGGTTATGCGCTTCTGCCAGAGCTTTATGACCGAGCTTCAGAAATACATCGGCGCTGATACCGACGTTCCCGCAGGAGACATCGGAGTTGGCGCAAGAGAGATAGGCTACCTCTTCGGACAGTACAAGAGACTTCGCGACGAGTTCACCGGCGTTCTTACCGGTAAGGGACTTTCCTACGGCGGTTCTCTTATCCGTCCCGAGGCAACCGGCTACGGCGCGGTTTACTACACCGTTGAAATGCTTAAGTACTTCGGAGACGACATAAAGGGTAAAACCTTCGCTATCTCCGGCTTCGGTAACGTTGCTTGGGGTACCGTACAGAAGGTAACCGAGCTTGGCGGTAAGGTAGTTACCATTTCCGGTCCCGACGGTTATATCTACGACGAGGACGGAATCAACACTCCCGAAAAGATTGACTTTATGCTCGAAATGCGCGCGTCCTGCCGCAACAGAGTTCAGGACTACGCTGATAAGTTTGGCGTTCCGTTCTTTGCAGGTCAGAAGCCGTGGGGTGTAAAGGCTGATATACTTATGCCGTGCGCAACTCAGAACGAGGTTCGCGAGGCTGACGCTGAAATGATAATAGCTAACGGCGTTAAGTACTACGTTGAGGTTTCCAACATGCCTACCACTAACGAGGCAGTTGCTATGCTTAAGAACGCAGGCGTTATAGTTGCTCCTTCTAAGGCTGTTAACGCAGGTGGCGTTGCGACCTCCGGACTTGAGATGTCTCAGAACTCTATGCGTTACAGCTGGACGGCTGAAGAGGTTGACGCAAAGCTCAAAATGATTATGAAGAACATATTTGACGCATCCGTTGCAGCTGCTAATAAGTACGGAATGAAGGACGACCTCGTAGCGGGCGCAAATATTGCCGGATTCCTTAAGGTTGCCGATGCTATGAAGGCTCAGGGTGTTTGCTAATTACGGATAGTATCCCCCTGATAGAAAAGAGCCTTTCTAAGCAGTCAGGTAGCTGACAGTCCCCTTTCGGCATTTACCAAGCAGTTATTGGTATAAGAGCCTTGGTGTTTATCAAGCACCCTTTAATCTAATAAAAAGAAACCCGTAGCTTTACCTATCACGGTAAGGTTACGGGTTTTGTTTATAAGTGTTTTTATTTAAAATGCTGTCTTTAAATTAAAGCGCCTTGGATCAGCTTCTTTTAAAAATGGCGTAGAAAAAACCGTCTGAAAGCGATTCATAAGGGAAGTTGGTTACCATGTTCACGAGCTTGAAATCGGTGTTTAGCGCTAAGAACGTTCGGACGTTTTCCTCGTTTTCCGGTGGATAGAGCGTACAGGTTGAATACATAAGATACCCGCCGCGCTTACAGTATCTTGCACTTGCCTCAAGTATTGAAAGCTGTAGCTTTGGAAGCTCCGCTACGGAGTCCTTTGTTTTGTGCCTTAAATCCGGCTTTTTGGCAATGGTGCCGAAGCCTGAGCAGGGGACGTCGCATAGAACCTTGTCCGCCACGCCTTCAAGCGAGCTGTCAAAAACGGTAGCGTCAGCGCATCTGGTTTCAATTATCGAAGTGCCGAGACGCTCTTTTCCGCTTTCAATAAGAGAAAGCTTATTTGCGTGGACGTCCGAGCTTATTACCCTTCCTTTGTTTTTCATATAAATTGACATAAGGAAGCTTTTACCGCCCGGACAGGCACATGTGTCAATAACTGTGTCTCCCTCCCGAACGTCAAAGGCTCTTATAGCCATAGCCGAGGCATCGTCCTGTATAAAGAAATATCCGTCGTTATATCCGGGGAGAGAGGAGACGGCTCCGCCGCTAACCGTTATTCCGTCCTCGGTGATTTCCGAGGGAGACGCGTTATATCCTGCATCGTCAAGCAGATACAGATACTTTTCTCTTGAGATTTTAAGGGTATTGACACGGATTGAAAGTCTAGGAGGCCTGTTCATTGACTGCATGATTCTTTCCGTGTTTTCCTCTCCGTAAGCGTTTACCCAGATTTTAGCGAGGTATCTCGGGTATCCGTAGGTTATGGAAAGGTAGCCGCAAACGTCGCGTGTGCGATCGGGGGTGATAAGAACAACGTTGCCGTTTTCCTCCTTTAGCCTCCGCGCAGCGCTGCGTAAAACGCCGTTTATAAATCCGACGGCTCCGCTATTCGCCGTTTCCTTTGCGAGCTTAACCGTTTCGTTTATAGCGGCGTGGTCGGGAACGGAGTTCATGTATAAAAGCTGATAAATCCCCATTCTCAAAAGAATTATAACATTTTGTTGCAGGGTATCGAGTGGTTTTTCGCAAAGTTTGGCTATTTGGTAGTCGAGAGTGATTTTTCTTTCGATCACTCCGTAAAAGAGCGCGGTGTAGAAGCCTCGCTCCTTTTCGTCTATTTTGTCGGCTTTTAAAACGGAGTCAGCCTCAAGGTTTGAGTAGCGGCCGTTTTTTTCGCAGGACAAAAGTGATAAATATACTATTTTTCTTATATTTTGCATTTTCTTTATTTGTATTAGATATTAAATGTTGTTTTTATGTGGTTTGTTTTTTGTTATCGTATGTTGTACTCATACTATGCGTCTAATAGCTTGTAACGTAATAATTGTAGCAGAAAAAAAGAATAAAATCAAGTAGAATAAATGAATTTATTATATTTGACGATATTTTCGGATTGTTTTTAAAAATATCCTTTATGTTTTAAACTGTAATTTACACTTGACATTTCTTTTCTCCTATGCTATAATATATTTGCCCACCTCGCCAACGAAACGGCGGAGCAACGGCTTTCTGCGCGTTGACAGAGAAGACACTTTGGGCTTTTAGGTGAGACTTCTCACAAACCACGCCTTCGGGCGTGGTTTTTCTATATCTGAAAGTATAACGAAAAGGCCGTCATGTTTTGACGGTCATTTTCCGTTCAGCCGGCTGAATTTGTCCCCCTAAATCCTTGACAACCGTCTTGCCAGCGGTCAATAAAGACAAAAAAAGAACGGTC
>JAZUBT010000026.1:0-74245 GCA_045638685.1 Eubacteriales bacterium | reverse complement strand
AAGTTTACAATCCGAAGACCTTCTTCCTTCACGCGGCGTCGCTGGGTCAGGGTTTCCCCCATTGCCCAATATTCCCCACTGCTGCCTCCCGTAGGAGTCTGGACCGTTTCTCAGTTCCAATGTGGCCGTTCAACCTCTCAGTCCGGCTACCGATCGTCGGCTTGGTGGGCCGTTACCCTCACCAACTACCTAATCAGACGCGAGCCCATCTTTCATCGGGGTTGCCCCCTTTGATACATCTCACATGCGAAAATTGTATGTTATGCGGTATTAACACAAGTTTCCCTGTGGTATCCCGCTTTGAAAGGTAGGTTGATCACGCGTTACTCACCCGTCCGCCACTAAGATTAATGGAGCAAGCTCCTTCAATCTCCGTTCGACTTGAATGTGTTATGCACGCCGCCAGCGTTCATCCTGAGCCAGGATCAAACTCTCGATTAAAAAGTTTTATCTTAGCTATTTCTTTACTATTACTTAGGAATTGTCGAGATTTGGTTGCTCGATATTTCTATCTTACTTCCTTCGTACTTCTTTGTACTATCTCTTCGTTGTTCAATTTTCAAGGATCATTCTCGCACTGCTAAGCTTCCCGCTCAGTCGCGTGCTTTTCAATTATACCACTTTAAAATACTTTTGTCAACATATTTTTTAAAGATTTTAGCATTTTGTTCAGTTTCAATAATATATATTACAAGAATACTCTTTTTATTGTTGATTTAAACGAAAGGAAAGATGGTTTTTTCATTATCTCTTTATAATAAAATTTTATTTTTAAAAATAAAAGGTATTGACATTACCAAAAATTAATGTTATCATTATTTTATATACCGACCTTTTTTGACAAAATTTATCCTTATTATATATGTATTTTTCCCACGGAGGTTACGCAAATTGACTTTAAGCACCTTTCTCTGCGTTTTTTCAGCGGTTTTATTCGTTATTTCAGCGCTGCTTTTCGTCTCGCAGGCCATATACGCCCTTGATTTCAGAAAAAAAATAGCCCTTTCCCACGGTTTTTCCGAGGCGGTAATGACCGGCCCGTACTATCCGCTACTGATAATCTCCTTCAGTCTTATATTTATACAGTTTATTTCCTTCATAGCCGTCGGCTTTACCACGGAATTCAGCATAATAGTAAGAATGTTCGCTTATATTTCAAGCATAGTGCTCTTTCTCTATTTCCGCTACAAAACCCCTCCGCTTCTTACCTATTGGCTTGGAAAAACCTGTCTTTGGAGAAAGGCGGGCTTTGCGGGAAAAATTCCGTACAGCGAAATAGTTGGAATCCAGCTCTCAAAAAACGTCGTTTTTCCGATAACCGACACTCAAAAGCTCTGCAAAATTACGTTTTTTATCAATCCCGATTTCGGAAGCTGTAAGAAAATTTCCTGCTACGTTACCGCATACGACCTCGAGGCTCTTTCAAAGCAGATAGACGTTTTTCCTCCCGATTACAACCTTGCGACCGTATCAAAAGCAAAGCGCTTATCCTTCTTTTTAGTACCGATTTTGCTGTTCGTTATATATATACTCGCGTTTTTGATTTCCTCCTCGTCCGGAATTTTTAACCCTTACCGTTACATATGCAACAACGAAATAATTACCGAAGAGGTTAAAACGGTTACCTCTGTTACCGAGGTAGGCGTGTGCGGAGACAGACTCGCCGTTTACTACGAAAAAATCGGTGTTATAAACGTTTACGACACAAGCGGCTCTTTTGTTTACGCAATCGCCTGTCCCTCGTCGTTCTTAAAGGCATCGGATTTTTCGGTAACCGACGATGGGATTATCAACTACCGCTCAGCGGGCGTTCTTTACAAATATTCGATAACGGACGGCACCCCTCTTTCGGAAACGCCGATTGACGAAGGCGCTTACGAAATTTTACGTATAACCACGAGCAAGGCGAGGTTTGACTACCTAAGCATTTATTTCACCGATGAGGGTGGCGTCGAAAGAGCGGTAATCACAAAGCCTTTCGGAGTAGCACTTTTCAACGTTGAGATAATATGGTGCGGACTTGCGCTGCTTATCGCGGTATCCTTTACCATGAGATTTTTCAGCTTACGCAGAAAAACCTTGGCAGCTAAATAGCTAAAAAATCAAAAATCGGACGGCTTAACGGCACGTCCGATTTTTATTTTTACATTAAAGCCTATATTTTCTCCCGTTTTCTATCACCGAGTACGCGTGGGCGCGGAGCGTATTGCCCTTAGCGGTGCTTATTCCCTGAGCGGTAAGCTCTGCCGATATTTTCTCGGCAATCTCCTCTATTATTTTCAGCTTAAATTTCGCCTCTCCGTCTTCACCGCGTGGTCCCAAAAGCACCGTAATTTCTTTTTCAAGCTCCGAAAGAACGGAAAGCTCTCTCATTCCTCTGAAAGCCCATTTATAAAACGGCTCGTAACGGTTGTTTAGCAGATAAATAACAGAAATCGCGCTTTTTACAAACTCGGAAATCGCAAGATACGCCGCTCCCTTTTCGCCGCGCATCATACATCGCTCATAATTATACTGTCCCGTCTGCGCCATAGCGAGAAGTCCGTCCGCAAGTCTTTTTCTGCGTACCCCTTCCGGGTATCCTTTTTTCAGCGTCTCTCTTATTTCGGAAAAAACGCCGAGATCGTCGCGAAAAACCCTTCCGCACGAAGCCGCCAAAAGTCTGTGCGGCGGTATATAAAGCCAGTTTTCCTCGCTTTCGGGCGCCTTTTCACTGCCGATAAGCCTACGGTAAAACTCTCCTACCGTAAAAACGCCGTGTCTTGCTCCGCCTACGGGAGAGTTTTTTTGACGCACACGTCCCATAAACTCTTTTGGAAGCCGTCCGTACGCTCTTTCAAGCTTAAATCCGATTTTTCTTTCGTCCTCCTCGGTAATCCAGAGACAAAATCCCGGTTCAAAGTCGTGATCCTCGGATATAAGGTCGTCGTATCCGAGACACTCCGAGCCTTCTCCGACAAGTCCTACGGCAATTCGGCCCTCGTACTCGGGAAACTCCTTCTCTATCATTTTCTTACCGTATTCGTTATAATACGCTTCGGAAAGCTCAAGACCCTTCATATATCTCTTTAACCAACCTCTCCATTTTTTCCGCGGTTTTTTCCCGTCCGAAAAATCTCATCGACGGCGCGCATTTTGATAGCACGAAGGCATAGTAACCATTACGCGGAAGCTCTTTATCGCCAAGCAGCGCCTCCGCCGTATCAAGTGCGCTCTCTATATCGGCCCGTCTTTCGTCATTTTCGTACAGGTGAGCAAGATTTACGTAGGTTATTGCCGCTTCGGCCTTTCCCCCCGTCTTTTTAAGCATAACCGATATAGCCGCTTTATAGGCTTTTTCGGCTTTTTCCTTTTCTCCTATATCGGCAAGGGCAAGTCCGACGTTATTGTAAAACCCACCAAAGCGCGGATCACTGCCGTCAAGATTTTCCTTATATATGTTATAGGCATTTTCGTAAAGCGGCATAGCCTCGGCCGCTTTTCCAAATGCTTTAAGAGTTGTCGCGGCGTTAAGATACACGGTAGCCGCGGAAACGGTGTTTTCGTTTTTCAGCTTATGCACAAGCTCTGTTGCTCTTGAAACCGCTTCAAGAGCCTTTTCCTTTTCAAGCGTTTTACGGTAATAGCCTATCATTTCGCTGACAATGGACAGCTCTCCCGAGGCGTCTCCGTACATTGCCGCCTCGCCCCTCCAATATTCAAGCAGCCGTCCCGCAGAGGCAAGGTCGTTTTTGTCAAAAAAGCTGTCAAGCTTTTCGATTATTCTTCGAACGTCGATGCGCTTACCCTTGTTTTTATTATCAACGTTTCCGTCGCAGCAGGGCTGCATATCAAACTTTAAATCTTCTTTATCTATCATCTTTTCTCCATCTGTTTTGTACAAAAATCTACATTTATATATTATTACGTACAAAGGAGTTTTACCGGCGCAAAGCTCCCCTTAATTTATATGATACCATAAATATATTAATTTTTCAATTTAAAAAAATTTTTTATGCGAAAAATATTGTTGTCAGGCAAAAACAGGACGTGATTTTATACCTCGTTTTAAAAACGCCTAAATCCCTTATCCCGTGCGAAAAATCGCGTTTTTTCGACATAAAAACGAAGGAGCAGACACAAGCTTTTATACGCCATTTTTTGCTAAATCAGAATAGATGTAAATTTTTAAAAAATACAATATATTGATTTCACTATTGACAAAAAACACAATATGTGCTATAATACATACAAATCGCCCTTTTGAGGAAAAAAGTGATTTTTATTAAGTTTTTTCAAAAAAAGGCTAAAAACATCACTTTCAGAAAGGATGCCGAAAAATTGAAGCTTTCAGGACTGCAAAAGCTTACTCTGCTTGACTTTCCGGGAGCTGTTGCCTGCACCGTTTTTACAAGCGGCTGCAACTTCAGATGCCCGTTCTGTCATAACGCGCCGCTGGTTTTACCCGATGCCTCTGCCGAAGCACTTAATGAAGAAACGCTTTTAGATTTTTTGAAAAAGCGTGTCGGCGTAGTTGAAGGCGTGGTTTTCACAGGTGGCGAGCCCCTGCTTCACGCAGATATTCTGGGGCTTTTCGAAAAAGTCAAAGCGCTTGGATACAAAATCAAGCTTGACACAAACGGCTCTTTTCCGAATATTCTTGAAAAAGCGATAAATGACAGCCTTATCGACCGTGTAGCTATGGACGTAAAAAACAGTCCTGACGAGTACGGCAAGGCAATAGGACGCGTAAATATAGATTTTTCCAAAATTGAGTATTCAAAAAATCTCATTATGTCCTCCGGCATAGATTACGAGTTTCGTACCACCGTTGTTAAAGGTATCCACACCGAGAAAAGCCTTACCGACGCGGCAAAATGGATAAGCGGAGCAAGGGAATACTATCTTCAGCAGTTTAAGGACTCGGGAAATCTCCTCTCTGCCGAGGGACTTTCGGAATTTAGCAAAGAGGAAATGGAAAGGCTGGCGGATGCAATAAGGCCTTACGTTCCGTCGGTAGCTCTGCGAGGGGTGTAAAGCCTACATACGTGGTTATAAAGTTTTTAATAAAAATAAAAATATAAATACATACTAAGACAAAGGAGAGTAAAAAATGTACAAGATTATTAAAAGAGACGGAAAAATAGCCGATTTTGACATTGTAAAAATCGCTGATGCTATGAAAAAGGCTTTTGAGGCGACGAATACCGAATATACCGAAAATATCATAGACTTTCTCGCTTTAAAGGTTTCCGCGGATTTTCTTCCTAAAATAAAAGACGGACACGTTGCCGTTGAGGATATACAGGACAGCGTTGAGGCGGTGCTTTCCCGCGGCGGATACGAGGCGGTTGCTAAGGCTTACATCCTTTACCGTAAGCAGAGAGAAAAGCTCCGTAACCTTAAATCCACCTATCTTGACTACAAGGAAACCGTTAACAACTACGTTAACGTTCTCGACTGGCGTGTAAAGGAAAACTCCACCGTTACCTACTCCGTCGGAGGTCTTATTCTCTCCAACTCCGGTGCTATAACGGCTAACTACTGGCTTACCGAGATTTACGACGAGGAAATAAGCAAGGCTCACCGTAACTGCGACATTCACATTCACGACCTTTCAATGCTTACCGGCTACTGCGCAGGCTGGAGCCTTAAGCAGCTCATAAAAGAAGGTCTTGGCGGTGTTCCCGGAAAGATAACCTCCTCTCCCGCAGGACATCTCTCCACCCTCTGCAACCAGATGGTAAACTTCCTCGGAATTATGCAGAACGAGTGGGCGGGCGCTCAGGCGTTCTCCTCCTTTGACACCTACCTCGCTCCTTTCGTAAAGGTAGATAACCTTTCTTACAAAGAGGTAAAGCAGTGCATCCAGTCCTTCATTTACGGAGTAAACACCCCTTCCCGCTGGGGTACTCAGGCGCCCTTCTCCAACATCACTCTTGACTGGACCGTTCCCGCAGACCTTCGCAACCTTCCCGCAATAGTCGGCGGAAAGGAAATGGACTTCACCTACGGCGACTGCGAAAAGGAAATGGCGGTTATCAACAAGGCGTTTATCGAGATTATGATAGAGGGCGACGCTAACGGCAGAGGCTTCCAGTATCCTATCCCGACCTACTCCATTACCCGTGATTTCGACTGGTCTCCCACGGAAAACAACAAGCTTCTCTTTGAGATGACCGCAAAATACGGTACTCCTTACTTCTCTAACTACATCAACAGCGATATGCAGCCGAGCGACGTTCGTTCTATGTGCTGCCGTCTCCGCCTTGATCTCCGTGAGCTCCGCAAAAAGACGGGGGGCTTCTTCGGTTCGGGCGAAAGCACCGGTTCTATCGGAGTCGTAACCATCAATATGCCGAGAATCGCTTACCTCGCTGAAAATGAGGAGGATTTCTACAAGCGTCTTGATAAGATTATGGACATCTCCGCGCGTTCCCTTAAGATTAAGAGAACCGTTATTACCAAGCTTCTTAACGAGGGTCTTTATCCTTACACCAAGCGTTACCTTGCTTCTCTTGACAACCACTTCTCTACTATCGGACTTGTCGGTATGAACGAGGCCGGACTTAACGCTAAGTGGATCAAGAAGGATATGACCAGCAATGAATGTCAGGAGTTCACCAAGAACGTTCTTAATCACATGAGAGAGCGTCTCTCCGACTATCAGGAGCAGTACGGCGACCTCTACAACCTTGAGGCAACTCCCGCAGAGTCCACCTCTTACCGTCTTGCAAAGCACGACGTTGAGCAGTTTGGCGACATCATTACGGCTTCCGAGGCAGGCGGTGCTCCCTACTACACCAACAGCAGCCATCTCCCTGTTTCCTACACAGACGACATTTTCACCGCTCTCGATATTCAGGACGAGCTTCAGACTCTTTACACCTCGGGAACCGTTTTCCACGCATTCCTCGGAGAAAAGCTCCCCGACTGGGAAGCGGCGGCAAAGCTTGTTCGCAAGATTGCAGAAAACTACCGTCTCCCCTACTACACCATGTCTCCTACCTACTCCGTATGTAAGAACCACGGTTACCTGAACGGTGAGCAGTTCACCTGTCCCGAGTGCGGAGAGACCGCAGAGGTTTACAGCCGTATTACCGGTTACTACCGTCCCGTTCAGAACTGGAACGCAGGTAAGACTCAGGAGTACAAGGAGCGTCTTGAATACAACATCGAGACAAGCGTTTTAACACACGGCGCACCTACCGACGCTGCGTCCAAGACCGAAGAAACCGAAAAGCCTCTCCTTGCTGACGGAAGCTACCTCTTCGCTTCGGCAACCTGCCCGAACTGTAAAATAGCATACTCTCTTCTTGAAAAGGCAGGATATGCTTACACCAAAATTTTAGCCTCCGATAACGTAGAGCTTACCAACGCTCTCGGTATAAAGCAGGCTCCGACTATGGTAGTTGTAAGCGGCGGAAACATCGAGAAGTTTGCAGGTGTTGGCGCAATCAAGGGTTATATCGAAAAGAAATAATCCCTTTGCGGCAGCAAAGACTTAAATAAAAAAACGGTGCGTTTTAGCCTATGCTTTTACGCACCGTTATTCCCTTATTTTAATTGAAAATTAAAACTTAAAATTGAATGTTGAAAGTTGGTTTTTGTACAAGCTTTAAATCAACCAGGAGAAAAATTATGTACGATATTGTTGTTATAGGCGGAGGCCCCGCAGGTCTTACCGCAGCTATATACGGACGCCGCGGCGGAAAATCCGTCGTAGTTATTGAAAAAGCGACCTTTGGCGGTCAGATTACCTACTCACCGAAGGTTGAGAACATTCCCGGATTTGCCTCTGTTACCGGAAACGAGTTTGCGGAGAAGCTTGTTGATCAAGCTATTGAACAGGGGGTTGTTTTTGAATACTGCGAGGCTCTCGAAATTAAAAACGGAGAGATAAAAACGGTAGTTACCGATTCAGGTGAAATTGAAGGAAAAACCGTTATTATCGCGACGGGCGCAAAGCACCGCCGTCTCGGACTTCCTAAGGAGGAGGACTTTATCGGAGACGGTATCTCCTTCTGCGCAGTCTGCGACGGAGCGTTCTTCAAGGACAAGGACGTAGCGGTTATCGGCGGCGGCAACTCCGCCCTTCAGGAGGCACTTGAGCTTTCCGAGCAGTGCAACTCCGTCCACGTGGTTCAGAACCTTGACTTTCTCACCGGCGAGGCGGCACTCCAAAAGCTTGTCAACGAAAAAGGCAACGTAAAGGTTACCTTGGGTGCAACCGTTGACTCCCTTCTCGGCGACAAGGCTTTTGAGGGAATAGTTATAAACACAAAGAACGGAAAAGAGACTCTGAGGCTTGACGGAATGTTTATCGCCATCGGACTTGTTCCGCAGAACGAGGCCTTTGCTTCTTTCCTCAAGCTTGATAATTACGGCTACGCTGACAGCGGCGAGGACTGTCTTACCGTAACCGACGGTATCTTCGTTGCCGGCGACTGCCGCAGAAAGAAAATCCGTCAGGTAGCGACGGCGGCGGGCGACGGAGCGGTTGCGGCACTTGCGGCGTGCGCGTATCTCGGCCATTAACCGGGGAGCCCCCGGTGGCATATAGCCGTGATATGAAATTTGTGCAAACAGATGCGTTTCACAAAGCTTTCGGTTAAAAACGGGAGGATATTATCCTCCCCTACGAATTTAAAACACGTTATAAGAAAAGGAACAGATTTTTAAGTCTGTTCCTTTTTTCTTTCGTTAATTTTCATCATTTTCTATAAGGGCACTTTCGTTTTTTTCCTTTTCCGCGCTTTCCTCTGATACCCCGTCCGTTACGGTGGTCTCGGCGTTTTCTTCCGCCTCTGTATTCTCCGCGCCCTTATTTTTGTCCTTTTTCTTCTTTGTCTTTACCGGCTTTCCCGCGTCCGGATCAAAATTATCCTCGAAAAATCCCGCGTTAAGGTAGCTGCGCTTTAAGTATTCCTCGTTTTCGTCAAAGTCGTATTTAAGTCTGTGGCGCATAGACTCGACGCCTATTCTGTCCTCATACACAACTCTCATAAAAAAGCCCGACCGTTCAAGGTTTACGTTGGTTCTGCCGTCTCCGTCAACCACTATCTCGCTTGACGGAAGGTCGCGCACGGTTTTCCAGTCGCTTATAACGGTGAGAGAATCAATAAGTGAATCAACCGCCGTAAGGTTGTCAAATCGTCCTGACGCTATCCGTCTTCTCTGCTTTTGTCCGTTTCCGAGCTTAAAAAGAAGCAAGAAAAAGAGAACTGCCGAAAAACCTAACGCCAAAACCGTGGGTACAAGCGCTGTTGTATCGTGTTTTACAAAAAGGTCGCAAACGTATTTAACCGCGGCGATCAAAAACGGGGATATGGCGCTGCTTATTATAATGAAATTATATTTACTTTCCCTTTTGCTCTTATTGTAAGCTATTTTGGAAAGACAGGACGCACAGTAGCGGCGACGGATTATTCCGCACGCCTTCTCGGGACGCTCGCCGCCGTAGATGTTATCGTACTCCGTTTGTTTTTTGCTTTTGGTTTCGGAAACCCAGTAGTCCTTGATAAAATCTGCCGGCTCTCCGCATCTGCAAAGCTTTGATTTTTTTATCTCACTCATTCGTTTCTTCTTCGTCAGCAAGGCTGAAGGTTATACCGTTTTCCTCGCAGAAATCAGCTGTTTTTTTGTAAAGAAGCTCTTTGACATACAGCTTCCACTCCTCTTTGTCTCCGTTTTCTTCTACAAGACGCGCAAACTTCTTTGGATTACCCGCCGCTTTTCTGCCCCCAACACCGTATTTTTCCTCACAGAAATCAGCCATCGCCTCTTTAATGTCGCTTTCGGTAAGCGCCGGCAGAACGTAAAAGTCGTCGGGACTTTCAAGCAGCTCTATCGCAAGCATTATCTTGGCATATTCCTCTGCCGTGCATTCTCTGGACATAGAGACGGTTCCCCAAACTCTCGCTATTCTCAGGTGCGCCTCGCGGAGCTCGAAAACCTCGGGGCTTTCTTTTTTCATAAATTGAAGGTTAATCGGATGGCGAAGCGCGACAAACTCGGCAAGAGCGTTAAGCGAATCCACCTTTACCGTAACGGTTGCGGCAAGCGCTTCGTCCTCTCCGCCTTCGTCAGCAACGTCGGATTCTTCGCCGTTTTTAAAATATTCCTCGGCGTTAAATTCCCCGTCCGCTTCTTCCTCATCGGTGAAATCTCCGTCCTTTTCTGCGTCAAACTCACCGTTGTCCTCGCCTTCATTATCTGTCTTTTCTTTATTTATATCGGTCTCATCACCGTCATCGTCGCTAAGCACGCCTTCGTATTCGTATATATCTTCCTCGGTCTCGCTTTTTTCCTTTTTCTTTTTATTCCAAAACATTGATTATCCCCCATTTCAGTATCAAAAAAGGTTTTACGTCTTTCAGATATGAAATCTTTATTTTTATAGTATTTACATGGTTTAGTATAACATAACGGCGTATGTTTTGTCAATCGTGAGAAGTTAATTTTTTACCGCTTTTTATTTTTTTATGTTTTTTAAAACTTTTTTTAAAAACCTATTGACAAACGGGAATTTTTGTAGTATAATGTATATCGTTGAATATGCGGGTGTAGTTCAATGGTAGAATCCCAGCCTTCCAAGCTGGTCGCGTGGGTTCGATTCCCATCACCCGCTCCAAAAAAACCTCTTCCTTTCGGATGAGGTTTTTTGTTTTTTAGCTCTCCTTTTATAGCGGTACACAATGCTAACCGAATATATATACTTAAATTGTAAACAGCATAAATCTCTCATAATGTATCATATATTTAATATTTTCTTGACTTTTTGTGTCTAAAATGATATAATTAATAAGGTTTTGTTTTAGAGTGCATTAAACTCGCTTTAACCACTATATAATAATAAGAGAACAAAATATTTATATCATTTCCGGAGGCAGAAAATGTCTGTTTTTATTAAAACACAGCTTTCGCTGGACCGCACCATCGCGGCAAAGATTTTCGAAGGTAAAAAGTATCCTCACGAGGTTCTCCCCGAAATAAAGGATTTTATCCTTAAACTCGGAGAAGCTCTCCCGAAGGAGCTTTTCGATAAAAAAGGAGACGGAATCTGGATTGCAAAAAGCGCAACGGTTGCTCCAACCGCTTTCATAGGCGCTCCCTGTATAATTGACGAAAATGCAGAGGTTCGCCACTGCGCGTTTATCAGAGGCTCCGCTATCGTCGGCAAAAACGCCGTCGTCGGTAACAGCACCGAGCTGAAAAACGTCATTCTTTTTGACAACGTTCAGGTTCCTCATTACAACTACGTCGGAGACTCCGTTCTCGGCTACAAATCTCATATGGGCGCCGGCTCTATAACCTCAAACGTCAAAAGCGATAAAACGCTTGTTTTCACTTCCTACGGAGAGCAGCGCTTTGATACCAAGATGAAAAAGTTTGGCGCTATACTCGGAGACTGCGTTGAGGTAGGCTGCGGAAGCGTGCTTAATCCCGGTACGGTTATATCATCTCACGCATCTGTTTATCCTCTTTCCTCTGTAAGAGGATTTATTGCCGAAAATCACATCTACAAAAAGCAAGGCGAGGTTGTGGAAAGAAAATAACTTCGCACAAAACAACCTTTAACTCGCCATTTATCACAAAATATAACTATATTGCTATTCAACCAACTTTTACAAACACATCGAAAGGACTTAAAGCAATGGGAAGATTATTCGGAACTGACGGAGCTCGCGGTATCGCAAACGACGAGCTTACCTGTGAGCTTGCACTCTCCATAGGACGCGCGACAGCAGTTATTTTAAAAAACAAGGAGGATAAAAAGCCGCTTGTAATGGTTGGCGGAGACACGAGAATTTCTACCGATATGCTCGCAAGCAGCGTTATGTCGGGACTTTGCTCGATGGGCGCAGACGTAATGTATCTCGGGGTGGTTGCAACCCCCGCGGTCGCTTATCTCGTGCGAAAGTATAATGCCGACGCCGGAATTATGATTTCTGCATCGCACAACCCCTCGGAATACAACGGAATTAAAATTTTCTCGGGAGACGGATTTAAGCTTCCCGATGCTCTTGAGGATCAGATAGAGACGATGATTTTAATGCCCGAAAAGTATCTCCATACCTCCTCGAAGAACGTTGGAAAAATAATTTACGCGGAAAGCTGTGTTACTGAATACACCGAGTATCTTAAATCCACCGCATCTGCTGACCTTTCCGGTCTGAAGATCGCTATTGACTGCTCCAACGGAAGCGCGAGCAGGACCGCGCCCGAGCTTTTCCGTGCGCTCGGCGCTGAGGTAACGGTTTTATCTGCGGAGCCTGACGGCTACAACATCAACAAGAACTGCGGCTCAACACATATAGAGGCACTTGCTGACTGCGTTGTTAAAAATTCACTTGACGCAGGCTTTGCGTTTGACGGAGATGCCGACCGCTGTCTCTGTATAGACGGTAACGGCGAGCTTGTTGACGGAGATTTCATTCTCGCTATCTGCTCTCTTGATATGAAAAAGAGAAATCTGCTTAAAAACAATACGGTCGTCGGTACTATAATGACGAACTTCGGCTTCACTAAATTCTGCCGCGAAAATAATATTAATTTCATTCCGACAAAGGTTGGAGACAGATACGTTCTTGAGGAAATGAACCTCGGAGACTATAAGCTCGGAGGTGAGCAGTCGGGACACATTATTTTCCGCGACTATGCTACGACGGGAGACGGTCAGCTTACCGCACTTCAAGTGCTTTCACTTATGGCGAGAAGCAAAAAGTCTCTCTCCTCCCTCTCGCTCGTTATGGAGCGAGCTCCGCAGGAGCTTATCAACCTTAAGGTAAGCGCAGACGGAAAGCTTCGTTTCTACACGGATCCGGATATCAAGGCGGCAATCAAAAAAGCGGAAGCCGAGCTTTCGGAAACGGGCAGGCTTGTCGTAAGACCGTCCGGCACCGAACCGCTTATCCGCGTTATGACCGAGGGTTCCGACCGCGAGCTTATCGTAAAGGTAGCACGCGAGGTTGCAAACGCAATAACAAAGGCGCTTGGATAAATTTATAACAACACGAAAAAGCCTTCCGTTTCGGGAAGGCTTTTTCGTGTTTCCGATAATTAATTTCAAAGCTTATTTTATCTTCTTTTAAATCCACCGAAAATCCACATTAAAAACTCACAAACCCAGTAGATAATAGAGCAGGCGGCAAATACAGTTAATACTTCAAGCCCAATTGTCTTAAACGACTCGCCTGCTTTTACTTGATTAAACGCGTTAACAGCGCCTGAACCAATAAAAAGACCGATTAAAATGTATCTTAAGTAATCGATTATTGCTACTATAACCTTCATAACCTATTCCTCCTTTCTTATCCTACTCAAAAAGCGAAAGTAGCTTCTGCGTGTTTACGTCAACCAGCCCCTGCGTTGTCATTTTGATTGACGGAATTACCGAAAGACTTACGAAGGACATCGTCATAAGCGGAGCAATATCGGTCGGAACACCGAGCTCATATACCGTATTTCTAAGCCGTTCGTTCTCCTCGGCGCTTGCGACGGCTGACTTAAAGGTCATAAGTCCCGCAATGGGTAGCGGCATATCGGCAAGAACCTTGCCGTCCTTTACCGCAACGTATCCCCCACCTATTTCGATAAGGTGATTTGCCGCAAGAGCCATATCGGCATCGTTTGCTCCTATAACGATAAGGTTATGGGAGTCGTGGGAGACGGTGGACGCTATCGCGCCCTCCTTAAGTCCTATGCCCGAAATAAAGCCGATACCTCTGTGCCCCGTTTTCTTATGTCTCTCTATAACCGCGAGCTTAAGAATATCGCGCTCTACATCAACTCCGTTATTCTTACTAAAGTCGATTTCCGTTATCCATTCGTCTGTAAGCACCTGATTTTTCACCGTCTTTATTACGCGGCACCGATTTCCCAGAGGCTTAATGTAAAAGTTCTCGGCGGTAAGCGGGGTAAGGTGGAGCGAATTAAGAACGGCCGCGGTAAGCTCCTCGGAAACTGCGGGCGCCTTAATCTCGCTCACGGTCTTATTTTCAACTATCTTTTTGCCGCCCGTATATACGTCGCAGACGTCAACCGTGTCTATATCGTTTAAAACGAGAATATCGGCGGTGTATCCGGGGGCGATAGCTCCCTTATAAGCAAGACCGAAGCACTGCGCGGCGTGGATTGTTGCCATCTGTATTCCCGTTATAGCGGATTTACCCTTTTTAGCCGCAAGACGGATAATGTTATCTATATGCCCCTCCGAAATAAGGTCGGCGGGGTGTCTGTCATCGGTAACGAGCACACATCTGTCAGAGTAGGGACGCTCGAAAAGCTCAATAAGACCGTCAAGGTTTTTCGTTACCGTTCCCTCTCTAATCATTACCCACTGTCCCTTGCGGATTTTTTCCACCGCCTCGTCATAATTTGAGCATTCGTGATCGGTCTGAATACCCGCGGAAATGTATTTATCAAGAGCTTCGCCCGAAAGCAGCGGAGCGTGTCCGTCAACCGTGCGGCGATTTTTTCTCGCGTCAGCTATCTTGTTTTTTATATCCTCGTCTCCGTACAAAACACCAACGTAGTTCATCATTTCGGCAAGGCCGAGGACTCTTGGGTGGCTGTAAAGCGGAGAGAGGTCGCTCGCGGTCAGGATAGCACCCGCTTCCTCCATGGGAGCCGCGGGCACGCAGGACGGGAGCATTACGTAAACGGTAAGCGGAATTCCCTCGCTTGACTCAAGTATATACTTTATTCCGTTAACCCCTGCGACGTTGGCGATTTCGTGCGGATCTGCAACGAGAGAGGTGGTTCCGTGAGGAAGGGTAACCTTTGCAAGCTCTGCGGGGTTAAGCGTCGTGCTTTCAATATGGATATGACTGTCGATAAAGCCCGGACAGAGGAATTTGCCCGTAACGTCCTCAATTTTATCGGCGTCGGTATAGTAGTCCCCTACTCCTACTATTTTATCGTCCTCGATAAGAACGTTAGTCTTTTCAAGGCAGCCCGTAAACACGTTTATAAGAGTTCCGTTTTTAAGTAACGTAGTCATTTTATTTTCTCCCTTTTATTGTTTTACGTTTTTCAATTTTCAATCTGCATCTAAGTAATATTATAGCAATATTTTAATTATTTTGCAATATATTTAGTAAATTTAATGAGAAAAATAATCTTAAATTTAATTTTTGGAAAGCGTTTTTTATACCCTAATATCTTTTTGTCGTTATTTTCTGTAAAAACAATAATATTTTTTATTTTTTTGAAAAAAGTATTGATTTTTGCAAAAAAGTATGGTATAATGTGTAGGTACAATAAGTTAATTACGCCTAAATGTCAAAAATCTACAAAACATATTGAGGAGATAACAATGGAAATAGCACTTGGAATAATACTTATGGTTGCATCTGTATTTCTTATAGTTGCAGTTCTTATGCAGTCCGGAAAATCACACAAGCTTTCAGGAACGATAGCGGGAGGCGCCGAAACCTTTTTCGGAAAGACTAAGGGAAAGGCAATCGACAAGCTTCTTTCAAAGCTCACAACCATAATCGCTATATGCTTTGTCGTTCTCGTAGCTATAATCTACATCATTCAGCCTAAGCCCAACAACGACGCGAAGGACGATGCTCTTGACGACGCTCTCGGCTCAACCGAGGTTGAAACTCAGAAATAAAATCCAAAACAACCTGCCTAAACGCAGGTTGTTTTTTTCGCCAACATAAGCGCCCGTATTCGGGATATGCTTTAAAATTACGTTCAAGCAAATAAAATGTAAAATAAAAACGGCTCTGGAATAATTAATCCCGAGCCGTTTATTTTTTGTTATATAGTTAAACGGTAAACCGTTAAACCAACATCATAAGCGCAGTCAGTCCCGCGCAGACTAAGAGATTAACCGCCGTTCCGAAAATAAAATACGGGGTTTTAAGCTTTGCGCGTTTAACGATAAAAAGGTTTACGTAAAGCGCGATAGCGGTGAAGATAACGCCGCATACGATAAATCCCGCCAAATGATTGCCGCTGAGTGCTCTTACCGGCCAGAGTATCAGAAATCCGATAGCTCCAAGCACAAAATTGAATATAAAAGAAAACGTGAAAAATTTGCTGTTTGCTTTCATCTTAGGTTTAACTCCTATCATTATTTCGTTTCAAATTTGTTTATAATATCTCCGATAACGTCGCCTATCGTCTTAGCCATCATCGCGAAGCCGTAATCGTTAGGATGCCACGCATCTACAAGCACTCCGTCGTTTTCATCGCCAAAGGTACGCATCATCTTCATACCGTCAACGAAATAAACGTTTTCGTCTCCGTCCTTAATCGCCGTTTCGTAGGTGCTTCTGACTACCTCCGCGCGACGGAGAGTATCGCCGTTTACGTGGAACATCGGTCTCGTAACCATAACCACCGGTAGGGTGGGGTTTTTCGCTCTTATCGCGTCAAACATCGGCTTATGCGTTTCTGCCAGATGCTCGGGACTGGTTGCATTATGATCATAGTCATAGACAAAAATCTTCATAGGAAGCTCGCTGATATACTCCGCCATCCTCTGCTCCGCCATTGCCGAGCCCGAAAAGCCGAGGTTCCAAAAGTCAACGTTAAAGCGTCTTGAAATAACCGCCTGGTAGCTGTTTCCCGGTCTCGATGCGCACGCACCCTGCGTGATAGACGAGCCGTAATAAAGTATCGGGGTGTCGTAGCGATACGGCTCCGGAGCAGACACGGTGGCGCCCTTGTCAAGTCCGATAAGAAGCTCATACACCTCGCTGTAAAGCGGAAAATTAATTTCTATGCTTTTTTCTTCGCTGTTGCCGAGAGGCTTTATCCCGGAGTATCCGTCCGAAACATTAAACGGCGGAACAAACAAACCGTTAAAGAACCTTCCGTTTACGTACATATCGAATCCCGCGCTACCCGTCAGAGCGAAATGCGGCATTTTTCCTATCCCTCTCATTTTAGCAAAAATAGCAACCGACGAGGAATTGGTTTTAAAGCGCACACGTCCTCCTGCCGCGTGGGCGTGGAGAGACGCTACCTTATCGCTTACCTCTCGCGCAACCTCCGTCGGAAGTCTCTTAAAGACGTCGTTTTTGTACTTAGGAGGAATAAGACCGTGTATGGAAAACGGCTTTTCAAGAACGTTGTAAATGTCAAGTACCGAGGCATCGAAGGATGCGTTAACAACGAAGTTATTATCTATTTTTGATATATCCATAACGCTTTACCTCATTACATAAGTTTGTTACCGTAAACATTTTATCATAAAACCCTCATTTTGTCAATGATTTATTAATTTTTATTGACAGGTAAAATAAATTATGTTATACTTAATACAACTAAAATTTGAAAGTTGAAGGTGAAAAACGGAAGGTGGAAAACGGAAATTTTCCACTAATTCGAATACACAAATTTAAAGCGAGGAACTGATGTTATGCAAATGGTACTTTTAACGGCTCTCGGTGTCGGGGGCGCAACGGTAGTCGGCGCGCTTATCGGCTTTATTTTTAAAAATATCTCGCATAGGTTCAGCGACATAGTGCTCGGATTTGCGGCAGGCGTTATGCTTTCAGCCGCGGTAGTAGGTCTTATTCTTCCGTCGCTTGAATACGAAAGTAGCTTTTCCATAGTTATAACGGTCGCGGGTATTATCACCGGCGCCATCTGCATAAACCTTATAGACAAGCTCGTTCCGCATCTTCATAATCTCGCCGCTTCCAAAACGGGCGACGGTACGGAAAACGCCGAAAAGCTTGGAAAAGTGCTTCTTTTCGTTTTAGCAATTGCAATACATAACCTCCCCGAGGGAATAGCGGCAGGCGTCGGCTTTGGAACCGGAAACGTAAGCGGCGCATTAACGGTTGCGCTCGGCATCGCCCTTCAGAATATACCCGAGGGTATGGTTATTATCGCCCCTATGCTCGCGGCGGGAATAAGCAAGGGGAAAACGCTTTTAATCGCATCTGCAACCGGAGTTATCGAAATAGTGGGAACCCTTATCGGTTATTTTGCCGTAAGCATATCCGCTGTAATACTCCCCTTTGCCCTTGCATTTGCGGGCGGCACTATGTTATTCGTAATCGGTAACGAAATGATACCCGAAACCCACGCACACGGGTGCGAAAAAAGCGCGACATACTCGCTTCTTATCGGTTTTTGTCTTATGCTCGTTATGGACTACCTGCTCGGATAAAATCCGTATTTAAAAACGGAATAAGTCTTATCCGTGATGTGAATAATTAATTTATACATTTAAACTTAAAGCTTATATTAAGCCGCAAAACGGCGGAACGGAGAAAAATATGGTAATAAGCAGTAGCATAAAGTACATCGGTATAAACGACAAAAAAATCGATCTTTTCGAAGGTCAGTACAAGGTGCCAAACGGCATGTCTTACAACTCATACGTCATAATTGACGAAAAAATCGCGGTAATGGACACTGTGGACGCAGCCTTTACCCACGAATGGCTTGACAACCTTTCGGACGCTCTCGGCGGAAGAAAGCCCGACTATCTCGTCGTTCAGCACATGGAGCCCGACCATTCTGCAAACGTCCATACGTTTATTAAAACCTACCCCGAGGCTACCGTGGTTTCCTCCGAAAAAGCGTTCAAGATGATGAAAAACTTTTTCGGAACAGATTATTCTGATAACCGCATTATAGTAGGCGCGGGCGATACCCTCTCCCTCGGAACACACGAGCTTCATTTCGTCTCCGCTCCCATGGTACATTGGCCCGAGGTTATAGTTACCTACGAAAGCACGGAAAAGGTGCTCTTTTCGGCTGACGGCTTCGGTAAATTCGGCGCTCTTGACGTTAGCGAGGAATGGGCAGACGAGGCAAGACGCTACTATATCGGTATCGTTGGTAAATACGGCGCTCAGGTTCAGGCTCTTCTTAAAAAAGCCGCTACCCTTGATATTAAAACTATTTGCCCGCTTCACGGCCCCGTGTTAAAGGAAAACCTTGGATACTATATCGGTCTTTATAACGTCTGGTCAAGCTATCAGCCGGAGGACGAGGGCATTGTAATAGCATATACGTCAGTTTACGGAAACACGAAAGCTGCCGCCCTACGTCTTGCCGAGGATTTAAAAGCTAAGGGCTGTCCTAAGGTTATTGCTCACGACCTTGCAAGATGCGATATATCAAAGGCGGTTGAGGACGCCTTCAGATACAGTAAGCTTGTTCTTGCCACCACCACCTACAACGCAGAGATATTCCCCTTTATGCGTGAGTTTATAACCCATCTCACCGAGCGCGGCTTCTCAAACAGAACGGTTGCCCTTATCGAAAACGGAAGCTGGGCACCTCTTGCGGCAAAGGTTATGCGCGAGATGCTGTCAAAGTCAAAGAACATCACCTTTACCGATACAACGGTTAAAATTCTCTCGGCTCTTAATGACGAAAGCCGCCAGCAGTTAACCGCTCTTTCCGACGAGCTTTGCAAGGAATATATAGCCCAGCAGGACTCCACAGCAAATAAAAATGACCTTACCGCGCTCTTTAACATCGGCTACGGTCTCTACGTTGTTACCTCAAACGACGGTAAAAAGGATAACGGTCTTATCGTAAATACCGTTATGCAGATAACCAACGCGCCAAACCGCATTGCCGTCGCCATCAACAAGGAAAACTACTCGCATCACGTAATTAAGCAAACGGGAAAGCTCAACATTAACTGTCTCTCGGAAAGCGCCCCGTTCTCTATCTTTGAGCGCTTCGGCTTCCAAAGCGGAAGAACCGTCGATAAGTTCGAAGGTATGGAGACGCTGCGTTCAAACAACGGTCTTGTTTTCCTTTCAAGGCACATTAATTCCTTTATGTCGCTAAATGTCGAGCGGTACGTTGACCTTGATACTCACGGAGTATTTATCTGCTCAATTACCGAATCGAGAGTAATCTCGGATAATCCCTCCATGACGTACAGCTACTATCACGAGAACGTAAAGCCGAAGCCTCAGACCGAGGACAAAAAGGGATACGTCTGCAAAATATGCGGATACGTTTACGAGGGCGAGCACCTGCCGGACGATTTTATCTGTCCGCTCTGCAAACACGGTGCTTCGGATTTCGAGCCGATACAGTAAAAATATAAATGTAAAAGAGCAGACGTTCGTGTCTGCTCTTTTCTGTAAATTAAAAGGTAATACCTCTTTTTGAAATAATCCCCACGGCGGTTCCTTTGAGGGTTAAAATCATTAGAGAGGGATTGCCTTTATTTAATTTCCTGCTCTAAATCTCTGAACGCTTCCGTTTCAAAAAAATCTATAAGAGAAATCCCAAAACCGTCGCAGAGCATTTTGATAGTAACTATGCCGGGATTTTTGCTTTTGCCGTAAAGAATATTTTTTATTGAAGAAGGAGCAACAGCCGACTCCATTGCTAATTTATGAATTGACATATTCTTTTCGCCGAGCAGCTGCAAAATTCTGTTTTTCACCGTTTTATAAGTGTTCATTTTTATCTCCTTACCATTCTTTTTTATTTTCTGGACTAATTATAGCCCAAAACCCTTGACAATATGGGCTATATATGATACAATGTAGACTATAAATAGCCTGTCGGTTATGTAAGGAGGAAAAAATGAACGAAAATATCGAAACCCAAATCGCCGAGGAGTCTTTCTCACAAGAGAGCCTCTCCGCAGTTAGATTTTGTCAAAATTGCGGAACGCAGTTAAATACGGGGCATAAGTTCTGTCATAACTGCGGAAAACCGACGTATGTAAAAATGCCCATTTCAGAGAAAAAGCACGACTGCGGACACAAAAATCAAAGGATTGTTTCTATCGTCAAAAGCTCAGTGGTTTTGGCTTTGGCTATATTTATTTTGATCTCTTCTTTTCTGCCGCTTGTTAAATGTAAGGACGACTTTGCCGATATAGGAATTACCGATTCTAAGTCAACCGTTAAATTTAACAGCATAGACGCAATAAAATTATTTTTCGGCTCTTTTCAAAAGCTTGACGAAGCGGATATCAACGCTCTGTATATCGAACTTTTAGACGAAACGGTAGAATACGCAAGCGATTGGCAGAATGGCGAGGAGCTTGACGAGCTGTCAAGGATTATAAAAAAATATATTTTTATACTGGTTCGCTCCGAGGACTTCCGCGTTACTCCCGGAATCGTTTTCACCGGTATCCTTTCGATTTTACAGATAGCCGTTTCTGTTGCACTCTTGATTTTTTCCGCCCTTTCCCTTGTGTCGCAGTTAACGGGAAAGGTGAAGGATTTTTCCCTGCTGTCCTTCACGCTACTTGGTATAAGCGCCTTAATCGCCTTTACCAACGTATATTCGCTCAAGCTTTCGTTAGGATTCTCCGAGGCGGCCTTTAAAATGTCCGGAGTTCAAATATCGACGCTCGTGCTTACCGTTTTAACGCTTTTGGCATTTATAGTACTTAACGTATTTTTAAATAAAAAAAGAATATCGGTTGCAAACACCGTAAAACGCGCCCTCGCCGCTTCCTTTGCCGTCGTCCTTCTTTGTTCGGCATTCGCGCCTATCGTAGGCACAGAAGCCAAAACCGTTTTTAAAAACGACACCGAGGAAAGACGCGCCACCTGCACTCTTGATAACTCGCTGTTTAATTATTTAGTGCTAAACAACGAACAAGTTGAAGAACTTGAAGAAATGAAAGATGAAGATATCAAGGCTACGATAAAAAATACATTCAACGGCTTCAATTCTTACACAAAGCGTGAATTTACAAAGGGCAAGGCAAACGACGTTAACCAAACCTTCTATTCACAGATACTTTTATATTTTGGAGGATATGAATTTGTCGGTGTATTTCAGCTTGGAGCCGTAGCGTTAATTCTTACGGTTCTTTGCGCGCTTTTCACTCTTTGGCAAAACGCGTTTGAGCCTGCCACCGGAAGAAAAGTACATACCGCAATATCGCTGTCTGTAAAAATCCTCTCCGTAATAGCCGCCTTAACGGTTCTCGCGTTAGCAATAGTCATGTCGGTTCTCGTAACCGCCAACGCCGAAACACTCGACATTCTTTATAAATCAAAGATTTCCTTCGGCCCTATACTTATGACGGTCTTTGCGGTTGCCGTACTGTCCACCCCTCGTGCTAAACAGATAAAAGATATTTAATAATTAAAAGGCAATATCATTCCGAAGCGGTTTGATATTGCCTTTTTTGTTTTCACTTAATTTTCCCTTTTTAACTGTCAATTTTCAATTCACTTACGCCGCGTTCAACATATTCTCTATGAATATTCCGTACCCCTTTGTCGGCTCGCTTATAAGCACGTGAGTTACCGCGCCAACCAGCTTTCCGTTTTGAATTATCGGGCTACCGCTCATTCCCTGAACTATTCCGCCCGTTATCGAAAGGAGCTTTTGGTCTATTACCTCTACGGTAAAATTTTTTCCGTTTTCCGCACCCATGTTTAGTTTTGAAAGCTTAATCTTATAATATTCAGGCTTTCCCGAAACCGAGCTTCTTATAAGCGCCTCGCCCTCACATACATCACCTTTACCCGCAACGGTGATTTTCTCACCTATATTTTCGGGCAGAGTGGCGTATATCCCATACACTCCCGTAACTTTGTTCTTGGTAAGAGCGCCGATTTTGCCACCCTTAAACGAGCCTTTTATCTCGCCCGGAGCGCCGCATTTACCTTTAACTATGCCGAGAGGCTCCACCTCGCTGACGCTTCCGCGAAGTATCGGCATAAGGGAGAGTGTCTCTCCGTCGCATATTCCGTGTCCGAGCCCGCCGAACTCTAACGTTTCCGGAATAACGTAGGTAAGGGTTCCTATTCCCGCGGCACTGTCGCGTATCCATATCCCCGCTCGGTATATTCCGTCCTTTCCCTTTACGGGGGTAAGCGTTACGTTTTTTCTCTTTTCTCCCCTTAAAACGGTAACGTTAAGAGCACCTCCGCCGCATTTGGTTATAAAAGAGGTTACGTCTGCCGTTGTGGTAACACTGGTGCCGTTTATCTCCTTTATTATATCCTTAACCTTTAGCCCCGCATCGTACGCAGGGGCTTTTATTCCGCCCTCAGTTTCCACTCCGTCAACGCTGACTATCGGTACGCCGTCGGTAAGCATAGACGCTCCGAAAAGCGTTCCGCCGATATAGACCTCTCTGCCGCCTGCCTGATTATCGGCGTTCAGAGGTAACGCGAGAGCCGTCAAAATGAGTACGCAAAACCAAAGACAGATTAGTATTTTAATTCCTTTGTTTTTTGTTTGCATTTTTATTTCCCTGCTTTTTCCTCGTTATCTTTCTCTCTGATATTAATTTGCTCACAGCGCATATTAAATATAAGCAACAAAATCTGTTCTTTCAATGTGGAAAAACTGATAGTTTTTTCATTATACGAAAATGCGTTTTTTTAATAACAGATATTAATAAAAGTTTTTACCTACGGAAAATATAAATGCGTGGTATTTTTTGTTTTTAAAATTTTATTTTAAAATACTATTTTATCGGAATAATAAGCATCTCGGGTAGCTTTTCCCCGGTTATTTTATTTGAATCTGTAAGAGACTGACGGCTTATGCCGAAGCGCTTGCCTATGCTCCAAAGAGTTTCCGTTTCGCTCGGATAGAAGAATCTCATCTGCGGCTTCTCGCTCTCCTGTGCCATTTCGCTGAACTCGGCGCTTTTAAGAACGTTCACTCCGCTTATTCCGAGAACCATAAGATTAATCTGAAATTCAAGATCGGTGTAAAGTCTTTCGTTATCAAGGCGTCCCTTTGCGCAGGTGCAGACGGTGTCGGCATTATAGGTAAACTCCTTCGGTACACCGTCAGCGTCAAGCTCTACGTTAAAAGGAACAGTATAGTCAACGCTGTAAAGACCGTCCTCTTTTTTTACTATCGCGCTTGTCGGAGCCACTCCGGAAACTCTGAGCTTAAACCCGTCCTCCGACATTTTAACATCGTTTATTCTCGGCTCCGCGGAAATGCTGTAAACGTTTTCCGCTCCGCCTAAGTTAAGCTCTTCTCGTGTAAAAGTGGCGTTTACGCTAAAATTTCTCGAATAGTTTTTTGCAAGATGGCAAAACTCCTGTCTTTCCGTTTCCGTTTTAACCTCAGCTCCTGCGGCGTATATGTCCTCTGTTACTGTAAGCTTCTCTCTGCTTACGCAGTTAAGGTAAATTCTATAGCTTATATCAAGCTCTATTATGCGTTTTTCACCAAAGCCGTTTGCGGCAACGTTCACCTTAACCTCGTCAACGCTCCCCCGTGCCATACATTCATATGCATCGGTTACTCCCTCTGCGCTTACCACCTGCGCGACCGGTAATTTACGGAAAAGAACGGTGTAGCTTTCGTTTTCTCCGTCTTCCGTTCTGTAAAATACCGTAATGGGCATTTCTCCCCTGCAAAGCACCTTGTCGTCAGCTCCCTTACACTCGTAAAAGCTCATATCTACGTTACAGCTTATAACCTCGCTTATCTGCATAAGCGCTCCGTCAACCTCAAGGTCGGCAGAGGCGTTAAGTCCGCTCTCGCCCGCGCATATAAGCTTCATTACCGGAACTTCCTTGGTAAGCGTTTCTACGTCGGATTCGATATACGCCCCCGAAAGAGTCGGAGCAAAGGACCGATTGCACCAAACCGTTGCTTCGGTGTCTATTCTCAGTCTTAGCGAGACTCTTCTCGGATTTAACATACGGCAGCTTATGCTTTCGGGAAGCGCGACGAGGTTAGCTATGCATTCGTCATCCTGCCCTAAAAGATCTATTTTGTCGGAAAACGGCGCCGTAAAGGTTGCTGTTTTAAGCTTGTTTTCCCCATCACAGAAAAGCACGGTACAAACCGCGTCTCCCTCATATTCCACCTTGCCCGCGGTAATAAATTTACCGTCAATTTTCGGGCGCGCGTCAACTCTTATTATACGCTTTACGTCGGGCAAATAATCGGGGAGTATAAACTCCTCCGCTATTTCCGTATGCTTTACTCCCTCGTAAACCTTCATAAGCGCGCTATCATTTCCAGCCTCTGTAAGTCCTATGTAACCGTTCATTTTTTCTTTTGCCCTTTCGTTTTTTTACTACAATGTATGCTGAGACGAAGGAAAAAATACCGGTTTTAAAAGCGGAAAGTTGAAAGAGGAAAATATTGATAAATAATTGTTAATCAATTATTTTCAATCTAAGCTTTTATAAATCCGAAAGCGGTGATACAATATTATTAAAGACGTATTTGTTTGGTAACGCATTATTTTTAATGAAGGGAAACGGGTATGGAAAAACGGCTTTTACTTATAGTAAACTCACATTCCGGAAAAAAGAAAGGGTTTTCAGTTTTTGAAAAAATACAAAAACGCTTTTCCGATTGCGGCTTTCTGACCGATATGGTATTCACAAAGCACTGTGGACACGCGTCAACCCTTGCTGCCGAATGCACAGGCTACAACCGTATTGTCTGCGTTGGCGGAGACGGAACGCTCAGCGAGGTATGTAACGGCATACTAAAATCGAAAAAAAGCATTACCCTCGGTTATATTCCAACAGGCTCCACAAACGATTTTGCAAGAGGAATAGGGCTTCCGAAAAGCATTAAAAAAAGCGTGCTTCTTGCCGCTTCCGATGACTGCTTCCCTCTTGACGCGGGGTTGTTTACAAATGACAGCGGGGAAAAGAGATATTTTTCCTACGTCGCTTCCTTTGGAATGTTTACCAAGATTTCCTACTCAACCGCGCAAAGATTTAAAAACAAGCTCGGCCATCTCGCCTACGTTTTTGAGGGGCTTAAAAGTCTTGCCGACCTTCAAAGCTTTAAGCCGTTTAAACTAAATATAGAGGCGGACGGAGAGACGTTTGACGGAGAATATATTTTTGGAGCGATAACCAACTCCACGTCTCTCGGCGGACTCGTAAAGCTTGACAAAAACAGCGTAACGGTAAACGACGGGCTTTTTGAGATACTGCTGATAAAGAAGCCAAGTAACATTGTTGAGCTGACAGATACCGTGGGGCGACTTTTGAACAAAAAATACAATCAGTCAAGTATTATTTTCAGACATATAAAAAAGCTTACGCTTAATTCCGATTTTCCCCTTGAATGGACGCTTGACGGGGAGTATGCCGGTAAAACGCTGCGCGCCGAGATTGACGTACGAAACAGCGCGCTGAACTTTATAAGAAAAGAAAAGGCGAGAAAAATTCCGCTGCTGCCGAAAAAAACGTTATAATGCTTTAAGGCCTGCATAAAGCGAGAAGGCGCCGTAGCAAAAACATTATAAAACCGACAAAATAAGCGAAAAAACCGACAAAACCGTTATAGATCGCAAAAGTAAAGCTTACCGTAACTTTGAAAATTAAAAACTCTTGTAACTTTTTGCCGAGGGTGTAAAATGTTACAAGGGTTATTTTTTTATTTTCCATTTATAATAAGTAATGAAAGGCTTTTTAATGCAAAAAAGTCTCAAAATTTTGCTTTAATCCTTTGCCGTTAAATCTTTAATTTTACAGAAGTAAAAGCACTAAGACAAGGGATGAGCTTGAAAGGAATATAGGAAGTTATGTCAAAAATTAAATATATATTATCTTTTTTACTTTCTACCGTAATTTTAACGTCGGCGCTTATAACCATGCCCTCTCCCGTTTACGCCGCAGACGGCAAAGGGGCATACAACTGGTACGTTATGAGAAACGACACCCATACCCTGCCGCCTTCTCCGTCGGAAATGAAATTTTTAGAGGAATATAACGCGGTTTACGGCGATAAAAGGGCGGCGGAGAGCGGAGATAAGGTTATTTATCTAACGTTCGACGCAGGATACGAAAACGGAAACGTTGAAAGAATAGTAAACGTTTTAAAAAAGCATAATGCACCGGGCGCCTTTTTCGTTCTGGAAAACTTCATAAGACGAAACCGGGAGCTTGTAAAACGCATGAGCGCGGAGGGACATCTTATCTGCAACCACACTCTTACGCACCCCGATATGACAAAAATAACCGATAAAGCGAGGTTTGATCTTCAGCTTTCCGGTCTTAACGAGGTTTTAAAGGAGCTAACGGGTGTCGAAATGGCGCGTTTTTACCGCCCTCCGGAGGGGCGCTTCAGCAGAGAAAATCTGCAGTATGCAACCGAGCTTGGATATAAAACAGTGTTCTGGAGCTTTGCCTATGCCGACTGGGATAACCAGCGTCAGCCCTCTCCCGATTACGCACTCAAAAAGATACTCGACAACGCTCATCCCGGCGAAATTATGCTTCTGCACCCAACGTCAAAGACAAACGCCGACATTTTAGACAGAGTCTTAACCGCACTTGAAGCCGAAGGATACCGCTTCGCCTCGCTCAGTGAACTGCCGTGAAAAGAGCCGTTTCGCTTTTAGCGGTTTTACTGCTCCTTCCTCTCCCTCTCCGCGCCGAAAACGGCGCGCTTGAGACATGGGGTGGCTTTGGGAGGCAGGATAACGTCTATTCCTGCGTAGGCACTGACGAAAAGATTATCGCGCTCACATTTGACGATGGACCGCACCCGAAATATACCGATGAAATTCTTGACGTTCTCGGTAAATATAACGTTAAGGCAACCTTTTTTGTAATTGGAAAAAACGCGGAAAGCTACCCCAAAAAGCTTAAAAGGATAGCTGACGAGGGGCACGAGATAGGTAATCACACCTATTCGCACGTTACTGCGGGAAAAAGCAGCAAGGAAAGCTTTAGCTTAGAGCTTGAAAAGACACACGGTATAATAAAAAAGATAACTGGAAAGGATACCGTTTTATTCCGTCCTCCTACCGGCTACTGTAACACAACGGCGGTAAAGGTCGCCGCTGAAATGAATTACAAAATAATAGTTTGGACAGTTGATACAAAGGATTGGATGCACACGGGAAGGGACAGTATAGTAAAAAACGTTAAATCCTACGCCACCGGCGGCTGTATAATTCTCTTTCACGACTTCATTTCCTCTCCCTCTCCCACCCCTTCCGCGCTTTCCGCGCTTATACCGCACCTGCTTTCCGAGGGGTACCGTTTCGTAACGGTCAGTGAGCTTCTTTCCTATGACGGAGCATAAGCTCTTTTGTTTAGGCGTTTCACCTGCGCTGCAAAATTAATAACGCTTAGCCAAAGCAAAAATAATAAATTCCTCTTGACAAAACTGCTTTAATCGTGTATAATATATTTAACTATTTAAAGACTGTGAGTCGGAGGAGTACGGAGCGTAAGCCTTACAGAGAGCGAAAAACTCAAATACTTATATTTGAGTGCTGAAATTTTCGCAGGAAACTAAGCTTCGGAAGGTCGCCGAGGAGTTTATATTCGGGAGAATATACGTCATTTCCGCGTTAAGGAGTCGAGCGCACCGCCCATGCGGTGAATTCGGGTGGTACCACGAACAGAATTTTGTCCGTCCCGTTATTTTTAACGGGACGTTTTTATTATGTATAGCGCTCTCGGGCACGTATAAAGTCAAACTCGCTTCCCTTACTTTGTTGCGGGAGAGCGTAGCAGTATAAAAGTTTTTACCAAGCTTTTTTCAAAAAGCGGGAAATAATTATTTCGCTTATGCGGAGGAACGGAGAATACAGTGAAAAAAGAACTCGAAAAAACCTATAATCCTTCTGCCACGGAGGACAAGCTTTATTCGCTCTGGTGCGAAAAGGGATATTTTACCCCCGATACCGAGGGCGACATTAAAAAAGGCAAAAAGCCGTTTACAATAGTTATCCCCCCGCCGAACGTTACAGGTCAGCTCCACATGGGACACGCTCTTGACGAGACGCTTCAGGATATACTTATCCGCTACAAGAGAATGCAGGGCTTTTCCACCCTTTGGGTTCCCGGAACCGACCATGCCGGTATTGCAACTCAGATAAAGGTTGAGGAAAATCTCCGCGTAAACGAGGGGCTTACGAGATACGATCTCGGACGCGATAAGTTTATCGACAGAGTATGGGACTGGAAGGAAAAATACGGCTCGAGAATTGTCAGTCAGCTTAAAAAGCTCGGAGCGTCCTGCGACTGGAGCCGCGAGCGCTTTACCATGGACGAGGGCTGCTCACGTGCCGTTCGCGAGGTTTTCGTAAACCTTTATGAAAAGGGACTTATCTACCGCGGAAACAGAATTATAAACTGGTGTCCTCACTGTATAACGGCTCTCTCCGATGCGGAGGTTGAGTACGAGGAGCAGGCGGGCAGCTTCTGGCACATAAGATACCCTCTTAAGGACGGAAGCGGCTACGTAACCGTGGCAACAACACGTCCCGAGACCATGCTCGGCGATACCGCCGTTGCCGTTCACCCCGACGACGAAAGATACAAGGATATGGTCGGCAAAATGCTTATACTTCCCCTTGCGGACAGAGAGATACCCGTTATTGCCGACGAATACGTTGAAAAGGACTTCGGAACAGGCTGCGTTAAGATCACTCCTGCTCATGACCCGAATGACTTTGAGGTTGGCAAGCGTCATAATCTCGCACAGATAAAGGTTTTAGCCGATGACGCGACGGTAAGCTATCAGGGAAAATACTACGGTCTTGACCGCTACGAAGCGAGAAAAGAGATGGTTAAAGACCTTGAGGAGGGCGGCTATCTTGTGAAGATAGAGGCGCATAGCCACAACGTTGGAACCTGTTACCGCTGCAAAACCACGGTTGAGCCTATAACCTCCGATCAGTGGTTTGTAAAAATGAAGCCCCTTGCACAGCCTGCCCTTGAGGTTGTAAAAAACGGCACCGTAAAGTTTGAGCCTGAAAGATTTTCAAAGACCTATATCAACTGGATGGAAAACGTCCTTGACTGGTGCATTTCCAGACAGCTTTGGTGGGGACACCGTATTCCCGCATTCTACTGTGAAAAGTGCGGCGAGATGACTGTTTCCAAAACTGATATAACCGCTTGCCCGAAGTGTGGCGGCAAGGTAAAACAGGATAACGACGTTCTTGATACGTGGTTCTCCTCCGCGCTTTGGCCCTTCTCTACCCTCGGCTGGCCGGAAAAAACCGCCGATCTTTCCTACTACTATCCGACAAACGTTCTCGTAACCGGATACGACATTATATTCTTCTGGGTTGCCAGAATGATTTTCTCCGGACTTGAGCACATGAAGGCCGAGCCGTTCTCCACAGTATTTATTCACGGACTTGTAAGAGACGCAAAGGGCAGAAAGATGTCAAAGTCTCTCGGAAACGGTATCGACCCGCTTGAAATTATAGAAAAATACGGCGCTGATGCCCTCCGCTTTGCCCTTGCAACGGGTAACTCACCCGGAAACGATATGCGTTTCTCCGATGAAAAGATTGAGTCCGCAAGAAACTTCAACAATAAGATTTGGAACGCGGCGAGATTCGTTCTTATGAAGCTTGACGAGGATACTGAGTTCGGTCTCCCCGAAATCGCCGACCTTTCCACCGAAGATAAATGGATAGTTTCAAGATTCAACCGTCTGACAAGAGAAGTAACCGAAAACCTTGACAAATATGAGCTTGGTGTTGCTCTTGCGAAGCTCTACGACTTCGTATGGGAGGTATTCTGCGACTGGTATATCGAGCTTGTTAAACAGCGTCTCGGAGACGGAGACAAAACCGCTATGCGCGTTATAGCCTACGTTTTCAGCGAGACCATGAAGCTTTTACACCCCTATATGCCGTTTATTACCGAGGAGGTATGGCAGACGCTTCCGCACGTTGGCGAAAGCATAGTTATAAGCGAGTGGCCTACGTATAACGAAAGCCTGAATTTCCCGAAGGACGAAGCGGCTATTGAGCGTATAATCGCTTGTATAAGAGCGATACGTAACCGCCGCGCGGAAATGAACGTTCCTCCGTCAAAGAAAGCAAAGCTTACCGTTGTAACCTCCGACAAGGAGACGTTTGACGCAAAATGCGGAGCGTTCTTTGAAAAGCTTGCTTCCGCTTCCGAGGTTACCGTTACGGATAGCTATGAGAGCTCAAATGACGTTCAGATAGTTACCGAAAACGCAACGCTCTACATTCCGCTTTCCGACGTTGTTGACAGCGAAAAGGAGATAGCGAGACTGTCTAAGGAAAAGGAAAAGCTCCTTTCCGAGATAGAAAGAATTGAGCGTAAGCTTTCAAACGAGGGCTTCGTTTCCAAGGCTCCCGCCGCTGTTATCGAGGGCGAAAAGGAAAAGCTCGGTAAGTATAAGGATATGCTTGTCGCAACCGAAAACGCTCTTAAACAGTTCTAACCGGGTAGCGTCCGGTGGCTACTGGCGACGGACGGGTAGCACCCGTAGGCAAGATGCGACGGTTTGGTTTGAGTAAACACAGCGAGCGTCGCTAAGGCTAAGGTTTGATAAAATACTAACGTAGATATCATGCTAAGCTTAGGTTTGCAGGGCTTAAAGAGTAAATTTAAGATTTTAATAAACAAAAAGAGCGATTTGAAATCGCTCTTTTTACTTTTTGGAGTTTAGAATTTATATTCTTTATAGATTTCCCCCGAAAGAGTTTTCCACGTAGCGTCCGTTTCGGTGAGAATCATATATCCGTGCTCGGATTTTTCTTTCGGAATTGAAACCGAGCCGGGGTTCATGTAAATAAACTCACCCTTGTCCTCGCATTTCGGTACGTGAGTATGCCCGTGTAAAAGTATATCCCCATTTTGCAGAGGTGGGAGATTTTCACAGTTAAAATTGTGCCCGTGGGTAGCGTAAATCATTTTGCCCCCGACGTACAGTATGCAGTAATCTGCAAGAATAGGAAAGCTTAGCACCATCTGATCAACCTCGGTGTCGCAGTTACCTCTTACGGCAAGTATTTTTTCCTTTATAGAGTTAAGACGCTCTATTACCGACTTCGGCGCATATCCCTTCGGGAGATCGTTTCTCGGGCCGTGATACAGTATGTCTCCGAGAATAAGCAGCTTTTCTGCGCCCTCGCGGATAAACGCCTCTATCATTTTTTCGCAGTAAAAATCCGAGCCGTGAATATCGGATGCTATCATTATCTTCATTTCAGAAACTTCCTTTCATTAGCGTTTTTTCTTTGCAAAAGAAATTAAAGCTCACAGGCATTAGTTTAAAACCGCTTTTGCAAGGTTAACAGTCAAGGTACCCTTCCGTTGACAGATACCTGTCCCCCGTATCGGGAAGTAACACGACCACCGTCTTGCCGCTGTTTTCCGCTTTTTCGGCGCATTTTATCGCGGCGTACAGCGCGGCTCCCGAGGATATTCCCACAAGCACGCCCTCGGTCTTACCAACCGTTCTGCCGACCTCATAAGCGTCATCGTCGCTAACCGTTATTATTTCGTCATAAACCGATGTATTAAGCGTTTTAGGGATAAAACCCGCTCCTATTCCCTGAATTTTATGCGCACCGCCTACTCCCGTAGAGAGAAACGCGGAGCTTTTCGGCTCAACCGCTACCACCTTTACGTCGGGGTTCTTTAATTTAAGATACTCACCTACGCCGGTAAGTGTTCCGCCTGTTCCTACGCCTGCGACGAAAATATCTACCTCTCCGTCGGTATCGTTCCATATTTCCGGTCCGGTTGTTTTACGGTGAGCCTCGGGGTTTGCGGGATTACCGAACTGATCGGGAATAAACGCACCCGGTATGCTTTTTTTTAGCTCCTCCGCCTTTTCGATAGCTCCGCTCATTCCTTTTTTTCCGTCCGATAGAACAAGTTCGGCGCCGTACGCCGTCATCAGCATGCGGCGCTCAGCGGACATTGTATCGGGCATAACGATAATGGTTTTATACCCCCTTGCCGCCGAGACTGCCGCAAGACCGATACCCGTATTGCCGCTTGTCGGCTCGATTATAACCGAATTTTCGTTTAAAAGCCCTTTTCTTTCGGCGTCGTCAAGCATCTCTTTTGCTACTCTGTCCTTGACTGAGCCCGCGGGATTAAGGAACTCAAGCTTTGCGAGCATACGAGCCTTAAGATTATATTTTCTTTCTATATTTTTTAGTTCAAGAAGCGGAGTGCTTCCTATAAGCTGGTCAACAGACGTGTATATTTTTTTCATATTTTCTCCGTAATTAAACGCTGCCTTTTATTTTAGGCATTTTTTAACTTAAAGGCGCAAGTAACATTGATACTCACGCCCTTTGTTTTCATTATTTATGCTTTGCAGTTCTTTAGAGCCTATTACTTTCCGTTTTTCTGAAACTCCCTAAAAATTTCCTTGTAATACGCGTTACGGATTATACAGCCGGAACGGAGAACGTTCTTTTTAAGAGTGGAGCAGCCTCCGCAGGCAACGCAGATTTTCTTCTTATCAAAGCTGCCACTCAGAATATCCTTCGCTACGTCGGGATAAGCAAACGACATGCGTCCAAAGCCGACAAAGTCGGTCATTCCCTCATTCGCCGCGCCCATAGCCGCAAAGGGTGCGTGCTCTCCGAGGAATGAAATGCCCGTATTGACTATTATAAGTCCGGGGTGCGCCTTTTTGATTTCGTCGGCGCCGCGCCACAGCCTGTAAAGTCCGTATAACGAGTCGCTCTTCGGCTTGTCAAGTCCCGGTCTGTAAGGACGGGAGACGTCGGGGTTTCTGTACGGGCTTCCCATAGTTACGTTAAGAAGCTGACCGCCATTTCTCTCGAATATATCAATTATAGCGTTTGCCTCGCTAAGGTCAAATATCTTGCCCTCATTCGATTCACCGTAGCTGTATTTCCCGTTAAATCCGTCGTAAACGTTTACTCTCGCCGCGCGAATCATATTTTTCGGAAGCGCGTCGAAAACCGCCTTTGTTACGTCAGAAAAAAGCCTTGCGCGGTTTTCAATAGCTCCGCCGTAAAGCCCCTCTCTGTCATAGGCGGAGAGAAGCTCTGACATAAGGTAGCTGTGGCAAGCCTTTACATCAACTCCGTCAAATCCCGCCTCTGCCGAAAGGAGAGCGGATTTTACAAATAGCGGAACGAGAGACTTAAGGTATTCGTCGGATGCTATCCTCTTCGGCTCCTGCTCTATATCGGTATTGAAGTACGCGGTTATAGGCTCCGGAATACCGCTTGGCTTTGCGTATCTTCCCGAGTGGTTAAGCTGAATGATTATAATCGGTTCAAATCCGTTTGCCTCCTTACAGGCGTCCTTCATAGCCTTAACGAGGCGCCTAAACTCGAGGAGATTTTCCTCGGTTATGCAAAGCTGATATGGGTTGCTTTTTCCATCCTGACAAACAGAAACCGCCTCGAACCAGAGAAGCCCGGCGCCGCCCCTTGCAAGCTCGGTATATCTTTTGAAGGTCTGCTCGGTGGGAGTGCCGTTTAAATCGGAATCCTGTCCCTCCATAGGCTGATATTCTATTCTGTTAGCGGCGGTATGCTCGCCGATTTTTATAGGCTTTTTAAGCGTCTCACAGTCGGTGGAATATGGTATGTAAGCCTCGCTGCCGTGGTTCTCGGCAAACTGCGTACCCTTAAGCACGGAGCCGTAAAGCTCATACGTCTTGTTTGTCATAATGCTTCTCCTAATTTATTTTATAGCTTTAACTTATACGCGGTGCGGCTATCCGTCATCAAAGCTTGAATGCCCGACAGCCTTAATTATTAAAGCTTCCTATTTTAAGTGTACAATAATTTTATTAAAAAATATCTGTAATATTATGAATATAATTTACATAGCTTATTTTAAGCAGAAAAAACCTGTTTTCACATCATATCGAAGAAAAAAAGACTTAGTCAAGCGAAAATTCGTTTAACTAAGCCTTTTATGTATTTTAAAGCTTATTTCTCAACAGTCTCGTCGATGGTCTCGGCATCGGGCGCGTTCTGAGCAACGGACTTGATTCCGTTTACACATCCGCTCTTTGACTTGTAGCCCTCCTCGCTCATCGCGATACTCTCGCCGTTAGCGGCGATAAGACGGTAGCGGTAAAGTCCCGCTTTATCGAAGTAAATCTCAAACTTCGGGCAGGTTTTCTTCTCCCACTCTTTAAGTGTCTGATCCTCGATTTTATTATCGTTTACGCACTTAACGGCGTTAACCTTAATGCTTGCAATACCCTTCTGGCAGGTTGCCTTAGATGCGTAAACTCCCGATGCTACCGCAATTTTCTGCTTGTTCGAAGCAAACAGACTGAAATTGTATCCGGTAGGTGTCTTTTTCATAACGAAATATCCCATAATAAATACCTCTTTTCTTTCTGTAAATTTGGTCAAACTAATTGTCCTTAATATAAGTATAGCATAAAAAACAAAAAAATCAAGAGAAAAAACACAAAAATATTCAAAAAACTCAAAATCCCGCCCACTTTTGCCAAAAACAGTCGGGTTTACGTGATTTACGTAAGAAAATCTTTTAATAATTTTTTACTCCAAAACAATATGAAAAAAACGGACGCATACGCATCCGTTTTTTATTTTTATTTCGTTGCTTTACGCTTTGCTAAAAGTCTCTGTACAAGCTTTACGCACTCGACTATCGGAATAATAAGTATCGCAAGTCCCATAGCGATAGCGTACTCGGTAAGGTTAAGGTGAGCAAGCTCAAAGGCTTTTGCGAGGAAATCAACCTCTACAACGACGGTCGTCATTAAGAAGGATAACACTCCCGCGCCCCAAAGCCATTTGTTCTGGCCCTTAATTTTGAAAATCGAGCCTTTAAGCGAGCGCATATTGAAGGCGTGGAAAATCTCACACATCGAAAGCGTCAGGAATGCCATGGACGTACCGAGCATTTCTGCCGTATAGGTTCCCGCTTTAATTGCTTCGGCGTGTCCTGCCTGCGCAAGAATCTTTGTACCGATAAAATAGGAAATAAGCGTGATAGCCGTTACCAAAACGCCCTGATACGCGACCGCTGCTCCGAGACCGCCCGCGAAGATTCCCTCTCTGGAATCACGCGGCTGGCGCTTCATAACGTCCGCCTCAGGCTTTTCCATACCAAGCGCAAGAGCGGGGAAGCAGTCGGTGATAAGGTTAATCCAGAGAAGCTGAACAGGCTGGAATATCGAGAAGCCTATGAGGGTTGCGAAGAATATTGAAAGCACCTCGGAAAGGTTGGAGGCAAGAAGGAACTGTATGGCCTTACGAATGTTGTCATAAATACGTCTGCCCTCGCCAACCGCCGAAACTATTGTAGCAAAGTTATCGTCCGCGAGAACCATATGCGCAACGTTTTTGGTAACGTCTGTACCCGTTATACCCATACCGACGCCGATGTCGGCATTTTTGATAGAGGGCGCGTCGTTAACTCCGTCGCCCGTCATAGCGGTAACCTTGCCTTTTTTACGCCATGCGTTAACGATTCTCGTTTTATGCTCGGGCTGAACGCGGGCGTAAACGGAGTATTTTTCAACCGCCGTTTCGAAATCCTCGTCGGAAATAGAGTCAAGCTCTGCTCCCGTAATAGCCTCAGAGGGAGAAGAAATAATACCAAGCTGCATTGCGATAGCAACCGCGGTATCCTTGTGGTCTCCGGTGATCATAATGGGACGTATGCCCGCAGAACGGCATTCGTCAATAGCCGGCTTAACCTCGGGGCGAACGGGGTCTATCATACCTACAAGTCCAATAAAGCAAAGGTCGTTTTCAACCGCGTCCGGAGTGTATTCGGCAGGCTCTGCGGAGAGCTTCTTCATTGAAACGGAAAGCACGCGGAGCGCCTTGTCTGCCATCGTCTTATTAGCTTTTAAGATATCGGCGCGGATTTCGTCGTTCATTTCGATTTCGACGCCGTTAATAAGCGCTCTTGCGCATCTTTTAAGCACCTCATCCGGCGCACCCTTGGTAAACTGAACAAGCGAGCCGTCCGCTTTTCTGTGAACCGTGGACATCATCTTTCTGCCGGAATCAAAGGGAACCTCTCCGATTCTCACATACTCGTTCTTTTGCTCATTCTTGGAAAGTCCCAGCTTTTCCGCATAGTTAACGAGAGCACATTCCGTGGGCTCGCCGACCGCGGTTTTCGCTTCGGAATCAAATTCAGCGTCGGAGCAAAGCGACATCGCATTTGCGAGAAGCTTCTCGTCGTCTCCGTAATGGTCAACAACGGTCATTTTATTTTGTGTAAGAGTTCCCGTTTTATCGGAGCAGATAATTTGCGTACAGCCGAGAGTTTCAACCGCCGTCAGCTTACGAATGATAGCGTTTCTCTTTGACATATTCGTAACGCCGATAGACAGCACTATGGTAACAACGGTAGCAAGTCCCTCGGGAATTGCCGCGACCGCAAGAGAAATAGCGAGCATAAAGGAGCTGAGAACCGTCTCAAATCCAAAGCCGTTACGTATAAGCTGAACGCCGAAAATCAAAACACAGATACCTATTACAAGATAGGTAAGAATTTTGGAAAGACCCGCAAGCTTGATTTGCAGAGGCGTTTTTCCCTCCTGAGCCTTCGCGAGCGCGTCGGCGATTTTACCCATTTCGGTATCCATACCCGTTGAGCAAACGACAGCCTTACCGCGTCCGTAAACCACGGTAGAGCCCATAAATACCATATTTTTGCGGTCTCCGAGCGGAACGTCTCCGTTTTCACCGAGCGCAATAGCCGTAGCGGTCTTGTCAACCGGAACCGATTCTCCGGTAAGCGCCGCCTCCTCTATTTTCATAGACGCACATTCTATAATTCTCGCGTCTGCGGGAACCGAATCTCCTGCTTCAAGCAGTATAACGTCTCCAACGACGAGATCCTCGCTTCTGACTGAAATCTGCTTTTCGTCGCGGATTACCTTTGACGTTGCGGCCGCGATTTCCTGCAAGGCTTCAATCGCTTTTTCAGCCTTACTTTCCTGAAGAACTCCGAGAACCGCGTTGATAATAACAACCGCGAGAATGATTACGACGTCCGCAGGGAACTCCCAGTGTCCCGCCGATACCCCGTTATAGATTTCTACACCCGCCGAGATAGCCGCAGCAACCAAAAGAATGATTGTCATAGGCTCCGCAAGCTGCTTCAAAAAGCGGCGTAAAAGACTTTCCTTCTTGCCTTCCGCAAGCTTGTTTTTACCGTTTTCGGCAAGTCGCTTTTCCGCTTCCTCGGACGAAAGACCGTTCGGTGTCGAGCCGACATGCTTTAAGACGGTTTCCTTGTCTGCTGAATAAAATTTCATAGCATTCCTCCAATAAAAATTTTTTAACTCCGTTTATAAAAAACAAATGCGCGGCAAAGCCACGCATAACGGGAAGTTAAGCTAAAAGCACGGCTTTGCTTACATAAGTCTCAATAATTAAGGCTATCCGGGCGTTAAATCCGTGATGACGGATAGCCACACTGTATAAAGTGCCATCTACTCCCCTATGAGTATGTATATAATAACATATTTACAATTATTTGTCAATAACATTCAAAAAATATTTAAATTTAACCGTTATTTTCACCGACTATCCGCGTTCCGATTTCAGCTTTTACTTAAATTCCGGTATAAAGCTCTCGTGCGCCGCTTCTCCGCTTTGTGTATAAAGGTATTTAAATTTTAATTCTTCAGCGCGCTCCAAAACTCTTAAATACGCTCTCCTCGGCAGTCTTTCGGTAAGCTCGGGGTACGGCATATCGGGCATGGGAGTATATTGGCTCATAAGCGAAAGAACTATCCCCGTCTCCCCGAAATCCTCATGTAAAAGAGAGAGTATCTTCCTTGAATCGGCATCTGAGCCAGGCAAAACGAGGTGTCTTACAATTACCCCCGAAAGCATAAAGCCCTTTTCGTCAAATCTCGGTTCTCCGCACTGCCTCCACATCGTGTTTATCGCCTTACGGCAAACTACCGGATAATTTGAAGCTCCCGAATAAAGGGACGATATTCTTTCCGAAAAATATTTAAAGTCGGGCATATAAATATCAATATACCCGTTTAGCATGGCAAGTGTTTTTTCGCTTTCGTATCCGCTGCTGTTATATACTATCGGAAGTTTCAGGCCACATTTTCTCGCCGTTTCTATGCTCTTTACAATTTCGGGAACAAAATGAGCTGCGGTTACGAGGTTTATGTTATGCACGCCGAGAGACTGGAGTCTTAAAAACTCATCGGCAAGCTTTTCCGCCGTCAAGACCTCACCCGCAGTCGAGATTTTCCTGCTTATCCTTGCGTTTTGACAGTAAACGCATTTAAGCGAGCAACCAACGAAAAAGACGGTTCCCGAACCTTTTATCGGCTCTTCAAGTCCCTGCCCCGAAAGACACGGCTCTTCCCAAAGATGCGGATACGCGAGGGCAACCCTCATTTCCGTACCCTGACCGCATCTTCCCACAGACAATCTTCTATCTACGCCACATTCAAAGGGACAAAGGCGGCAGGCGGAATAATGCTCATTTATCATTTGTTAAAAAGTAAATAACGTCTCCCGCAACGAGAAGAATAAACGCCGAGGTAATAATAGACGTGTACAAAGCGCGGCGGTGCTTGATTTTTTTGCTGAGCGCCTTGTAATCCGGAACGGAATCCGGAATATCCTCGCTTACCGTTTTTTTGCTGCTTTTCTTTACCGTTTTAAGATACTTACGGCATTTCGGACAGACGTCAAGGTGCTTTCTTATCAGCTTCCCCGTTTTGTCCGAGCAGCCCCCGTCGGCGTAAATCGGCAAAAGATTTTCGACTATATCGCAGTTATTCTCAAAAAAATCCTTCATTTTCAAGCTTCTCCTTAATGTGATTTTTAGCGCGGAAAAAGATAACCTTCGCCGAGCTTTCGGTAATATTCATTATTTTTGCTATCTCCGCAAAGGAGATGTCGCCCGCGGCACGGAGCAGAACTATCTCACGGTGCTTTGGCTTAAGCGATTCTATCGCTTTTCGTATTTTGGAGCTTTTTTCGGATCGTTCCGCGCACGCTTCAGGCGTTTTTTCGTAATCGTCGCACAGCGTTTCCTCAAGCGCTTCAAGCTTCAGCGTGGTATTTTTGTGCTTACGCAGATAGTGAAACCAAAGGTTTTTTCCTATCGCGCAGAGCCAAGTCAGTATCGAACAGCTGCCGTTGTATCTGTGAAAAGAACGGTACGCCTCGTAAAAGGTGTCCTGAGTAAGCTCCTCGGCAAGCTCGTGGTTTCCGCCCGAGGTTTTAAAAAGAAACCTGTAAACGTCTTTATAATACGTTCTATATATTTCCTCAAATTCCTTCACCCGAAAAAAGTCCTCCTTTCGTTATTTTTAAAGTACATCACGAATATTTTATCATATTTCCAGCAAAAATTCAAGTGATTTCATAAAATTTGTATTCTACCCGGTTTACACCGTGCTGTTTTTTCGCCTTAACATAAAAAGTTACCAAAAAAACAGGTGAGCGACAACATACTTTTTTACCAATATGGTGAAATTAAAAAATACGAATATTTTTTTACGAAAGGTATTTACTTTTTAATTTGGATATGATATAATTATACTGTTATTGGAGTGCTGTCTTATCACCACCATTAAATAGTTAAATTTTTCTAAAAAGAAGGAACAGAGTAAAATGGACCAGAACATGAGAAAAGTAGGAACAGTTTCAAGAGGTATTCGTTGCCCTATCATCAGAGAAGGCGACAATCTTGCAAAAATCGTAGCTGACAGCGTACTGGAGGCTGCCGAATGCGAAGGCTTTGCTCTCCGCGACCGCGACGTTATTTCGGTAACCGAGTCAATAGTCGCCCGCGCACAAGGTAACTACGCTACGGTTGACGACATTGCGGAGGACGTTCGGAAAAAGCTCGGCGGAGAAACCGTCGGTGTTATATTCCCCATTCTTTCCCGTAACAGATTTTCCATCTGTCTTAAGGGTATCGCAAAGGGAGCTAAGAAAATTGTTCTTATGTTAAGCTATCCCTCCGACGAGGTAGGAAACCACCTTGCAACCTGGGATTTGATAGACGCCGCGGGTATAAACCCTTATTCTGACGTGCTTTCTCTTGAACGCTACCGCGAGATTTTCGGCGTTCAGAAGCTTGAGTTCACCGGCGTTGACTACGTTCAGTACTACTCCGACCTTATCCGCGAGTGCGGTGCGGAGGTAGAGATAATCTTTGCGAACAACGCGAAGGCTATTCTCGACTACACCGACGTCGTTCTCACCTGCGATATACACACCAGATCCCGCTCTAAGCGTCTTCTTAAGGACGGAGGCGCAAGAATAGTCTTAGGACTTGACGACATTCTCACCGCTCCCGTAAACGACAGCGGATACAACGAAAAGTACGGACTCCTCGGCTCCAACAAATCTACCGAGACCTCCATTAAGCTCTTCCCCCCCGACTGTCAGCCCTTCGTTCTCGACGTTCAGGACCGCGTAATGAAGGCAACCGGAAAGCACGTTGAGGTTATGATTTACGGAGACGGAGCATTCAAGGATCCCAAGGGCAAGATTTGGGAGCTTGCAGACCCGGTCGTTTCTCCCGCATTTACCGACGGACTTATCGGTACTCCAAACGAGCTTAAGCTTAAGTACCTCGCCGACAACGATTTCAAGAATCTCTCCGGAGAAGCTCTTAAAAAGGCGATTTCCGACAGCATAAAGGCAAAAGACGGAAGCCTTGTCGGTAAAATGGCTGCTCAGGGAACCACTCCCCGTCAGCTTACCGATCTTATCGGTTCTCTCTGCGACCTTACAAGCGGTTCGGGAGACAAGGGAACCCCCGTTGTACTTGTTCAGGGCTACTTTGACAACTACACAAACTAATTTAAGTGAGGTTAAGGCTTTATGGAAATGATAGTAAGACCCGAGTCTATGAAAAGAATAACCACGGAGCAGCTCGCAAACGAGTTTATTGACGAGCAGGTCAAGATCATAAGAGAGCAGGTTAAGGACAAGAAGGTTCTGCTTGCGCTTTCGGGAGGCGTTGATTCCTCCGTTGTAGCTGCGCTCCTTATCAAGGCTATCGGCAGACAGCTTGTTTGCGTCCACGTAAACCACGGACTTATGCGTAAGGGCGAAAGCGAGCAGGTTATAGAAATATTCGGAAAGGCGCTTGACGCAAACCTTATATACATTGACGGAACCGACCGTTTCCTCGGAAAGCTTGAGGACGTCAGCGATCCCGAGCAGAAGCGCAAGATAATCGGCGGTGAGTTCATAAACGTTTTCGCTGAGGAAGCCGGAAAGCTTGACGGCATCTCGTTCCTTGCTCAGGGAACCATTTATCCCGACATTATTGAAAGTAAAGGCGTTAAGGCGCACCACAACGTCGGCGGACTTCCCGAGGATATGAATTTTGAGCTTGTCGAGCCGCTCGCGCTTCTCTACAAGGACGAGGTAAGAGTTGTTGGAGAGGCTCTCGGTCTTCCCCACGCTATGGTTTACCGTCAGCCGTTCCCCGGACCGGGACTCGGTGTTCGCTGTCTCGGCGCTATAACCCGCGACCGTCTCCACGCGCTCCGCGAGGCAGACGCGATTCTCCGCGAGGAGTTTGACAGATGCGGTCTTGCGGAAAAGGTATGGCAGTACTTTATTGCCGTTCCGGACTTCAAGAGCGTTGGCGTAAGAGACGGAAAGCGTTACGAGGGTTGGCCGGCAATAATCCGCGCGGTAAACACCACCGACGCAATGAGCGCTACAATAGAAGAAATCCCTTACTCCGTTCTGCACAAGATTACCGACAGAATAACTGCCGAGGTTGAAGGCATCAACCGTGTTCTTCTCGACCTTACTCCGAAGCCGATAGGAACCATTGAGTGGGAATAATAACATAACACGTTTTAAATTTGGCTTGGAATCCTTATTCCAAGCCACTTTTTATAAAACCGGGAGCGGATTTAATCAGATTACGCCTAAACGGGAAGCGATAAGGCTTTGAAAATCAATAAAAAGGAGATAGACAATGGGGATTTTAACCTACGACAAGGATAGCTTTTACATGGACGGGCAGCCGTACACCGTGCTTTCCGGAGCCATGCATTACTTTCGTATTCCGCGCGAGTATTGGTACGATAGACTTTTGAAGCTCAAGGAGTGCGGTTTCAATACGGTTGAAACGTACACGTGCTGGAATCTTCACGAGCCGCGCGAGGGTGAATTCGATTTTTCAGGAAACCTTGATATAGTTAAATATATTAAAACAGCGCAAAGCTTGGGGCTTAACGTCATTCTTCGCCCGGGACCATATATTTGCGCGGAATGGGAGTTTGGCGGCCTTCCCGCATGGCTTCTTAAATATGAAAAAATGGCTTTACGCTGCTACGACAAAGCCTTCCTTTCCAAGGTGGAGCGGTACTACGCCGAGCTACTGGGCAGAGTGCGTCCCTTTCTTGCCTGCAACGGCGGTAATATAGTTATGCTCCAAGTGGAAAACGAATACGGAAGCTACGGGGACGACAAGGAGTATCTTCGCGCCATTACGCAGATTTACATGAACAACGGAATGGACTGCCTCTATTTCACCTCTGACGGCGCAAATTTATCCATGCTTTCGGGGGGCACGCTTGACGAATGCCTCGCCGTCGTCAATTTCGGCTCTGCTCCGGAGACGCGACTTCCCGTTCTGAAAAACTTCCGTCCCGAACAGCCCCTGATGTGCGGTGAATATTGGAGCGGCTGGTTCGACCATTGGTTTGAAAAGCATCACACGAAAACCGCCGAGGAAATATGCAAGGATTCCGAAGGCTTTTTTAAGCTGGGCGCTTCCTTCAATTTTTATATGTTCCACGGCGGAACCAATTTCGGCTTTATGAACGGAGCAAATTATAACGCTAAATACGAGGCAACCGTTACAAGCTACGATTATTGCGCGCCGCTAAACGAGGCGGGAGATCGCACACCGACGTACTATGCGATTCGTGATTTAATAGGTAAATATTGCGGGAAGGTTCCGCCTCTTACCGCAACGGAAACAAAGAAAGCGGCTTACGGAAGGGTTCAGCTTACAGAGGTTTCCGAGCTTTTTGAAAATATCGAGCGTATTTCAAAGCCCATACACTCCGCCGCGCCTAAATTTATGGAGGAGCTTGGACAAAACTACGGATATATTTTATATCGTTCTACTCTTCGTGGCCCTCGCGAACCGAGATACGTTAATATCAAAAGCATACACGACAGAGTCCAGATTTTTCTTAACGGGAAGCGGAAAGGAACGTATTGCCGCTGGTCTCCCCCCTCCGACGGCGAAAAGGTGTTATTCGAGCTTGGCAGAAAAGATTCTGTTCGAATGGATTTGCTTGTTGAAAACATGGGGCGCGTTAATTACGGCCCGCACCTTCGTGATAATAAGGGAATAGATTCGGTTAGTATGGGAGCACAGCAGCATTTCGGCTGGGACATCTACTGCCTGCCAATGGGGGACGAGCTTGCTAATCTTGAATTTAAGCCGATAAATACTCCTACGTTAAGCCAACCGTCCTTTCTCCGAGGATTTTTTGATATTGAAGGCGAGCCTGCCGACACGTTTTTGCGTCTTGACGGCTTCCACAAGGGATTTGTGAAGATCAACGGTGTGAATATCGGACGTTATTTCAATGACGCGGGCCCTCAAAAAACCTTGTTTGTTCCCGCCCCCTTCCTTAAATCCGACAAAAACGAGATTCTCGTTTTCGAATCAGACGGGACGGAGTCCCTGTCGGTGGAATTCCTCTCCGCTCCTGAGCTTGGGTAAATTTCAAGCACTTTAACTCGGAAATTATATCGCGCGTCTTTGATAACGCAAGCATCGCTGTCAGGCTACGTATCACCGTTTAACGTAAAAATCCGCATTTTTTGCGGATTTTTTATTTTTTCTCTTGACAAAGACAATACTTCGTGATATGATATATTATGTAACAGGTAGTATTGTCTTAAAAAAACAAAACGGAGAGTATAATGGATATTCAACTTAAACGTGGGCTTCTTGATATATGCGTACTGACCGCTATAAAAAACGGTGAAAGCTACGGATATAAAATAATTAAAGACGTAAAGCCGTATATTCCCATGTCGGAATCTACATTATATACTATACTTAAGCGCCTCGAAAATGCGGAAATGCTGACGGTCAGAAGCGCCGAGCACGATGGCAGACTGCGAAAATATTACCGCATCACCGATAAAGGTCTTAACCGTATCGAGGATTTTAAAGAGGAATGGCGCGAGGTTATGTCGATATACCGCTTTGTTATCAAGGAGGAAAATAATGAATAAGCAGGAATTTTTATCAGAGCTAAGAGAAAAGCTTTCTGGACTTCCGTGCGGTAACGTAGAGGAAAGCCTTTGCTTTTACTCGGAAATAATTGACGATAAAATAGAGGACGGTCTTACCGAGGAGGATGCTATCCGCGAAATCGGCTCGACTGAAAAAATTGCATCGCAAATCATTTCGGAGCTTTCTTTCACAAGGTTAGTAAAGGAAAAATTAAAGCCAAGTCGCCGCCTTAGCGTCTTGGAAATCGTGCTTCTTCTTCTTACCTCTCCTGTATGGATTTCTCTGCTGATTTCCGCACTTGCGGTAATCCTCTCCCTCTACGTTTCGTCCTGGTCGGTCATCGTATCGATATGGGCCACCTTCGTTTCACTTATCGGTGCCGCATTCGGAGGAGCTTTATCGGGAGTGATTTTAATGCTATGGAATAACGTACCGAGCGGACTTGCGCTTATCAGCGCCTCTCTCGTCGCGGCTGGACTTTCAATCTTCCTTTTCTACGGCTGCAAGGCAGCAACAAGGGGCTTCGTTTTACTCACAAAAAGCTTTTTACTTTGGATTAAAAAAAGCCTTATTAAAAAGGAGGCGGCGTAATGACTAAGAAAACCGAGCTGTGGCTTATCGCAGCTACACTTATTATACTGACAGGACTTATTATTTTCGGGGGAATAATGACTGTGCTTAAATGGGATTTCAGAAAATTATCAACGGTAAATTACGAGACGAACGAATATGCGATAAGCGAAAATTTCACAAATATATCTATAATAACAAAAACTGCAGACGTAGTTTTTGCCCCCACTGATAAGGATACACCGTACGTCGTTTGCCACGAGCAGAAAAGAGTTAAGCACGATGCTTCCGTAAGCGACGGAACACTTAACGTCAAAGTAAGCGACACGAGAAAATGGTATGAATATATAGGTATAAATTTCGGTTCGTCTAAAATAACCGTATATCTTCCATCGGGAAGCTACGGCAGCTGTACGGTAAAATCAAGCACGGGGGACGTCGAAATACCGAACGCCTTTGTTTTTGAAGGCATTGACGTTTCCGGCAGCACGGGCAACGTTAACTGCTACGCATCTGCCACAGGCAGTATTAAAATAAAACTCAGCACAGGTGATATTAAAGTAGAAAACGTTTCCTCGGGAGGCTTCGACCTTGCTGTTTCGACGGGCAGAATAAACGCCGCGGGGATAAACTGCTCGGGTGAGATTAAGGTAGCGGTCAGCACAGGTAAAACGAATTTAAGCAATGTTACCTGCAAAAGTCTTGTTTCGGACGGAGACACGGGAGACTTTTATTTAAAAACAGTTATTGCCACCGAAAAATTCGATATTAAAAGAGACACGGGGGACGTGAAATTTGACGGTTGCGATGCAGGTGAAATTTTCGTTACCACCGACACGGGAGACGTAAGCGGAACACTGCTCACGGAGAAGGTATTTATTCCGAGCTCGAAAACCGGAAGTGTTGACACTCCAAAAACCGTTACCGGCGGCAGATGTGAGATAAGCACCGACACGGGGGATATAAAATTATCCATTGCTTCTCCGTAAAAGCCGGTTATTCCGCCAGACATTTAATTCTTCAAAAAACAACTGTTCCGTTAAATCAAGGTTATTTTAAAATAGACACCTTTCCCCCTTGTAATTATTTTTATTTTATGATATACTTATATAAATAAACAGTTTTTTACAGTTATTTACCTTCAACTTTCAACTTTTATAAACCAACATAAGGAGAAAAAAAGTGAGACAAATATTACTTAAGAAAATAATGGAAGCCTTTGTTTCCGTATTTCCTATAACAGTTATAGTTTTTATCCTTAATCTTACTCCGCTTATAAACCTCGGAGGGGGTATATGGGTATTTCTTATATCCGCTATATTTCTTATACTTGGAATAGGACTTTTTAATCTCGGTGCTGACCTCGCTATGACACCTATGGGCGAGCACGTTGGAAGCGGTCTTACAAAATCAAAAAACCTTACATTACTCCTTTCCGTCTGCTTTCTTATGGGACTTTTAATAACGGTGGCAGAGCCTGACCTTACGGTACTTGCCGCTCAGGTATCGGCAATAACGAGCGGATCTCTTCTGATATTTGCCGTAGGCGCGGGAGTTGGCCTTTTCCTTCTCCTTGTAGTTCTTAAAATTATATTCAAGGTAAACCTTTCCTCGCTACTTATGTTCTTTTATATGCTTCTCTTTGCGCTTACATCACTGGTCGTAATAAATGGAAACACGGGCTTTCTCCCTCTTGCGTTTGACTCGGGCGGAGTTACCACAGGCCCGATAACCGTTCCTTTTATAATGGCTCTCGGTGTCGGTATCGCAACGACGATAGGCGGTAAGGACGCAAGCGGAAACAGCTTCGGTCTCGTCGCTATGTGCTCGATAGGTCCGATACTTGCCGTTATGCTCCTCGGTATTTCGGCAAACGGCAGCATTGATTACGGACAACCGAGCTATCCCATAAACGTTTCTCCTATAGCAATTCTTCATACGCTCTCCGAAAAAATAAAGGAAGTCGCTATCGCTCTCGGTCTTATCGTGGTTTTCTTTACGGTGCTTCAGATGATTTTCCTAAAGCTCCCGAAAAAGAAGCTTTATCAGATAGCTGTCGGAATAGTTTACACCTTTACCGGTCTTGTTATATTCCTTACGGCTGTAACGGTAGGCTTTATGCCGATAGGATACCGTATGGGTGAGATGCTTGCCGCATCACCGCGGTACGTCGTAATAGGTTTTGGATTCATTATCGGAGCCATGGTAGTTCTTGCGGAGCCTGCGGTTCATGTTCTTAACAAGCAGGTTGAGGAGATTACCGACGGAACGGTAAGGAGACGTTCAATGCTTATCGCCCTTTCGGTCGGTGTCGGAATTTCGATAGGACTTTCGATGCTTCGCATAATTTTCGATTTCAGCATACTTTACTACCTCATACCCGGATACTTTATCTCGCTCGGTCTTTCGTTTTTTGTCCCGAAGCTTTATACCGCCATCGCGTTTGACTCCGGCGGAGTTGCGAGCGGACCGCTCACCTCAACCTTTATTCTCCCCTTTGCGATAGGCGTTTGTTACGCCCTCCACGGGGACGGTAAAATCATGAGCGATGCTTTCGGTATAGTCGCTATGGTTGCTATGACACCCCTTATAACAATTCAGCTTCTCGGCTTCAGAGCCATTATGACCAAGAAGGTAAGAGAAAATATCGCTATGAAGCGTATTCTCGGCGCAGAGGACGAGCAGATTATCAATTTTATGTAACGAGGTTAATTCCTTTACGGATAAGAAAGGAACGTCTGTAATATGAATGAAAACAAAAAAAGCTCCGGCAAGGTAGCTGAAAAACGCACCCTGCAGAGAAAAACGAAAAAGACGGTAAACGTAGCGCCGCAGAAGCTTAAGCTTCTTTTTACCATAGTAAACAGGAGCAAAGCGGAGTTTTACATGGATCTACTGCAAAGCTTTGATATAAATATGCAGATTTCCATGTACGGAAACGGCACGGCAAACACCGAAACGCTCCGATACCTCGGTCTTACCGACTCGGAAAAGGCTGTTATAATCAGCGTTATAAAGGAAAGCAAGGTAAAGGAAGCGCTCTTACTTTTAGAGGAGAAATTCAGTACAATTAAAAACGGTAAGGGCATAGCCTATACCGTTCCGATGACCGGCACCGTCGGGGTTGCTATCTATCAGTTTTTAAGCAATAACCGAATGACGGCGAGAGACGAAAGCAAATAAGAAAGGAGCTACGATTATGGAATACACGCACGAGCTTATCGTATGTATAGTAAACGCAGGATTTAGTGATACCGTAATGGACGCGGCAAAGGAATTTGGTGCCAGAGGGGGTACCGTTATTCACGGTAGAGGTACTGCAAACAAGGAAGCGGAAAAGTTCTTCCAGATAACCATTCAGCCCGAAAAGGAGCTTGTTCTGATACTCGTTCCGAAAAAACTTCGGGATAGTATTCTTCACGCGCTTTATAAGGCTGTCGGCCTTAAAACCGAGGGGCAGGGTATCGCATTTTCTCTCCCCGTTGACAATGCCATCGGTCTTTTTGACGGCGAGGTTATATCAAAGCAGCAAAAACAAAGTGCGCCGAAGGAAGCACCCGCAGAGACGGAGACCGTCGAAAAATAGGCAGCAAAACAACTTAAAGCAAAATAATAGTTTTTGTAACAATCAAAGCCTTACAACCAAAAAGGAACAGAGCCTTACGTTCTGTTCCTTTTTTATCTATATGCGGAAAATTATATGTGCGGGAAATTTGTTTTCGTATAACGTGTGGTTTTCATTTTCCCTTACTTCCCTGATTTCCCGTCAGTGAGAAGCGCCTCACCTTTTCTTATTTTTATCTCGGAAAGCTTCTCCCCTATCCTCGTTTTCACAAGGTCGGCAATCTCCGCTTTGGTCATCTCGCCGTATTCCTCGAAATATATCGGGTTAAGATAATGTACCTCTGTTGTTACCTTTTTGAATATGTTATTGGTGTCCATCGCCTTGTAGGAGTCGTAAATAGCTACCGGTATAATAGGCGCTCCCGAATTAAGCGAGCAGTAGAAGCAGCCCGTTTTAAATTCAAGCATCTCGTTTTTGTTACCGTCATATCTTCCCTCGGGGAAAATGAGATACCGTTTGCCCTCTTTAACGTCCTCTGTTATTTTGCGAAGAACCTTTATAGAGTCTTTTATATCCTCAAAGTCTATCGTCTGACCGCCGAGGAGTCCACAGCACTCCTTTGCAAGGAACCTACTTGCCGCGCGTCTCTCCCATAAAACCCGACACGGCCCCTCGTGATTTAAAAGTATTCCGAGCGCGTCGTACTTTCCCTGATGGTTGGAATAAAGGATATACCCGCCGTCCTTCGGCAGATTTTCTTTACCGAAAACCAAAGTGGTTGTGCGGCTTCTTTTTCTCATGTGATCAATAATTTTACATGCGAAATTAAATCTATCCTCGTCGGTATATTTATCGGTTTCGGCTATATACCTTCTCGCCTTTCTTATATTTCCAAGCACGAAAATTGTGCTTGACGCTATCGTGAATTTAAATTTAAACTGCTTCATTTTACCGTCCTGCTTTATAATTTTATTTTATTGATGACATTATTACAAGCTTGTCAAGAACCGCGTAATCGGAAAGCGACGTGCTTTTAAGTCGCACGTCCGTCTCGGCACAAAGCGAAAGAAGCTTTTTTAGTCTTGTTCTGCTTCTCCTCGCCGCGCTTTTTCGGTATATGCCCACCTTATATTCGTGAATTTTTAGCTTACCCGAAATTTCCTTATCGTTCTGACCGCTATCGGCAAGAACCTTTACCGAATAAAGGTCGGAAATAACCTTTGAAACAGCGCTGAAAATATGTATCGGCTTCTCCTTTCGTTTTTCCATGTCCGAAAGTATAAGGTACGCTTTATCGGTATCCGCTTCAAGAATCGCGTTCGAGAAATCAAAGGCGTTTATCTCAAGGTTACTTGCACACACCCTCTCCACATATTCCTTTTTCACAAAGCTCTCTCCGTGGAACTTAACGTAAGCGGAAAGCTTTTCTATCTCGTTAGAAAGCACGAACATATTCCTGCCCGAGCGATCAACCATAAGCTCACACACCCCCGTCTCGTAAGACAGCTTTTCCGCAGCAAAATGTCTTGCCGTCCATTTTACAAGCTTAATATCGCTCTCCTTCTGGAAATTAACCGGCGTAAGGTACTCGGAAAGCCGTAGGAGCAGCTTTGACGGAGCCTTTGGCAGCACCCCGGCATCAAGCTCGTCCGCTGTTGTGTATATAATATATACTGTCTCCGGATCGGCGTTTGAAAGCGCGTTACATAGTGCTTTAAGCTCGGCTTCCGTTCTTTCCTTAAAGTTAAGCTCGTGTATCTCGCAAAGCGTCTTCCCCTCGGAAAAGAACCCGACAGAGCTTGTTATTAGCGCCTCTGTTATCTTTCCCATATCAAAGTCGAGCGCGCTTACCCGTCTGTGTCTGAATATCGAGTCTCCGTCCTCACCGAGAACGCTTTTTCTTACGTCCTTTAAGTAGTGATGCTTTAAATATTCCTCGTCTCCGAAAAAAAGAAATCCGCCGGAAAGCCCCATTTTAAGCTTATCTCTGAAATCCTGCGTATTTATTATCTGATTCATAAGGCTCTCCATTCTGCCGCGCACAGCGTTTTTTAAGCTAAATTTTTGACCTTTTTTACTTGGTCCCGTTTCGGGTGCAGCGTTCTGCTTGACTTGTCGCGTCGTAAATACAATATTTTCCTCTCTACGGCGTGTGCAAGTACACTGTTCTGTTTGCTCCGTCGCGGTTTTTATTACTTGACGAGCGGTGTTACCTTAACGGAAATACGGTTAACCTCTGCGGGTATTCCCTTTATCTCAACGGTGTATTCCGCCGTCATTTTTCCGCCCTTTTCGTATGTAATCTCATTTATAAGCATATCGGTACGGACCGTAATTTCAAAGGAAAAAGGGCCGTTGTTATAGAGGCATACCTGACGCTTTTTAACCGAATCAAAAACAAGCGCGGCGCTGAGTGAGCCGCTTTTAAACATAGAAACGGTGGACGGGGTATCGTTATTAAACGCAAAAACCGTCTCGGCGCTCTTTGCTCCTACTATTGCCGACTCGTCGTATATTATTTTCATAAGCCCCTTTTCAAGAGACATCACTCCCTCGGTTTCAAAAACAACAGGCTTTCCGTCAAGCTCCGCGTCAGCAAACGCGTCGTCAAAAAACTCCTCGTCCAGCCCCCCTTCAACCTCTACGGAAAGTGAATTTCTGTGCATAAGGTCGGTGGTGGTAGTCATAATTTTTATCTTTACAGGTTTTATTCCCATATCCGTCTCCGTAATGCCGACTGTCCGGCTTTAATAATTTATTTTTAGTAATTAATCCCTAATTTTTATATTTTGTTATAACTCAAATTCTGTTTGGCAACACTTATATTGAAACAAAGCGTTACCTAAAAAGAAAGGAATAAAACTATGAAAAGGGATTTTTTATCGATAATTTGCATGACACTTGTCTGCGCTACCGTAATGCTCGGTGTTATGAGCATTTACAAATACGTCTCTCCTATGGGAGACAGCCGCAGAAAGCTCGGTCGCGCAGGCTTTGCCTTTGAGGTTACCGGGCTTAAATCGGATAAAATAGTTTAAAAAGCTCCGTCCGAAAAAAGCCTTGCCGCTTTTCTGACCGCACACCCTGTCTTTCGGTGGTCGGCTCGAATTTTCGGGCTAAAGCCCGTGCCTTTCGGTAAACTGTCTCAGCTTTTCCGCATAAGGCTCAGGCTCCGAGATAAGCTCAAAATCTACCTGACGCAGTGATACCACTGCGTTTTTTACTTTGATTTTTACCCTGTCGCCTATTCTGTATGAGGTTCCATCTCCCGCGGTAAGCGTCATCGCCTCGGAATTATAGTAGTACTTGTTTTTCATTGTTGCGATGGGAATAAGTCCCTCGCAGGTGTTATCAAGCATACAGAACATTCCGAATGAGGTTACCGAGCTTATAACACCCGCAAACTCCTCTCCGATATGCTTACTCATAAATATTGTTTTATAAAGCGCGGAAATTTCTCTTTCTGCCGTAAGCGCTTTAATTTCGTTCTCCGAGGATCTTTTAGCCGCCTTTTCGGCAAAAGCCGAGTATCGCCTCTTTACGTCTCCGCTACCCGAAATAGCCGCGCTTATTATTCTGTGCACCGCAAGGTCGGGGTAACGTCTTATGGGAGAGGTAAAATGACAGTAGCATTTACTCGAAAGCCCGAAATGACCGCCGTTTATATTACTGTAAAACGCTTTTTTCATAGCTCTCAGCAGCACGTAGGAAACGGGGAGCGAAAGCCCCTCTTTTTTTGACGCGCGCTCAAGGATTCTTCCGAGATACTCAGCCGTTACGTTTTCTTTTTTAACGTAATCTACCTTTATACCGAGGTTATGCGCAAAGCCGATAAACTCCGAAACCTTATCTGCGTCCGGCTTTTCGTGAACGCGATATACACACGGAAGCCCTCTTTCGGTAAGCCACGTGGCAACCGCTTCGTTTGCGCAGAGCATAAACTGTTCGATAAGACGCTCGCCTACTCCACGCTCTCTTTTTATTATATCGACAGGCTCTCCGTCCTCTCCGAGAATAATCTCCTCGTCGGTGCTGTCAAGCTCAAGAGCACCGCGTTTTTCACTTTTACGTCTGAGCTTTCCGTAAAGCTCAAGCATGGTATCAAGCGTTCCGTCAAGTATAGCGGAATATTTTTCCTTTATTTTTTCATCGGCGCTTCCGTCTATAATCGCGTTAATTTCGGAATAAACGCCTCTTATCTTTGAATTAATTATGCTTTTTTTAAGCTCCGCGCCTTTAATTTCACCGAACTTATCAAGCTCGATAAACGCCGAAAGCGCGTAACGGTCAACACCCGCGTTAAGGGAGCATATACCGTTTGAAAGTGCAACGGGAAGCATCGGAACAACCTTATCGGCAAAATAAACGCTTGTTCCTCTATCCATAGCCTCTCTGTCAAGAGCCGTATCCTCTCTGACGTAATTTGAAACGTCGGCTATATGAACACCCAAAACGTACCCGTCTCCCTTGCGCTCTACCGACACGGCGTCGTCAAGATCCTTGGCGCCTTCTCCGTCTATCGTAAAAATATTAAGTGGGCGAAGATCCTCGCGCCCATCAGCCGAGAGAACGTCGTGCTCGTGAGACGCCGCCTGCTCTGCCGCAGCCTTACCGAACTCGGTTACTATCTCCGAGGAGCGCAGAATGGCACTGTAATTCGCTTCTCTCGTGCAGCTGTCTCCGAAAACCGCGGTAAGCACTCCCTCGCCGTCAGATAAGACGTCTTCAGGATAATAGGTTATTCTTATCTCCGCCTTGTCTCCGTCCTTCGCTTTTTCCTTACATTCTGTTCCAACGACTAAAAAATTAAATCTTATTTTTGAGTCGTCGGGTTCAAGATAGCTTTCGTCCGTACGTTCGTCGGTATAGACGGTTCCGATAACCCTTTTAACCGCTCTTTCCTCAATATAGGTAACAAATACGTCGCGTCTTTTTCCGAGCGGCTTAACCGTTACAAGGTCGCCGTTCATCGCTCCGAGCGTGTCCTCGGAGTCAATATAATATTTCTCCTCGGAAAGCTCGCCGCCGTCGTTAAACGGGAAAAACAGCCCTCCCGACGATATAGCGAAAAAGCGCCCCTTCATCTCTGCTCCTTGCCTTACAAAGCCGCCTTTTACAGCGCTGCCGCGCTTTGCGCCGTTTTTAAAGGCACTGATTTTCGAAACGTTTTGGGAGCTGTATTCGAAGCCTTTTTTTGATCTATTTTTGGAGCTGCTTTTAAAACCGCTTTTGGAAAAGCCACCCAAGTTGCCTTTTCCTGCGGATTTGGTCTTTTTACCGATCGAGTAACGCTTATTTTTCGTATTTTTTCTGTTTTTTGATGTTTTTTGGTTTTTCATTATTTATTAAAAGTTCAGGCATATATCGCCAAAGTCAGAATGTGCGTATATAGTTGTTTCCTATATAGTATATCACATATTTAAAATAAAATCAATTATTTTTTATGAACACTGAAATTTTAAAGGCAACGGCGTTTTTAATTGCTTTTACAAAACCAAATTGCTATGGTTAAATTTTCACTTGCGAAAAACAATAAAAAAAGAAAATCATATTGATTTTTTCATATTTATAGTGTAAAATAGATGTATAATCCGTTAAAAGCTTCTTTACATATATAGAAGTCTGATATTAGAGAAAACAAAGAAAGAAGGCGAACGTTATCGTGTGCTCAACAAAAAATAACGATTACGAAATAAATAATAACAATAACAAACTCATTGATATTACTGTTAACGGTAAAAAGCTTTCGGTCAAATACAACACGCGCGTTTCCGAGCTGCGCCTCAGCGAACTTCCCTGCGGCGGACACGGAAAATGCGGAAAGTGCAAGGTTAAGGTCAGCGGAGACGTTTCCCCGCTAACGGAAAACGAAAAAGCGTTTCTCACCGAGGCTGAGATAAAGGCCGGTGTCCGTCTCGGCTGCTACACGTTCATACTCGGAAGCTGCAAGGTCGAAAAAATAGTTGAAGCCGATAACGCCTCTGTGCTTACCGGCGGAGCGAAAGGAGAAATAAAGCTTTCTCCCTCATTCCGCTCTCTCGGAATAGCTATTGACATAGGCACGACAACCGTTGCCGCAAGGCTCATTTCACCGAGCGGCGAAACGCTTTCGGAATACGGAAGCAATAATCCGCAGTCGCTTTTCGGAGCGGACGTTGTTTCGCGTATAGAAGCACATCTCGCGGGAAACGGCGAGGCGCTTTCGGAGTTAATCGTAGGCGAGATTAACAAAGCGGTTACCTCTCTCTGCAAACGCGCGGAAAAAAGCGCGGAGGAAATTGACGGAATATCAATAACCGGAAATACGGTAATGCTTTATCTTTTAACAAACACCTCTCCCGAGCCGCTTTCACACGCGCCGTTTACTTTAACAAGAGGCTTTGGAGAAACGCTTAAGGCCTCCGAGCTTAATCTCTCCTCGGTGCGTCCCGAAACAGAAATTTACCTTCCGCCCTGTATCTCGGCTTTCGTGGGTGCCGATACTGTATGCGCAATACTTACCGCCGCTCCGCACAGCGAGGTTAATACCGACTTAGTATCCTCTGAAAAATCTGACAGCTCCGTAGGCTGCCCGGAAAACACCCCCGACGATTTAGCAAACGGTATCGAAAGCAAACCCGACGGGTTAACAGACAGTGCCGAAAGCAAACCCGACGGGTTAACAGACGGTATCGAAAACAGCTTTGACGCCTCGGTAGGCTACCTTGAAAATAAAAAGACCGCCGTACTTGCAGACATCGGTACAAACGGCGAAATGGCTTTATGGAAGAACGGAAAGCTGTTCGTCTGCTCAACGGCGGCAGGGCCTGCGTTTGAAGGTGTTGGTATTTCCCGGGGAATGAGAGGAGAAGCAGGAGCGATTGATAAGGTTGCTCTCGTTAACGGAAGGTTAAGCGCGAGTGTAATCGGCGGCGGCGAACCAAAGGGGATCTGCGGAAGCGGACTCGTCGATGCGGTTGCTGCCCTTCTTGACACCGGGGATATTGACGAAACCGGATACCTTGAGGACGACGAGGTAACCGTGCTTTCCCCCATTACTCTTACAGACAAGGATATCCGTGCGGTTCAGCTTGCAAAGAGCGCGATAAGTGCGGGAATACGCACGCTGATAAACGAAGCGGGTACAGATATAAGCGAGCTTTCCTCTCTCTTTATAGCCGGAGGATTTGGAAATTATCTTAACAAAGTAAGCGCGGGCAGAATAGGTCTTTTACCTGTCGAGCTTGTTGAAAAAACCGAAAACATAGGAAACGCCGCTTTAATAGGGGCTGAAATGCTTTTACTTAATAAAGATTTAAGAAGCTGCGCCGAGGAGCTTTCAAGAAAAGCCGTTACAGTAGAGCTTTCGACGAATAAATATTTTTCCGACTCCTTTATTTCGGGAATGCTTTTTGAATGACGGCACTTGCGAGGCTTAAATTGAAAGCTTAATGAATATAAAAAGGCACCGAGGAGGTTAAAACCGCCTCGGTGCCTTTGCTTTGAAAACGTTAAATATCCGCTTCCATAAGATACTTGCTGCCGTTGTTTGCTATATACTGCTTACGCGCCGAGATATTATCACCGAGAAGGGTATCAAATATTTCAGCCGTCTCCTCGGCATCAGCCTCGGTAATCTTTACAAGACGTCTTGAAGCGGGATTCATAGTCGTTTTGGACATCATATCCGCCTCGTTTTCACCGAGTCCCTTTGAGCGCTGAAGAGTATATTTTTTATCGCCAAGCTCTTTGATTATTTTAATTTTTTCCCTTTCGTCGTAGGCAAAATAAATTTCGTCCTTCGTGGTTATCTCAAAAAGCGGAGATTCCGCTATATAAATTTTACCCATACTTATAAGCGACGGAAGGAGTCTGTATATCATTGTTAAAATAAGGGTTCTTATCTGGAAGCCGTCCTCGTCGGCATCGGTACATATAATAACCTTGTTCCATTTAAGCATATCGGGATTAAATCTCGGTATATCTCCCTTGATTTTTTTATCGACCTCAACTCCGCAGCCTATGACTCTTATAAGGTCGGTTATAATATCGCTTGAAAATATTTTGTCGTAAGAGCTTTTAAGACAGTTAAGCGTCTTTCCTCTTACCGGTATTATCGCCTGAAACTCTGCGTTTCTCGCAAGCTTACAGGACGACATCGCGGAGTCTCCCTCAACTATATAAAGCTCACGCTTATCCGGATCCTTTGAACGGCAGCCGACGAATTTCTCGACTCTGTTTGAAATATCAATGTTTCCGGTAAGCTTTTTCTTTATGTTGATTCTGGTGCTTTCCGCCTGCTCGCGGCTGCGTTTGTTAACAAGAACCTGAGCTACAAAGCGTTCCGCTTCCGTCTGGTTTTCCGTAAAATAAATCTCAAGGTTCTTCTTAAAGAACGCCGTCATTTCATCTCTTATGAACTTGTTTGATATAGCTTTTTTAGTCTGATTTTCGTAAGAAATAATATTAGAAAAGCAGTTTGTTACAAGTATAAGACAGTCAAACACGTCCTTAACGGTAATTCTTGCCTCGTTTTTGGTATATTTACCCGCATCTCGGCAATACTTATCAAGAGCGTAAACAAACGCGGTCTGAACAGCCTTGTCGGGAGAACCGCCGTGCTCAAGGTAGCTTGAGTTGTGGTAATACTCAATATGATTTTTTACTGCGCTTACACAAAACGCGACGGACATTTTAAGCTTGTAATTTGACGACTCTCCTGTCGGCGCCTCTTCGCCCTCCTCGTCTCCGTCTCCGTCGTTTCCGTTGTTTATTACTCCGCTTACCGTTTCCTCCCAATATACGGGCGAGGTAAGGCTCTTTCCGTCAGCCATCTCCTTAACGTAGTCGGTTATTCCCTCGTTATAGAGATACTCCTCGGTGGAAAAGCTTCCGTCCTCCTCCTGCCATTTAAGAGTGAACTTTATTCCACTGTTTACAACGGCCTGCCTCATAAGAATATCGGAAAAACGCTCTCTTTTTATCTTTATAGAGGTAAATATCGTGTTATCCGGCTTCCAATGAATTACGGTACCGGTTCTTACCTCGCTTCTTTTAAGCTCGGTTACTCTGAGCTCCGACACCGGCTCTCCGCGCTCAAAATCTATCTCGGATTTTGTTTTTCCGTTATAGGAGCAAACCTTCATAAACTCCGAGGCGTACTGCGTTGCGCATGCTCCGAGTCCGTTAGTTCCCAGCGCGTATTCATAGGACGCGCTATCCTTTGCGTGCTTATATTTTCCTCCCGCGTACATCTCACAAAATATCAGATCCCAGTTATAGCGACCCTCTTTTTCGTTATAACCGAGCGGAATACCTCTTCCAAAGTCCTCTACCTCGATAGAACGGTCAGTATAAGCCGTGATGTTTATACAGGTTCCGAAGCCTGCCCTTGCCTCATCAACCGAGTTAGACAGTATTTCAAAAAAAGCGTGAATACAGCCCTCGAGGTCTCGTGAGCCAAATATTACCTCCGGTTTTTCTCTGACTCTGTCCGCGCCTTTAAGGCTGCTTATGCTGTTTTCGCCGTATTCCGTTATTTGCGTTTTTTGCATTGAAACTAACCCTTCCTGATTTTGTAATGACATATGACGAGTTTTTGAACTCTTATTTCATTCTATACCTTTTTTCAAAATTTGTCAAGAACCAAGCCGGAAATTAATAACTTGTCCACATTTACAAGACTGAAAACGGAAGGTTGAAACAGAAAACTTAAAGTTGAAAATTAAATTAGCGAAGGCAAGGCAACAAATTAAACCTGCGGCGTAAAAAATCACTGCATGAAAGAAACCGCGACGTTAAAGAAATCGCAGCGTAAAAGAAATCACAGCGTAAAAGAAATCACAGCGTGAAAAACCGAAGTGCGACAAAATACGCCTGTGTCGGGTTGCTTTTTAACAAGAATTTTATTTCGTCCGTAAACGGAGGATTTGGAAAATTGAACAAAAATGATATTACTGATATACGACCTGCCGATTATTTCACAGCCAAGACCTATGCTGGATTTATTTTTGGAAAAATAAAAAACGGAGAGCTTTGGAACGGCGTCTCGTCCATATACAAAAAAATCAGAAAATACACGCTTATTTCAGCGATAATACGCACCGCGGCACTCGTTGTTTCTTTGCTTGAAAAAAGCGCTCTGCTACTGCTTTTCGCCACTTCTCTGCTCCTTCTTTTGCCCGCTATTCTTGTTATTGCGCTGATTTATGTTATCGTATGCGGTATGAAATATTTTCTATGGCATAAAACGGTAAGCGCGTGGCTGAAAAACGCCGAAAAAATAACGGTTTACCTGTCCTCGGAAAAAATTTTCGTCAAAAAGCCTCCTCTTTTTCTGCGTATCGCGGCAGAGGAAGCTTCCGATTACTCCCACCCGGTTATCGTTCTTTGCAAGGATTCCTTCACCTCGGTAAAATGGTACTCCCTTAATCTTCTTGCGGTAAAGCCCGACTATTTTTTTATTTTGAAAAATCTGTTTTTTGGCAAAAAGGGAGTGGAAATGACTTATATTGCGCTGTCGTAGCTCCGTCCACCGCACCCGCAAATGTGAAATTTTTATTAATATTTATAAAATACCCTTGAAATGCGATATTTTTTATTGTATGATAATATTAAATTATAATAAAATTTTCTCTATGCATCGCCTAAGCGCGACAGAAAGGATATATAAATGTTTGAGTTCAATAATAACAGCTTTTTTTCAAATAACGGACAGATTTCGTCCACCCCTACGCAGGCTCCGTCAGCGCCTACGCAGACTTTGACAAATTCCGCTCAGCAAAACAGCGAGATAAATAATTCCCCCGCTCAGAATAACACCGAAGCGTCTCCCGTCTCTCAGCAGACGTATGCGGTAAACACTCCAATTTACACACCTGTTCGCGACAGCGGATTTATCGAGGGTTGGGACGATGATGACGACCTCGACTCGGTTTCGCAGCGCGTAAATATCAAGGTGTTCGGTGTCGGCGGAGGCGGAAACAACGCAGTAAACCGTATGCACGCAAACGGTGAAAAGAGCGCTACACTGGTAGCTGTAAACACCGATATAAGGGTACTTCGCGCCTCTCCCATTGAGTCGAAAATCGCGATAGGAAAGCACACCACCAGAGGCCACGGCGCCGGCGCAAATCCCGAAAGCGGAAGAAAAGCCGCCGAGGAATCCATTGAGTACATAAAGCGTAACCTTGAAGGCGTTGATATGCTTTATATTACCGCAGGTATGGGCGGCGGAACCGGAACCGGCGCTTCCCCCGTAATTGCAAAGGTTGCAAAGGATATGGGTATCCTTACCGTTGCGGTTGTTACCAAACCCTTTGAATGCGAGGGTGAGTCCCGTATGGCTACCGCAGAGGACGGAATAGAAAAGCTCCGCAAGTGCGTTGACGCGCTTATAGTTGTTCCTAACGAGCGTCTTAACACCATTTCGGGCAAGGAGCTTCAGATTTCCGAGGCATTTGAAGCGGCGGACGAAATCCTTATAAAAGGTGTACAGAGCATCTGCCGACTTATCAACGAGGACAGCTACATCAACCTCGACTTTGCCGACCTTACCACTATTCTCAAAAACTCCGGAGACGCTCACATAGGCGTCGGTATTGCTTCCGGAGACAACAAGGCTATGCTTGCCGCAGAGCAGGCGATAAACAGCCCTCTCCTTGAAACCTCTATAAAAGACGCCGACGGAATGATAATCAGCATTATCTCCAGCGAAAAGGTTGCGCTGAGCGCCATTACCGAGGCTACAAATAAAATAAGAAAAGAAGCCGCACCGAACGTTAACTTAATTCTCGGACTTAAGTTTGACTCCAATATGGGCGATAACATCGAAATAACCGTTATTGCCACAAAGAGCGGCGGTCTCAGAGAAGCGGCGTCCAACGCGGAAAACTCCGCCTTAGGTACTGCAAATGACGAAGCGGAAAAATCCGAATCTGCCTTGACAGAGACAAGCCCCCAGATAACCTTTGACGACGTAAAGCAGAATGATTTTTCTGCACAGAGACAGAACGAGTTTGCAGGACAAAGAACGAATGACTTTTTAGCTCCGAAGCCGTTTGACAGCGGTTTTGGCATTCCGAGCTTTGAAGGAAAAACCGATCCTCTTTTCAGAGACGAGGAATTTAAGCTTATTCAGGACATAGCGACAAAAAGAAACGAAAAATAATAAACCTAAGCGGTGCAAAGCGTTTTAACGCCTTGCACCGTTTTTTTCACCAAATTTAAAACAAAACAACACTCTCGTCAGGATGTTTTTTTGCCCCTTGTTTACATAATCACACCCGTCTGTAAAAGCAATGAATAAAATTTTCCGCATTTACATAAACCCAACTATCCTATTCCCACTTCCACCCTTCCGCTTCCAACCTTACGTTTTTAATTTCCCACTTTCAATTTTCAGTTTTTAACATTTAATATATTGTTACATCACAGCGGTTTTCTCCCCTTTTCGACGGGAAAACGCGCGTTTCATTAGACGCGCGCCTGTTATTTGTTAAATAAATGTGAAAAATATCCAAAAGCACTTGCATTTTTCCCAAATGTGAGTAAAATAATTATAGCGTTAGCACTTAAACCCAATGAGTGCTAAAAAGATTTAACTTGGAGGAAACTGAAATGACAATCAAACCACTTGCAGACAGAGTTGTAATAAAAATGACCGAGGCTGAGGAAACAACCAAAAGCGGAATAATTCTTGCGGGAAACGCGAAGGAAAAGCCGCAGGTAGCCGTTGTTGTCGCGGTAGGTCCCGGCGGAATGGTTGACGGCAAGGAAACCGCTATGACCGTTAAGGTAGGAGACAAGGTTTTAACCGGCAAATATTCCGGAACCGAAGTAAAATGCGACGGCGAGGAATACATTATCGTAAAGCAAAGCGACATTCTCGCGATAGTTGAATAAAGCGAAAAACGACATATAATTTATAACCAGTACAGAGAAAGGAATTATCTACAATGGCAAAGGATATTATATACGGAATAGACGCAAGAAACGCTCTTTTAAGAGGCGTTGATAAGCTTGCAGATACGGTAAAAATCACTCTCGGTCCCAAGGGAAGAAACGTCGTTCTTGACAAAAAATACGGCTCTCCCCTTATCACCAACGACGGAGTTTCGATAGCAAAGGAAATCGAGCTTGACGATCCGATGGAAAACATGGGCGCTCAGCTTGTAAAAGAGGTTGCTACAAAGACTAACGACGCGGCGGGCGACGGTACGACAACCGCTACCCTTCTCGCTCAGGCATTTATTCGCGCCGGTATGAAAAACGTAACCGCGGGCGCAAACCCTATGGTAATCCGCAAGGGTATCCAAAAGGCTGTTGACTGCGCTGTTGAGGCTCTCAAGGCTAACTCCAAAAAGGTTAGCGGTCCCGATGACATTGCAAGAGTAGGTACCATTTCCGCAGGCGACGAGGTTATAGGTAACCTTATAGCTGACGCTATGAAGAAGGTAACCGCCGACGGCGTTATCACCGTTGAGGAATCCAAGTCCGCAGAGACCTACTGCGAGGTTGTTGAGGGTATGCAGTTTGACAGAGGCTACATCTCCCCCTATATGGTAACCGACACAGACAAAATGGAAGCAATTATCGACGACGCTATGCTTCTTATTACCGAAAAGAAAATCTCCAACATTCAGGATCTTCTTCCCCTTCTCGAGGGAATGATTCAGTCGGGAATGAGCCACAAGCTGGTTATCATTGCCGAGGACGTTGAGGGTGAGGCTCTTACCACGCTTATCCTTAACAAGCTTAAGGGCGTATTCACCGCCGTTGCGGTTAAGGCTCCCGGCTTTGGCGACCGCAGAAAGGAAATGCTCCGCGACATCGCAATACTCACCGGCGGAGAGGTTATTTCCGACGACCTCGGTCTTGACCTTAAGACTACCAATATTCAGATGCTCGGACGCGCAAGACAGGTTAAGATCTCCAAGGAGAACACAATAATCGTAGGCGGCGCGGGCGATACCGGCGAGATAAAGAACAGAATAGGTCAGATTAAGGGTGCTATCGAAACCACCACCTCCGATTTCGACAGAGAAAAGCTGCAGGAAAGACTTGCCAAGCTTTCCGGCGGAGTTGCCGTTATAAAGGTTGGCGCCGCTACCGAAACGGAAATGAAGGAAAAGAAACTCCGCATCGAGGACGCTCTTAACGCAACCAGAGCGGCTGTTGAAGAGGGGATCGTTACAGGCGGCGGGGGATCCTTCCTTAACGTTATAGCTCCCGTTAAGAAGCTTCTCGAAACCGTTGACGGCGACGAAAAGGTCGGCGTTCAGATAGTTGCGACAGCTCTTGAGGCTCCCGTTCGTCAGATAGCAGAAAACGCAGGCTTTGAAGGCTCTGTAATAGTTGACAAGGTTATGAGAAGCCGCAAGATAGGCTATGGCTTTGACGCAGCAAAAGAGGTTTATACCGATATGATGGAGGCCGGAATAGTAGATCCTACCAAGGTTTCCCGTTCCGCGCTCCAAAATGCCGCTTCGATAGCTTCCGTTGTTCTTACGACCGAGGCGCTTGTCGCGGATAAGAAGGAGCCTAAGGCTCCCGCAGCGCCCGCAGGTGATATGGGCGGAATGGGCGGAATGTATTAATTCCTATCAAAATATTTTTAAAATAAGTAACGGTAACGCTTATAAAGACGTTATGCAAAGCTTTTAAAATTTAAATTATAAAAGGACTTTTAATGCCTTTAACGGTATTTAAGAGTCCTTTTCTTTTTGCTTTCATAAAAAAAGATTTTCTGCATATATTAATAAAAATCGGAAATTAAAAAAAGACGTATAAATAATACGGGGGGAATTTACGGGGTAATATTTATGCAGATTTTTTTACGGGATAAATTTTTTACGGTTGACGAGCGCTGTGAGCTTTTCGCAAGATACATAATAGAAAACAACGCTACTGTAAGAGACACCGCCGCATATTACGGAATATCAAAATCCACGGTTCATAAGGACGTAACGGAACGGCTAAGGAGAAAAAATCCATCTCTATGCGGAGAGGTAGGCGAGGTGCTTTTAAAAAACAAAGCGGAAAGGCATCTGCGCGGCGGAAACGCGACGAAGCTACGCTATGAAAACTTAAAAAACGGAAAAAGTAACAAAAATACATTAAAATAGTCCGATATTTATGTTGAAAAAGAATAAAAAATCGCGAATTTTAATTCATTACTAACAAAAAACCGGATTTTTTTTAATTAAAGTTTAATATTTACAAAAAATCCTTGATTTTATATTATATCAGTAATATAATGAATATAGTTAGTATTATTAATTAAAGATTAAAAGGTTAAAGGACGGTGAAATATTTGGCTTCCAAAAATGAAAACAATCTGCCTGCGTTCCTCTTTCATCAGGGCACAAATTATTTCGCGTACAAATATCTCGGACTTCATTTTATAGGTAACAGGGTTGTGGCAAGAGTGTGGGCTCCAAACGCTTCCTCCGTCGCTCTTGTCGGAGACTTTAACGGCTGGAATACCGAGTCCCATAAAATGAAAAGAAAAACCGAAATGGGTATTTTCGAAATTTCGGTAGGAAAAGAGCTGCTGCGCGAGGGCTCCGCATATAAATTTGCCGTAACACATAACGGCAAAACCGTTTTAAAGGCGGATCCTTATGCGCTATCCTCTGAAACACTTGATAAAACGGCTTCCGTGGTAACAAGGCTTCCCTCTTACAAATGGGGAGACGCAAAATGGTTTACTCACAGAAAAAAGACGATAAAGGTTACTGAAACCGAAAAGTACGCCTCTCCGATAAATATTTACGAGGTTCACCTTGCATCCTGGAAAACGAGAGACGGGCGCAGTAACGTAAGCGGAGATGCTTATCTTAACTACCGCGAGATAGCGGACGAGCTTGTTCCATACGTAAAAATGATGGGATACACGCACGTAGAGCTTATGCCGATAACCGAGTATCCTTACGATGCGTCGTGGGGGTATCAGGTCTGCTCGTATTTCGCGCCGACCTCCCGCTTCGGCTCTCCCGAGGATCTTATGTATTTTGTCGATACCCTTCATAAAAACGGCATCGGAGTTATACTCGACTGGGTTCCCGCTCACTTTCCTAAGGACGAGCACGGACTTTATGAGTTTGACGGCACTCGCCTTTATGAATATCAGGGTAATGACAGAATTGAAAACAAGGGCTGGGGAACGAGATATTTTGACGTGGCGAGAAACGAGGTTCAATGCTTCCTTATTTCAAGCGCTCTTTTCTGGCTTGAAAAATATCATATTGACGGTCTGCGCGTTGACGCGGTGGCCTCAATGCTTTATCTCGACTACGACAAAAATCCGGGCGAATGGGTACCGAACAGCTACGGAGACAACAAAAATCTTGAGGCGATAGCCTTCTTCCAAAAGCTTAATACCGAGATTTTTGCAAGACACCCCGACGTTTTGATGATTGCCGAGGAATCAACCGATTGGCAGAAAATAACAGCTCCCGTTTCGGAAGGTGGACTTGGCTTTAACTTTAAATGGAATATGGGATTTGCAAACGATATGTATTCCTACGTAGAGGTAGATCCGTTTTTCAGAAAATACCATCATTCAAAGCTTAATTTTTCAATGATGTATTCCTTTAACGAAAACTTTATTCTTCCCGTTTCACACGACGAGGTTGTCCACGGCAAGCTCTCTCTTATCGACAAAATGCACGGCTCATACGAGGATAAATTCAGAGGATTTCGTCTCTTTATGGCTCACCTTATGGCTCATCCCGGCAAAAAGCTTATGTTTATGGGCAGTGAATACGGTCAGTTCAGGGAATGGGACTATGAAAATCAGCTTGAATGGTTTATGCTTGACTATGAAACTCACAGAAATTTGCAAAAATACACGGCGGCGCTAAATCACTTCTATCTGCAATCCGAGCCGCTTTGGTACGACGATTTTTCGTGGGACGGCTTCCGTTGGGTTATCGCGGACGAGGCGGAAAAAAATCTTCTCGGCTACGAGCGTATAGGTAAAAACGGCGAAAGACTCCTTTGTCTTTTTAACTTCTCCGGCGCCGACGTAGATAACTACTATTTTACAATTCCCGATTTTACGGAAAAAAAGGTTAACTCAAAGGAACCTAAAAAAACACCACTCGTTTGGAAATGCGTTTTCTTTACCGAGGACAAGCTGCTCGGAGGGAACGGAGAAATTCCCGCCGACCTCGTTTTTGAAAACCAAACGGCATGTCTGAGACTGCCGAGACTCTCGGCCGCATACTTTACTGCCGAAGGCTCAGACGATATAAAAATTTGATAACTCTCTCTCCCCTGCAATCTCCCGAGCTGTAAGCTTATCGCGCCTGTTTTCGGGAAATCGGTCGCGGGCTCTCTGAGGGTTTTTAATCTAACTACAATTTACCAGCAAATAATAACTCCGCCAAAGGCGGACTTCAGGAGGTAGGATACCATGATTAAGAAAAAGGAATGTGTCGCAATGCTGCTTGCCGGCGGACAGGGAAGCCGTCTGTACACCCTGACGGAAAAAACTGCAAAGCCCGCAGTACCGTTTGGCGGAAAATACCGCATAATAGATTTCCCCTTGTCAAACTGCATAAACTCGCGGATTGATACGGTCGGTGTTCTTACCCAATATCAGCCCCTCGGTCTTAACGAGTACATCGGAAACGGTGAGCCGTGGGATCTTGACCGTGTTTACGGTGGCGTAAGAGTTTTGCCGCCCTATCAGGGACAGAAAAGCGCGTCGTGGTACAAGGGAACGGCAAACGCAATATACCAGAATATAAACTTTATAGAGCGCTATGATCCGGACTACGTTTTAATCCTCTCGGGAGACCATATATACAAAATGGATTACAACGCTATGCTTCAGTACCATAAGGAAAAAGGCGCTGATTGCACGATAGCGGTTCTTGAGGTACCGATTTCCGAGGCAAGTCGCTTCGGTATAATGAACACCAACGACGATAATTCGGTCTATGAATTTGAGGAAAAGCCGAAAAACCCAAAGAGCACCAAGGCGTCAATGGGAATTTACATCTTCAATAAGAAAACCCTTTTTGACTATCTTATCGCCGACGAGCAGGATGAAGGCTCGTCAAACGACTTCGGCAAAAACATCATTCCGAATATGTTAAAAGCGGGTGAAAAGCTCTTCGCTTACAGCTTTAGCGGCTACTGGAAGGACGTTGGAACAATTCAGAGCCTTTGGGAAGCGAATATGGATCTTCTCGGAAAGGCTCCGAGCTTCAATCTTTATGACAGAGCGTGGAGAATCTTTTTCAGAAACAACCCTCTGCCGCCGCATTTCGTCGGCAAAACCGGTAGCGTATCAAACGCCATAGTAACCGAAGGCTGCGAGATATACGGTTCAGTAGAAAACTCTGTGCTCTTTAACTCGGTAAAGGTAGCGGACGGAGCGACGGTAAAGGATAGCGTAATCTTCCCCGGCGCGGTAATAGAAGCGGGCGCAACCGTTGAATATTCCATAATCGACAGCGGCGCGGTAATAAAAGCCGGCGTCCATATCGGAGGCCCTAAGGCTGCTGCGGTTGGTATAACGGTAATAGGCGGAGACCTTACCATAACCAAGGATATGAATATTGACGTCGGCGCGATGGTAAGCCCAAGCGCACTTGCAGAGATTAAAACCTCTCTTAAATAAATTAAGGAAAGGATATACGGTAAAAACAAATGAATGCAGCAGGAATAATTTTTTCAAACCTTCACGATAAAAGCATTACCGAGCTTACAAGACAGCGCACTATGGCCTCAATCCCCTTCGCTTGCCGTTACCGCCTTATTGACTTCGCTCTCTCCAACATGGTAAACTCCGACATAACCAACATAAACGTTGTAGCGCATTACAATTATCACTCTCTTATGGACCACATCGGAACAGGTAAAAACTGGGACCTTGCAAGAAGAACGGGCGGTATAAAAATTCTTCCGCCCTATATAACCGCGTATGCAAATCAGGACAACAGTCTCTATACGACCAGACTTGAGGCGCTGAAAAGCGTTATTCACTCTATTTCCCATATACAGGAGGAGCTTGTCGTACTTTCTGACTGCGACGTTATCTGTAATATAGATATATCGGCGCTTATCAAGTACCACACCGATGCTCACGCCGACGTAACAATGGTGGTAAAGCCTGAAATCGCTGACTACTACGAGGCGGAAAGACAGATTATAGTTAAGTCAGATGAGAAAAATCAGATAACCGATATTATAACCTATCCCGTTGACCTTAGCGGACCGCACGACGTATGCCTTAACATCTGGATAATGCGTAAGGATCTCCTTATCACTATGGTAAAGGACGCACTTGCACACGGATACGTAAGCTTCCACAGAGATATTCTTGCCAGAAATATCGGAAAACTTAATATGCAGGTCTATAAGCATACCGATTACAGCGCAGTTATCGCATCGTTTAACGATTACTACTCTACAAGCATGTCGCTTCTTTCAAATCCCGAAACACGTCGCTCGCTTTTTGAGGTTCCCGACCGCCCCGTTTTCACGAAGGTAAGAAACTCCGCTCCGACAAAGTACGTCGGAAATCCGACGATAACCGACTCTCTTATCGCTGACGGCTGTGTAATTGAAGGCACGGTTGACAATTCAATACTTTTCAGAGGCGTAAAGGTTGGAAAGGGAGCGGTAATAAAGAATTCTATTTTATTCCAGGATACAGTTGTAAGCGACAATGCCTATCTTAACTGCGTCGTAACCGACAAAAACGCGGTTATCCGCGAGGGTGTTGTTCTTTCGGGACACCACACCATGCCCATTCACATTGAAAAGAATAAAATGATATAAATTAATCTTTGCCGCCTACAAACGGTAAAAGCGCCTGAATTTAATCTTCGCTGTTTACAAGCAGTGAAAGAAACGAAATCTTATCTTCGCTGTTTATGAGCAGTGAAAGAAACGAAAACTTATCTTCGCTGTTTACAAGTAGCGAAAGAAACGAAAACCCTATCTTTGCCGTTTACAGACGGCAGAACGGAGAAAAAGATGATCAAAGACACTAAAATTTTATTTGTCGCCTCCGAGGCGATGCCGTTTGCCTCAACCGGAGGACTTGCAGACGTAATAGGCTCACTTCCCTCCGCGCTTGTTAAAAAAGGAATTGACGCAAGAGTTATAATTCCGTATTACAGCTCGATTAAGAAAAAGAACGCAGATGATATTACCTTTTTATTTGACTGCACGGTAAGACTTTCCTGGAGAAAGCAGTACTGCGGAGTTTATACCGCCGTACAAAACGGAATAACCTTCTACTTCATTGACAACGAATACTATTTTAACAGAGCCTCTCTTTACGGAAGCTATGACGACGGGGAGCGCTATGCGTTCTTCTGCAGGGCAGTTCTCGACATACTTCCGAAAATAGACTTTTTCCCGAATATTATTCACACAAATGACTGGCAGGCTGCTCTCGTCGGTATATATTTAAAGCAGATATACCGCCGCATTGACTACAATTACCGCCCTATAAAGGTTGTTCACTCTATTCACAACATAGAGTATCAGGGAATTTTCGACCATTCAATACTCGGAGACGTTTTTGATCTCGCTCCCGAATACGCGTCGATAGTCGATTATAACGGTATGATAAACCTTACCAAGGGCGCAATAGTTTGCTGCGACAGGCTTACCACCGTCAGTCCGACCTACGCAAAGGAGATAGCAACCCCCTCGTACTCCTCGGGACTTCACCACATAATCAATCAGTATTCCTTTAAAACAACGGGAATAATAAACGGAATAGACGAAGGCTATTATAGCCCGAACCACGATCCCGACCTCTACGCTACCTACACCACTCCGTCGGGTAAGCTTAAAAACAAGCTTCCTCTGCAAAAGGAGCTGGGACTGCCGGAAAACCCGTCCGTTCCTATGGTAGCAATGATAACGCGTCTTACCTCTCATAAGGGTCTTGACCTTGTAACCGCGGTTATCGACGAATTCTTAACCGACGACGTACAGTTTGTGGTTCTCGGAACGGGAGATCCCGGATTTGAAAACTTCTTTGTCCGTCTTGAGGAAAAATATCCGACCAAGGTACGCGCTATAATAGCGTACGATAAGGCGCTTTCAAAGAAGATTTACGCCGCCGCGGATATATTCCTTATGCCGTCAAAGAGCGAGCCCTGCGGTCTTGCACAGATGATAGCCTCCAAATACGGCGCCGTTCCGCTGGTAAGAGAAACGGGTGGACTTTACGACACGATAAAGTACTACAACGACGAAACCGAGGAGGGCAACGGCTTTACCTTCGCGAACTATAACGCGCACGATATGCTTTACACTCTCCGTAAGGCAACCGGACTTTACGGTAACTATAAGGATAAGTGGCTGGCGCTTACGCGTAAAATAATGAAGATAAACTTCTCCTGGAACGTCCCCGCAAGGTCGTATATCGCGCTTTACAAAGAGATACTTGCTCTCGATAAGTGAGTTAAAATAAAGGATAAACAAATCAGTAAAAATAGAAAGGCTCAAGTTAAATGAATCCTAAAAACGAAAACACCGAAAAAAACATTAAAACAGTTAAATCGACAAAAACAGCTAAAACAGTAAGAGCATCTGCATCCAAGACGGTAAAGGAAAACGCCGCCGAAAAGCAAAGGCTTGAAATAAAAGAAGCTCTTGAATCAAAGCTTAAGCGCTACTACGGTATCTCACCCGCCGAGGCAAACGAGGATCAGCTTTACCGCGCCGTCGTCCTCTCGGTAAAGGACGTGCTTATGCGCAAAAGAGCGGATCAGCACAACGCCATAAAGAAGAACAAGAGCAGGCGTGTGTACTATATGTGTATGGAGTTCCTTATCGGACGCTCCCTTAAAACCAACCTCGGCAATCTCGGTCTTGACGGGCAGTACCGTTCTCTCCTTTCCGAATACGGCTTTGACCTTGACAAAATATACGAAAAGGAAAGCGATGCCGCTCTTGGAAACGGAGGACTTGGTAGGCTTGCCGCCTGCTTTATGGACTCACTTACCGCGCTTGAATATCCCGCAACGGGCTTTTCTATCCTTTATGAATACGGTCTTTTCCGTCAGAGGATAGTTGACGGAACACAGGTTGAGCTTCCCGACGTATGGCTTCCCGAGGGGGAAAGCTGGCTTGTTCCGCGTTCCGATAAGGCGTACACCGTTAAATTCGGCGGTAAAATTACCGAGACGTGGAAAAACGGAAGACTCGACATTCAGCACGACAACTGCGACGAGGTACGCGCCGTTCCCTACGATATGATGATTTCGGGCGCCGGAGCCTCATCCTGTAACTATCTCCGTCTTTGGAGAGCGCACAGCGTAACCTCCTTCAACATGTCTCTTTTCTCACAGGGACAGTATATAAAAGCGATGGAGCAGAACACCAACACCGAGATAATTTCAAAGGTGCTCTATCCGTCCGATAACCATGACGAGGGTAAGCTACTCAGACTTAATCAGCAGTATTTCCTCTGCTCGGCGTCTCTGCAATCGATAATCGCTGACCACCTTGCAATCTACGGCACGCTGAATAATTTTGCCGACAAGGTAGCTATCCATCTTAACGATACTCACCCCGCTCTCTGCATTCCCGAGCTTATGCGTATCCTTATGGACGTTTATTCCTATTCTTGGGAAAACGCGTGGGATATAACCACACGGGTATTCTCATACACCAACCATACGGTTATGCCCGAGGCTCTTGAGCAGTGGAACGAGGATCTGTTCCGTATAAGACTTCCGAGAATTCACATGATTATATCGGAGATAAACCGTCGCTTCTGCGCAGACCTTTGGAATCTCTATCCCGGAGACTGGGACAGAATTTCAAAAATGGCGGTTATAGCAGACGGAAGAATAAGAATGGCAAACCTTTCTATCGTTGGCTCACACAAGGTAAACGGCGTTTCAAAGCTCCATTCGGATATTCTTACCGAGAGTGTTTTCCACAACTTCTACAAAAAAGAGCCCTATAAGTTCTGTAACGTAACGAACGGTATCGCGCACCGCCGCTGGCTCTGTTATTCTAACCCCGGTCTCGCCGCTCTCCTTGACGAGTGCATAGGAACCGATTACCGCAAAAAACCCGAGGCGCTTAATGAGTTTTTAAAGTATCAGGACGACAAGGGTGTAAAAGAGCGTCTTGAAAAAATCAAATACGAAAACAAGGTTCGCTTTGCCGACCTTGCAAAAAAGCGTACCGGCATATCTCTTGATCCAAGCTCCGTTTTCGACGTTCACGTAAAGCGTCTGCACGAGTACAAGCGTCAGCTTCTTAACGCCCTGCGTATCGTAAGCCTTTACAATGACCTGCTTGAAAACCCCAATCTTGATATTCCGCCGCAGACCTTTATCTTTGGAGCTAAAGCGGCGCCGGGATACGATATGGCGAAAAATATAATCAGACTTATCTGGTCTATTTCCGCGGAAATAGAGAAAAATCCGAAGATACGCGAAAAGCTCCGCGTAATCTTTATGGAGGACTACAACGTTTCTCTTGCCGAGGTTCTTATCCCCTCCGCTGACATCAGCGAACAGATTTCTCTTGCGGGTAAGGAGGCGTCGGGAACGGGTAACATGAAGTTTATGATTAACGGAGCAATTACCTGCGGTACGATGGACGGAGCGAACGTTGAGATGCACGAGCTTCTCGGAGACGACAACATCTACATCTTCGGTCTTAACGCAAGAGAGGTTGAGGAGCTTTGGAAGCAGGGCTATCACGCAACCGACTACTACCGCACAAACCCGCGTATCCACAAGGCGGTTGACCGTCTCTCGATAGGCTTTAACGGAATGTCGTTTGCTGATATTCTTCACTATCTGATAATCGGATACGGCGTTGCGGATCCTTATATGTGTCTTGCCGACTTCGAATCCTATTTCCAGACACACGAAAATATGCTTACAGCTTACGCTGACAAGGACAAATGGTACCGTATGTCGGTAAACAATATAGCCAAGGCCGGCTTCTTCGCGGCTGACCGTTCTATTAAGGAATACGCCGAAAACATCTGGCACATTTCCCCTGTTAAGGCTGACTGAACACGGGATGTCTGAACACTCCACTTTCAATTTTTAACTTTTAATTTTTAACTTTCAACATGATGTGTAATAAACCGTTTCTTTTTGAAATACTTTTAGGAGGAAAAAGCTCCCCCTCCGCGGCTTTTCCCGAAAACTCCTCCGCTACCCTTCGTTTTTCCGTATCAAGGTCTTGCGGCGCATTTAACCTCCGCGTCTATTTAAAAAACGATGGAAGCGGAGAGACGCAGGAGCTAAAGGCAGACTGGATAGCCCTTGAAAAAGGATATGACGTATATGAGGCGCGATTTAAAGCGGAGAATGATGCGCTTTACTTCCTTTCGGCGGGCTTTGACTCGCCTTACGGCTACCGGAGCTTTCTTTTTCCCGACGGCTCTGACGGGCTTCCCATAACCGTTTACAAACAGGACTTTAAAACTCCCGACTGGCTTAAGGGCGGTATTATCTACCAGATTTTCCCCGACCGCTTTGCAAAAAGCAAGAAAAAAAAGACCGTTCCTCGCATCGGCTCGGTCTATAAAAGCGACTGGTATAACGATATTCCCGACTACCCCGAAAAGCCAGGAGACGCATTTGCCAACAACTGCTTTTTCGGCGGCTCACTTTACGGAGTAGCGGAAAAGCTTGACTACCTTCTCTCGCTCGGTGTAACGACCGTTTACTTAAATCCGATTTTTGAGGCGGCCTCCAACCACAAATATGATACAGGAAACTATTTTAAAGTAGATGAAGCCTTTGGTGGGGAAGCCGGACTTAAAAGCTTAATTTATGAAATAAAAAAACGCGGTATGCACCTTGTTCTTGACGGCGTATTTAACCATACGGGGGACGATAGCGTCTATTTTAACAAATACGGTCGCTACGACAGTCTCGGCGCATATCAAAGCAAGGACTCTCCGTATTTTGATTGGTATAGCTTTAAAAGTTATCCCGACGAGTACGCCTCGTGGTGGGATATAAAAATTTTACCGTCCATTAATAAAACGAGCGAGAGCTTTCGCGACTTTATATGCGGAAAGGACGGAGTTGTACGCCACTATCTGAGGCTCGGCATAGACGGTTGGCGACTTGACGTTGCCGACGAGCTTAGCGACGGGTTTCTTGACGCCCTGCGCACGGCGTCGAGAGAAGAAAAAAAGGACGCTTTGATAATCGGTGAGGTCTGGGAGGACGCATCATATAAAATCGCCTACGGAAGCCGCAGAAAATATTTCCGCGGCAGTCAGCTTGACTCGGTAATG
>JAZUBT010000025.1:0-48807 GCA_045638685.1 Eubacteriales bacterium | reverse complement strand
AAGCGTTGCGCCCCAATACGCGTCAAAGCAGTCGGGGTAGGACGCAATTATCCTATCGTACTCATTCAGAGCGTCCTCAAAGCGTTGGAGAGACCGCTCTCTGTTTGCGCTATGTAGGTCGAGAATAAGCTCGTCGGGGAGTGTTGTCTCCTTAAAATACTCTGTGCGGCAGTAGGGACACCTGAAACGTCCCTCGCCCATATCATTTAGTTCTCCGCCGCATATCTCGCAGACGTATTTTTTCAGCGTTTCGTTCATATTTACTTCCGTTCCTTTGTTGTAAGGTTTTTTGGGAAATTTTAGTGTTTTAGCAAGGGTTGATATTAGCGAGGCTCGGTGTGTTAGAATTTTCTATGTATCGCAGTACACGTGCAGGCGTTGCCTGTTTGCCGTTCGCCATCGGGGGCTACCCGGTACAACCCACTAAAATTGCATATGCTTAAGCCAGTTGCGGAGAAGCGGAGCCCACTGCGCGGTGTGCGGTATTTTTTCCGCAAGACCGAGTCCGTGAGGCCCGTCCGGGAACAGGTGCATTTCGAGAGGAACGTTCTTTTTTCTGAGCGCGTCGGCAAGCATAAGAGCGTTCTGTACGGGAACGACCGTATCCCCGAAGGTGTGCCAGATAAAGCAGGGGGGCATATCCTCCCTTGCGTTAAGCTCACCGCTTAATTTATATGCAAGGTCGGTCGGATCGTCGGTGCCGAGAAGATTTTTAACCGAGCCCTTATGTGTGTATTCTCCTAAAAGCGTACATACGGGGTAGCAGAAAACAGCGGCGTCGGGGCGGGAGCTCTGTCTGTCGATTTCGTCTCCCTCGCTTTTGCCGTAGTCAAACTTCTCTGCGGCGGTTATGGCGAGATGACCGCCCGCGGAAAAGCCGAGAACAGCAATTTTGTTTTTTAGGATACCGAAGGAATCGGCGTAATGTCTTGCAAAACGTACCGCGCGAAGGGCGTCCTCAAGGGGGGCGGGGTGCTTGTAAGGAGCGATGCGGTAGTTAAGAACAAAGCTGTGAAAACCGTTTTGGTTTAACATTTCAGCGATGCTTTTGCCCTCGTGCTCAACGCGCATTCCGTATCCGCCGCCGGGGAATACGATAATACAGCCCCTTGGCTCCCCGGTGTCTGCGGGATACCACGTTACCGTCGTTTCCGGTTGACCGTAGCTTTCGTTATAAAACGGAGTTCCGTTTTCCCAGAGCTTAAACTGTTTTCTTTCCATAAAAGTTATTCCTTTCGTGTGGGGAGTACTCGTTTATCTGTCGTAATAATTTTTTCTTCTTTTATAGTCCTCGTACGCGCGTTTTGTGTTATACCAAAGACGGTACCCGAAGAAAAGTAGAAAGCTTGCTATTGCCGCGAGTATTGCCGCGCGTTCTATCCAATTTCCAATGATAAAGGAGAGTAAAAGTATAAGTCCGTCAAACATTCCGAGCCACTTTATCTTTATCGGAATAAAGAAGAAAAGCAGCACCCGTGTTTCGGGAAACAGTACCGCAAAGGCAAGAAACAGAGAGATGTTAAGATAAAAGTTGGTCATTCCGCCTACTATAAGTCCCGCGATAATCGAGCCTATAACACCGAAAAGGTAGTAGAGGTTAAATCTCGCCTTACCCATATACGATTCAAGCGAGCTGCCTATCCACCAATAAAAATACAGAGCGAGTGCCGTGAAAATCGGATTTGAGGCGGTAGGGTACAGGAAAAGAAACGTTATAATTCGCCATACCTGACCCGAAAAGATAAGACCGCGGTCAAAGTAGAGCATTCCGTAGATGCTGACCTCGTAGCCGGTAATGGGGAGAAGCAGATCAACTGCCCAAACGAGAATCATCGCCACCGTGATTACCGACATAAGCTTTTCGATAGCAAATCTTGATATTTTGTTTTCTAATTTATATAGCCATAAATTAAGCTTCAAGTTGTCTGACCTCCGTTATTTATCCTTTAAAATAAGACCGTAATCGGTTTTCATTATTTTATTTATATCTTTGACCGTTTTTATCGCTTCGGAAAGCATATTAAGCTTTGCTCTATGCTTTACCTCCGAAAGCACCTTGACGGGTATTTCCGATACGGTAAGACCGAGCTTTTCCGCTATAAGCAGTACTTCAAGGTCAAAGGCGTAGCCGCTGATTTTGCATTTTGGGAAAATTTTATCTCTTGCGTCGGCGGTAAAGCCCTTAAGTCCGCACTGAAAGTCGGTATGAGTAGCCTTAAGCGTACGGTTTAATATTTTCAGATAGCCTTCCGAAACTATACGACGAAACGGCGAGTAACCCTCGTAGCCGTCGGGGTGGAGTGTTCTTGATCCTATTATAACGTCGCTTACCCCGTTTTTAAGTCTCTGAAAAATATCGTATATAACCGTCTCTCCGTAAGCCAGATCGCAGTCGGTAAATATGATAATATCGCCCTTTGCCGAGAGCATTCCGTCGCGCACGGCGGCGCCCTTTCCGCGGTTTAACGGGTTGCATAGCAGCCTTATCTCGCTATATTTCTGAGACAGCGCTGAAACGATACCCGCTCCGCTGTCGCGGCTTCCGTCGTCGGAAATCAGTACCTCGAAGGGAATGTCAAGCGTCCGCAGATATTCCGTTAAACGGCAGACGGAGTTTTTTATTATTTTTTCTTCGTTATAAACCGGTATAACGACGGATAATAGCATAATCTGCGCTCCTTTCTGCGGCGGGAAGCTCCCGCAGACGCGTAAAAAAGTTTTTTTGCAAAGCTTTTTTCAAAAAGACTCCTTTGTGGTGGGCAAGAGCTCTGTAAGGATAAGCCGTTTTGGTTTTTTGTAGGGGGCGCACACTTTTTAAAGCGTTATCCTCGACGCCCCCCCGCTTATTTTAAGATATTTATAATCTTACTTTATTTCTATCGCAGAAGCGTCCCAGATTTCGGGAGCCTCGTAGCCGAGAAGGTTAACCGTGGTAGCGGCAACGTTTGAAAGACCGAACTCGCCGTCCTTGTTTACGGAATATTTATCAGCGGTAAAATTATCGTATATAATCATCGGTACGGGGTTAAGCGTGTGGCTTGTTTTTGCCTTTCCGACCTTGGGAAGCTTCGTCTTCTTGTCAAGCTCGTACATCTCGTCGGCGTTACCGTGGTCGGCGGTGATTATAGCCGCGCCCTTTACAGAGTCGATAACGGGGAGGATACGGGCGAGCTGAAGATCAAGAGCCTCCATACTGATTTTGGTAGCAGCAAGAGAGCCGGTGTGTCCTACCATGTCTCCGTTCGGGAAGTTGCAGCGAATATACTTATATTTTCCGGAAAGCACCGCCTCTATAAGCTTATCGGTTATCTCCGCGCACTTCATCCACGGTCTCTGCACAAAGGGAACGACGTCGGACGGTATCACGCAGTAGGTTTCAAGCGTCTCGCTGAATTTACCGGAGCGATTTCCGTTCCAGAAGTAGGTTACGTGTCCGTATTTCTGCGTCTCGGAAAGAGCATACTGGTTAATGCCGGTGTTGACGAGATACTCACTCATTGTGCCCGAAATTTCCGGAGGATTTACGAGGTAGTGAGACGGAATGTGAAGGTCTCCGTCGTACTCAAGCATACCTGCGTAAAACACCTTAGGAACCCTTACTCTATTAAATCGGGTGAACTCCTCGCCTGCCTCAAAGGTCTTTGATATTTCGATAGCGCGGTCGCCTCTGAAGTTGTAGAATACGACGCTGTCGCCGTCCTCTACCGTGCCTACGGGCGCACCGTTTTCAGCAATAACGAAGGGGGGGAGATCCTGATCGATAACCCCGGTCTCCGCGCGGTATGTTTTTATAGCCTCCTCGGCACTTGCGAACTGCCTACCCTGTCCGAGAACGTGGGTTTTCCAGCCGTTTTCAACCATAGTCCAGTTAGCCTCGTAACGGTCCATGGTTATCTGCATTCTTCCGCCGCCCGACGCGATTTTTACGTCGAAGGAGTCGTCGCGAAGATCTGCGATAAAGCTTTCAAAGGGGAGAACGTAATCGAGCGCGGAGGTTTCTCCAACGTCGCGTCCGTCAAGAAGAACGTGTATTCTTACCTTTTTAACCCCGTCCTCCTTAGCCTTTTTAATCATAGCGGTTAAGTGGTCGATGTGTGAGTGAACGTTTCCGTCCGAGAAAAGTCCGATAAAATGAAGTGTTCCGTCCTTGCAGTAAGACGTGAGAGACTTCCACGTGTCGGAAGCGAATATTTTTCCGCTTTCAATAGAATTTGAAACAAGCTTTGCGCCCTGCGCGAAAACCTGACCGGCTCCGAGCGCGTTGTGTCCGACCTCGGAGTTACCCATATCGTCATCGGAGGGAAGTCCGACCGCGGTGCCGTGAGCCTTAAGCTTAACCATGGGATATTTTGCCATAAGGTTATCGAGAGTGGGAGTGGAAGCGAGGTAAACCGCGTTGCCGTCGTTTTCGGGCGCAATGCCTACACCGTCCATTACTATCGTTACGAGGGGGCCTTCTACTCCTTTGAAGGTGCTGAGTTTTTTGAGTTCTGCTGCCATGTTGTTAAAATTCCTTTCGGTAATATAAATTTTCTTAGTTTATATTATACCCTAAAATTATGAATTTTTTATGTTTTTCTTGATACATAACTCAAAATATTATATACAAAGTATATATTTTACTTGCAATATTTATAATTATATGATACAATGAGGGTGTGTGAACAGTACCCGAGGGCGTGTAGCCGTGATGTAAGCCGCAAAAAACGGTTTTACAGAGCGTTATGTGAAAAAGCTACGGCTTTACGTAGAAATAAAAGGAGAGGCAAGAATGAAAGAAAGAGTTACTCTTTCCGAGGCGGCGAAAACCGTTATCAAAAGGCTAAACGAATACGGCTATGAAAGCTATGCCGTCGGCGGCTCGGTCAGAGACTGCCTGCTCGGTCTTACGCCTCACGATTTTGACGTAACAACGAGTGCGCCCCCAGACGTTACCTCGGAGATTTTCGGTGATTTTACCGTGGTAGAAACCGGAATAAAGCACGGTACGGTAACGGTAGTGATAAACAAAGAGCCGATAGAGGTAACCACCTTTCGGTGCGACGGAGAGTATAACGACGGAAGGCATCCCGAAAGGGTAAGCTTTACCCGTAGTCTTGCCGAGGATTTAAAACGGAGAGACTTTACAGTCAACGCCATGGCGTATTCCGAGGACAGAGGGCTTGTTGACCTCTTTGGCGGAGAAAAGGATTTGCAAGGCGGAATAATCCGTACCGTGGGTAACCCCGAGGATAGATTTAACGAGGACGCGCTGCGTATTCTTCGTGCGCTGCGGTTTGCTTCCACCTATGATTTCCGGATAGAGGAAGAAACCAAGGCGGCAATATTAAAGCAAAGGGAAAGCTTAAAGCTTCTTTCGGCAGAACGGGTTTTTTCCGAGCTTAAACGTCTTATCGTCGGTAAAGGCGCGGAGAGAATACTGCTTGAATATTCGGACGTTTTTTCCGTTGTGCTTCCCGAAATAAAGGAAAGCATAGGCTTTTTACAGCACACCCCCTACCACCTTTACGACGTTTATACGCATGCTGTAAAGACAGTTGCCGCCTGCCCCTTTGATACGGTAACCAGACTTGCCGCGCTTCTGCACGACTGCGGAAAGCCCGAAACGTATAAAGAGGAAGACGGAGTGGGGCATTTTTTTGGACATGCCGCGGTAAGCACGGAAAAAACGAGGGTTGCTCTTTCGAGACTAAAATCGGATAATATAACAAGGGACGCGGTTATTTTGCTGGTGAAATATCACGACGCCGACGTGCAGGAAACCGAAAAAAGCGTAAAGAGGTGGCTTGGAAGACTCACCACGGAGCTTTTTGGTAAACTCTTAGATCTTAAAATTGCGGATAACTTGGCAAAGACTGAGGAAAGCAAAAAAAGGCTGCAAAAATACGAAAATATAAAAGAAATAATGAAAGGTATTCTTGAAAAGAATGAATGCTTTTCGCTAAAACAGCTTAGGATAAACGGCAGCGACCTCATATCCCTCGGATTTCCGAAGGGAAGGGGTATAGGAGAAACGCTTGAAGAGCTGCTTGAAAAGGTGGTTTCCGGGCAGTGCGAGAACGAGAAAGAGAGTCTTATAAAAGAGGCGGAGCAAATCAGAGACAAGCGTTTTGGCGAACTTTTTAAAAAATGAAATTAAACGCACATTTAAAGGAGCAAGGTTATGAAAGTGGTTTTTAATCTTTACCCCGAGGGAAAAACGAAGGCTCTTACCATGAGCTACGACGACGGAGTTACGGCTGACCGCCGCCTCGTCGAGATATTCAATAAGCACGGTATTAAGGGGACATTCCACCTTAATTCGGCTTATTTCGGAAACCCCGGAAGGCTTGAGGCATCTGAGGTAGCCGAGCTTTACAAGGGGCATGAAATATCATGTCATACTTACACGCACCCTTTTCCGAATACAATGCCGAGAGAGGCGCTTATAGACGAGATTTTAAACGACAGAAAAGCGCTTGAGGGGATAGCCGGCCACCCCGTTATCGGTATGTCTTATCCCTTTGGCGAGTATAATCAGAGCGTTATCGAGCAGTTCCGTGCGCTCGGTATGGTTTACAGCCGCACGATTCGTTCCACCAACGGATACGGTATCCCCGAGAACTTTATGCAGTGGCACCCGACCTGCCACCACAAGGGCGATATACTTGGTAAGCTTGAATACTTCAAAAACCCACCGAGAAGAGTGCCGAATCTTATGCTCTTCTACATATGGGGACACAGCTACGAGTTTGATAATGACGGTAACTGGGAGCTTATAGAGGAGTTTTGCGAAAAGGCTTCGGGTATGGACGACGTTTACTATGCAACCAATATTGAGATTTACGAATATATAATGGCTTTGCGCAGCCTTGTTTTTGGCGTTAACTGCGAGGTGGTATATAACCCCTCCGCGCGTACCGTCTGGTTTACCGCCGGCGGAAAGGCCGTAAAGGTGGAGCCCGGTCAGACGTTAAGGCTTGGCTGATAATTGATGTAAAAGACAGGTAATTCGGTATTTAATTGAAAGGAAAAGCTATGGCAGAGAAAATTTATTATTCGTCAATGGCGTATGCAAGATATGAGGAAAGCGGAACGCTTCCCGCAAAATTTGAAAGAATGCTAAAAAAATACGGACCCGGCGAAAGGCTCAGCGGAAAGAGGGTAGCGATAAAAATGCACGTGGGAGCGGGAACCACCTATTCCACGATACCGCCCGTATTCGTAAGAACGCTTGTTGATTACGTAAAGGAAAACGGCGGAGAGCCGTTCATTACCGACCATAACGTTTATAACCGTCATCCCGAAAGGAGAGGATACACCGCGGAAAATCTCGGCTGTCCCGTTCTTGACGACTGCTCCATAACCGGAAAGTATTACTACGAAAAAGCGGTTGATTACAAAAAGTTTAAGCACTGCGACGTGGCGGGACTTATTCACGACGCCGACTTTTTTATAGACTTTTCCCACGTCAAGGGGCATGGGGTATGCGGATACGGCGGAGCGTGTAAAAATATCGCTATGGGCTGCGTAACCGACAGAACACGCCGTGAGCTTCACTCACTTGAGGGCGGCCTCGTATGGGATGCGGAAAAGTGTATCCACTGCAATAAGTGTATAGAGTCCTGTAACCACGAGGCTAATAGGTTTTGTGAAAAGACGGGGGCGTATCGCGTTAATTACCACCACTGCACTCTTTGTCAGCACTGCGCCAAGGTTTGCCCCGTCGGAGCTATAACACCCGATACCCACAATTACACGGATTTTCAGGAGGGTATGGCGCTCTGTACAAAGACGGTGCTTGACACCTTTGCTCCTGAAAACCGCTTCTTTATTAATCTGCTTATTTCGATAACCGCGCTCTGCGACTGTTGGGGAATGACCACTCCCTCGCTGGTTCCCGATATAGGAATAGTTGCGGGATATGACATCGTTGCCGTTGAGGCGGCGTCTCTTGATCTTATAAAGATTGAAAATTTAATTCCCACCGGAGTTCCGTCTAACATAGAGCTTGGCAGCGAAGGACATCTTTTTGAGAGACTCCACGGCAAAAACCCCTACGTTCAACTTGAAAAGCTCGCTGAGGCGGGGCTTGGAACCAGAGAATACGAAACGGTTGAGGTCAGGTAGCCGGGCAACCGCGACGGGCGGGTAGCACCCGCATGTAAAAGGCAACGGGCGGGTAGCACCCGATGGCAAGTGGCGACGCCGGGTAGCACCCGCTGGCAAGTGGCGACGGTAAGATAAAAGCAAACACACCGAGCGTCGCTAAGGCCGGACAGCGTCCGGAGGCAAACTGCGACGGTTTAGTTTGATTAAACATAGCCAGCGTCGCTAAGATTAAGGCTTGGTAAAAATCCGAGCGTACTTATTGAGTGTCGGAGGACAGGTCCGGAGGCAAACTGCGACGGTTTAGTTTAATTAAACATAGCCAGCGTCGCTAAGGTTAAGGCTTGGTAAAAATCCGAGCGTACTTATTGAGTGTCGGCGGATAGCGCCCGGAGGCAAAGGGGAGTTTTCAAAAGTATAATAAAGTTGTTTATTAAAGAAAAGAGAATCTATGCAAAAGAAATTACATGCAAACTTAATGTTATTGGTTGCTGCGCTTATTTGGGGCAGCACCTTTGTTGCGCAAACTACTGCAAGCGATACCGTCGAGCCTTTTACCTTCCTTTTTTCAAGAAGCTTTATCGGTTTTTTATTTTTAATACCGGTGATTGCAATATTTAATTTTCAAAACAACAAAAAGGTAATGGATGGCGAGCAAAAACAAACGTTAATGCCATCAAGGCTGACAATGCTTGCAGGGGCGCTGTGTGGCGTGGCGCTAACCGTTGCAAGCTATTGCCAACAAAAAGGTATAACGTTAATGACTGATAACGCATCAGGCAAGGCAGGCTTTATAACGGCGTTATATATAGTGTTTACGCCTATATTTGGTGTGCTTTTGAAAAGACGAATACCCAAAATTATTGTCGTTTGCGTACCGATTGCAACCTTCGGCTTTTATTTATTATGCATTAAGAGTGGCTTTAAGATTGAGCTTGGTGATATTTTAACCTTGGTTAGCGCCTTTTTCTTTACCTTTCATATTTTAATCATAGATTACTTTATGGAAAAGGGGGCAAACCCAATAAAAACCTCTTGCATTCAGTTTTTAGTAGTTGGAATAATTTCACTCATATTCGCGTTTGCTTTTGAACAGCCAGACCCTTCAATAATTTGGAATGCAAAGCTTGAAATTATGTATGCGGGCTTTTTGTCAAGCGGCGTTGCCTATACTTTACAAATAGCGGCGCAAAAAGAGGCCGACCCGACGAGCGCAACCTTAATTATGAGCTTGGAATCGGTGTTTGCCGTGCTTTCGGGCTGGTTAGTTTTAGGTGAATCGTTATCAGGCAAAGAGCTTATCGGTTGTTTATTCGTTTTTATTGCGGTAATCCTTGCTCAAATTCAACTACCGCTACCTAAAAAGAAAAGTGATAATTCAAAGTGATTTTAATTTATTGCAAGGTGTAGCACACTATGCTTTCAAATGAAAATCGTGTTTTTTGCAAAGAAAAAGAGTAGCAAGCCTTTGCTACTCTTTTATAATGCCCTAAAACCGCTGTGAGAAGCAATTTTTTCTCCCGTTTTACAGCTTGTTATTCAAGCTGACTTCCGAGAAAGAACGCCGCGGACTTAATCAGCTTTGCCTCGGTTTCGGTGCTGCGGCCATCTCCGCTATCCGTTTCGGAAAGAACGGAAACGACTGCGCCTATAACGTCGCCCTCTGATATTATCGGCATGGCGCAGGATATAAAATGACCTCCGCCTGCCTCGTCTATGACGCTTAGTTTTCTGTCTCCGCTTTTGTACTGATACATTCCGCGGTTTTCGATGATTTTTTCAAGGTCGGCAGAAATTTTCTTATCCGAATATTCCTTTCTCGGCACGCCCGCGGTGGCGATAACGGTGTCGCGGTCGGCTATAATAACTGACAGATCGCAGGTCTTATGCAGGGTTTCCGCGTACTGGGAGGCGAATGAATTAAGCTCGCCTATCGGGGAATACTTTTTGAAAATGACCTCTCCCTCGCGGTCGGTATATATTTCAAGCGGGTCGCCCTCGCGAATCCGCATGGTTCTTCTTATTTCTTTCGGTATAACGACGCGCCCGAGGTCATCGATCCGTCTTACAATTCCTGTTGCTTTCATTATATATAAAATCTCCTTTGCAAATACTGTTAAACACGGTTGAAGCGGTGATGTTAGTATTTGCTATTAAAAGAAATTTATACTGAAAATGATAAACTTTACGAGGACTGCTAAGCGCCCCCGTTCGTTTTTTGTTGACAAAATTCGACATTTATGATATACTAAAATTAAAATTACAATCTGTAATTGCAAAAACCAAGGAGAGTTTATATGAAAAGATCTTTTTTTGCACTTTTGAGATTGACATTAATAGTTCTTGTGTTTTTTTCGGCTTGTTCCTCGAATCAGGAAAAAATAAGCATAACGCTCAACCTTCATAACGAAACGAAGGTGGTTTACTCAAATAACAATGGAGAGTATTCTTTAGAGGCCCCCACCCGGGCAGGATATAAATTCGTCGCGTGGAAAACGGCTGACGGAACGGATTTCAGTTCTTCGGGCAAGTTGACCGAAAGCGTTACCGTGAGCGCACAGTGGGAGCTGCTTGAAACCTCTACCTTTGAACAGTTAAAGGAGCGTGTTGAGGCTGGTGCTGATACGATTCTGCTGACAGAGGACATCACCGTAACGGAAACGGTGTACGTCGTTTCAAATACGAAAATAACCGCGGATAAGTCCGTTGTGGTTAAGCGGGATGAGAGCTTTCTCGGGGATCTTTTCGTTATCGGTGAGACCCCTGATGGAAAAAACGTCGTGGTTCTGTCCAAAAAAACGGCGTCTCTTTCCTTTAAGCCGGAAAACGGGAGCTTGATCATAGATGGCGGAGGCGTCTCGGCTAACGGAACGGCCTTTCTTGTTCTTAACAGCAGCACGCTGAATATATACAACGGCGTTTATATACAAAATCACACCAAGCTCGGAAATACCCATTTGACTCCCGAAAGAGCTTATAACGTTTCCTATCCTGAAAAGGTTGGCGGTGCGGCGGCAATAATTACGAGCGGTACGATGAATATGTACGGTGGAGTAATCACTAATTGCAGCGTAAACACGAAGGATTCAAAGAATGTTGCTTCCGCCGACCAATACGACGGATTCGACAATTCCTCCTGTGGCGGCGCTATATACAATTACGGAAACTTCTGTATGTACGGCGGACAAATTTCGAATAACAGTGCCGCGCGAGGCGGAGCGCTCTATAATTACAGAACCGCTAAAATATACGCGGGAACCTTTGACGGAAACAGTGCCTCCGCATACGGCGGAATGATGTATATGCCAAACTCGCAGTACACGTATTCCTTGATAGGCTCCGAGGGTACGGGGGAAGACGTGGTTATACGAAATAACTCGGCAGAGGCATCGGGCGGAGCAATATTTGCTTCTCATCAAAGCGCAACGGAGATATTTGGAAACACTCTGTTTGATTCGAACACCTCTAAATCAAACGGCGGAGCTATAAATATGGCAGGTGCGCTTACCGTAAACTATGCGGTGTTCACGAAAAACTCTGCTACGTCCAAGGGCGGAGCAATATACGCATATTACGGAGACTCGGAATATAGCGTGAGGATTGTAAACATCAAATCCGGCGTTTTTTCGTATAACTCCGCTCCGCGCGGAGCCGCAGTAGGATTTTACGGAAACGATGACGACGCAGAAAATCCTGCAGGCGCCGTTGGGTTTATCGGAAGCGTTCGCTTTGCCAACAATCATGCGTATAAAAACAGCAGCAATAAATACGGAAACGGAAGCGCGATATACGCCGCTCTTTTGAGCAAGGTGAGTGTATCCTCCGAGGCGGTGTTTGTTGATAACGTCGCAGAGGACAAAAACGCTACCGAAATATATACAACGAGCAATGCGACGGTAACCGTTGAGGGCGCCGGCGCTTCTGCTTCCAACTAAGCGTAAGGAGGGACCGTATAATGAAAAAAAGCAAAATATTTTTACGCCTCTTGAGTCTCTGTCTTGTCGCTGTTATGCTGTTATCGGCGTGCAACACGCCGGACAATGGGGACGCCGACGTCTTAGCTAAGGACTACAACAGCAGGTCAAACGTATCTTACGACAATATAAACGGAAAAACCGTCGGAGTTTACTCGTTTAATATAAAAAAGGACGAGGTTCAAAACAATCCGAATTTTTCGCAGGCGGTTATGCTTTATCAGGCGATCCGATATAAAGAAGCCCATCCCGAAAAAGACGTTTACGCTACGATAGCCTCCTTCCATTTTTCCGCTGTGCTTGCGGCGTGTCTTGATGAAAACAGCGAGGATTACGGAAAAATGAAAAACCTCTATGACGCGGATTATACCGAGGACGGATATTACCGCATACCCTATCTCTGTGTTGAAGCGGCGCGAAAGGGCATTAAAATCACCGTAATTGGTCAGATCGATGCAAGTCCGGTCTTGCAGGAGGACGGAAACGCGAGAGCAGACCAGTCCTTTGTAGAGTACTTTAATTCTCATCTTAATGATCCTGCATATATAGAAGGCAAGACGGTAAAGGATTTTATGAGCTTTCGCCATTCGAAGTGGCTCTCGTACGGAGATAAATCGGCAACGGATATGATGCATCTGAAGCTTTGCACCGTATCGAATTTTATGGATAGCACGGGAGCGGAGCACGGTCCTGCGGTATGGATAGGAAGCATAAACCTCGACGGGGTGGATTACAAGGGCGTTAACGGTAACAACAGTATTCAATCGAGCATCATCATAACGGAGCATGAAGAGCTTTTCCGTGTGCTGTATAACTACGTTAATATTCTGAAGGATTGGTGCGAGCAGGAGGATTCGCTTACCTTCCGTAATATCGCAAACGAAATGGCAACCGAGCAGATAGATTTGATCAAGGCGGGCAAGGGTAGCGAAATACCTTCGGATAAGCAAATAGTTTATTTGGGAACGGAAAACGATACGGTGTTTAAATTATATCTTACTCCCTTTGGCGGCGCCGGAAATGCGTGGAACACCGATTACAATCCGTACTGCGCGTATATTTCGGAGCTTAACGAGGCGTCAACCGGAAAGGATTATATCGAATTTATTTGGAATTCTCCTAAATATAAACAGAATTTCGAGCTTGGCGAAACGATGATGCAGATGGTTGCTTCCGCATTTGAAAAAAGCGCAAATTTGAATAGCAGGCTACATTTAGTTCTTACCGGTATAGAAGAGCAAACCTTCTCCGCGCTTGAGGCGGGAAGAAATATAGGACATCTTTCGATAAACCAATTTACAGAGGAGACCTATTATCATACCAAGGACGTCCATCTTTCTTACGTAAAGGACGGCGTGCGGCATTACGTAACCCTTATTAATACTCTGAATTTGCACGAGGGCTCTATGTACTATCAGTCCAATATCTTCCTTGTTATAGACGAGACGGCGCAGACGGGCAATGATTTCTACGTAAATTATGCGTCAACGTTAGTGCCTACGCTTCAGTTTGAGAAAATAAAAAAGGAAGCGAAATAAATTTCTTTTGGCGATATGAAAAAAGAAAAAGGACAGAGAGTGTTTATCTCTCTGTCCTTTTTCCTATCGGTAATAAATAAAGAGCGTAAGCAGAGGAGCGGTTCCCTTGCCTACGCTTTTTATATTGAACGCCCTGTGTTTTTAACCGATATGAAAGAGGCGGTTTTTGTTACTTTTCAGCGCCTCGCGTTTAACCGAAAAACTCCGTTTTAAGCTTAAACGTCTCTCGGTTAAAGCGTTTTTTACCTGCGGAAATTATGCGGCCTGCCAGAACGTCTGTGCTATCGACGACGGTTAATTCTTTAAAACAGGGAGAGATAACCGAAAGCTCGGTACACCCGAGGATAAAAACCGTTTCCTTTACGTCAAATTCAAAGCAGAGACGCCCCACAAGAGCAGCCGCGTCCTCACGCACAGACGTAGCCCCCGACTTGATTTTCCGTATCAGCGACATTATCGCTTCGTTTGTGTCGGCGCAGGGATAGGTGATTTTTGAATTACCGTAGGACAGGGTATTGTAAATATCAGATTTAACCGTTCCGAGCGTTGCGAGAACGCAAAGCGTTTTTTCCGGATATACGTGTGCGGCGTAAGATACGGTTTCCTTTACTGTATTAATAAATTTCATACCCCGTACCCCCTCGAAATCCTTATAAAAGTAATGGGCTGTATTGCAGGCAATGGCAAAGCTATGGCACCGAAGCCTTTTTGCCGCCAAAATCTGCTTTTTTATTGCTTTTAACGGGGAGAGGGACGGTTTTACAGCGTGTTTTTTGCTTTTTAAAAATAGATACCGGCGTGTGTTTGTAACTTGCTTTTTGGTTTTGGAAAACAGGTGCGCGCATGCGTTTATAACTTGTTTTTTGGTTTTGGAAAACAGATACCGGTGTGTGTGTGCAATCTGCTTTTTGCTTTTTAAAAACCGAGCTATGCAAGATAGCGTTTTTCTCTTGAAAGAAGGAGAAGCGTCGGCGCTTTTGCCGACGAGACAATCGCGCGTTACGAAGCTGCTTCTGTCGGGGATACGTGGGTCGTTTAAGACGCACAAGGACACGTGCTCCGAGTCGGATTTCGCGTCGGTGTACAGTACCGTACGCCGAAACAGCTCGGCGGTGGCGGCAGGGCCCATTCCCCCGATTATGCAGACGTCATAAGGCGCCGCTTTTGCTTTACTGAACATTTAACCGATAGTTGAGGGATATCTCTTTTGTGCTGTGGCTTACGTTTAATAAATAAATGCGTTAAACAGCTTTAAAAGCAGCTGAGAAAAGCTTATTCTGCCTACGTCCGCCGCCGCTTTTATCGGTATTTCCGCCAAAACGGTGTCCCCGACGGTGTATTTAGCCGTGCCTATTACGTCGCCCGCCTTGATAGGCGCGCTTACCTTTTCGGGGAGCACAATTTCCTCTTTGATTTTACCCGCATTTGCCTTATCGGTCAACGTGTGGTAACGCTCGTAGGTTAAAGGAAGCGTGTTTTCGCCGCCACCAACAACCTCTATTTCCTTTGGCTCGGTGGGAGAAAAGCTTTCGTAGGCAAAGTTTGCAAAGCCGTAGTCAAAAAGCTTTTTCGCTATCTCGTTTCGCGAGTCGCGTGTGCTCGCCCCCATTACCACGCAGATAAGCTGCATACCGCCACGCTTTGCGCTTGCGCTGATGCAGAACCCGGCTTTAGAGGTTGAGCCTGTTTTAAGTCCGTTTGCCCCTTGGTAAAATCTTATCAAACGGTTGGTGTTTGTAAGCCCGAATTGACCGCCACGGATACTGTCCATCCAGATAGAGGAATATTCAAGGATTTTTTCATGCTTCGTTATCAGCTCGCGGCTCATAATGGAAATATCACGCGCCGAGATAACGTGGTTTACCGTGGTATCATCAAGACCGTTTGTGTTTTCGAAACTTGTGTGCATCATCCCGAGCTCTGCGGCTCTTTGGTTCATAAGGGAGACAAACGCCTCCTCGCTGCCGGAGATGTGCTCGGCAAGAGCAACGCACGCATCGTTTGCCGAGGCTACCGTAACGCATTTAAGCAGCTCGCTTACCGACATCTGCTCGCCCGGCTCCAAAAACACCTGTGAGCCGCCCATTTTTGCTGCTGCTTCGCTTACCGTTACAAGCTCGTCGAGGGAAATCCTGCCGCTGTCTATCGCTTCCATAACGAGAAGCATAGTCATTATTTTGGTAACAGAGGCGGGGGGCAGGGGCGCGTCGGCGTTCTTTTCGTAGAGAACCGTGCCGGTTTCTGCTTCTATCAGAATAAGCGCTCTCGCGTCGCTTTCGGCGGTGAACTGCGCAAAGGCATCGGAAACACCTGCGGACGGGCCGGAAGGCGGAGTTGAAGCGTTGAGGGTAGATTCGGGGGCTGAATTTGAGGCGTTGGGATCGGTGCCGAGAGGAAAATCCGGGGTATCGGGAGAATCGTCCGAGGGAGAACCGGTGGCGTTATCGGGGGATAAAGAGGTATTCGGAATATCTGCGCCGCCCGCAAATGAGAAAAGTGGGGTAAGCATAGCTATTACGAGAAAAACGGCAAGTATAGCGGTGAGTTTTTTCATACGGAAGGTCCTTTCGTTCTTTTTTTACAGAATATGTTATGGCACCGAAAAATAGAACGGAAAGCCGATGTGAATATGCTTGTTACCGCATCTGATTTTTTTGAAATCAGTTGATTTTTTTTATGCAGTGTGATATAATAATAATAAAAATTATATTTATGACTGAGTATCAGCTTAAATTATAAAAAGCAAATGTTTAAATATTACTTGGCGGCGATAAAAAGCAGATACATAAACAAATATCGGATTTACCCAAGCTACATAGCCGCAAAAAGCAATAATTTTAGGTGCGACGGATTGGAATAAATATGGTTAATATACTAAAACGAAGAAGCATAGACGCAACAAAAGGCCCGATTCTTTCGCAGTTTATACTGTTTGCTATCCCGATAGCGGTCGGCGGTATTATTCAAACGCTGTTTAACGCGGCGGATATGATAGTCCTCGGAAATTTTGCGTCCAGCATTCAGGTTGGCGCGGTTGGAGCGACTACCGTAATAATCAGCTTGCTTGTACAGACCTGCATAGGTCTTTCGGGCGGCGCACAGGTTGTGCTTTCGCAGTCGTTCGGAGAGGGAGAAAAGGAAAAAATCCGCAAAGCCGCCAACACTACCCTATGGATAGCCGCCATTCTCGGTATAATCGTTACTGTGGTGGCAATATCGGTGTCGGAGTCGCTTCTGCGTATGACGAAATGTCCCGCGGAGTGCTTTGACGACGCGGCGCTTTATATGAAGATATATTTTGCGGCGGCTCCCGCTATAATGATTTACAACTACGGTGGCGCGATTATCCGCTCGTCGGGAGACTCGCAGCGCCCGCTGTACTACCTTATAGCGAGCGGCGTGCTGAACGTTGTGCTGAACTTTATTTTGTGTTTTATTCTTACGAAAAAGGTTATGGCGGTTGCAATAGCAACGCTCGCGTCTCAGGTTCTCGGGGCGGCCTTGGTTATTATTCACCTTATTAAAACGGACGGCCCGTGTAAGCTTTCTTTTAAAGGCTTTTTGCCGGACGGAAGAGTCTTTGCAAGAATAATGCTTATCGGTATTCCCAGCGCGCTTAACACGGCACTTTATCCTATATCAAATCTGCAAATACAGTCTGCGATAAACTCCTTCGGAGCCTCTGCGACGGCGGGAAACGCAGCGGCGTCAAGCATAGAGGGCTTTGTTTTCTGCTTTAACTCGGCGTTCGGAACGTCGGCGCTTACCTTTGTCGGACAGAACTACGGCGCGAAAAAGCCGGAAAGAATACGGGAAATTATAAGAAAAAGCGTGCTGCTTTGCGGAGCGGTAGGGTTTATAATCGGATACGCTTGTTTGTTCCTCGGACGCTTTGCGCTTATACCGTTTGTTCCTGACGACGTGTCGGCAGTTGCCTACGGAATGGTAAGATTTAAATATCTTATGACGGTATTCTTTATTACGACGATTAACGGGGTTTTGTCAAATACCCTCGGCGCGTTCGGTTATTCGGCGCTAAATATGCTTAACACTGCGGTAACGGTATTCGGACTTCGTATGGTATGGATGGCGTTTGTTTACCCGACGAACCCTACCTATGACACTCTGTTTCAGTGCTACACCGTGTCGTGGGTGCTTTCGTTTGCGGTTAACTTAATAATTTTTCTGACGGTATATCCGAGAAGGCTTAAAAGATTATACGAGGGGACGTCGCCGCGTAACGATTGATAAAATTTTATTTTTAAAGGCAGAATCAGTAGGTTTTAATTAATAGAACTATAATAGAAAAGGAAGGTAACCAATGACTGCGGGTGAGATAAACGGCGCGCTTTTAGCGTATCTTGGAGATGCGGTAATAGAGCGGCTTGTGAGAAAAAAGCTTATACTTGAAGGGGGCAGTCTCGGAGAGGTTAATAAGGTAGCGGACGGTCTTGTAAGAGCCGGTTTTCAGAGCAGGGCGGCAGAAAAAATACTTCCGCTCCTTACCGAAGACGAGGAGCGTGCGTACCGTAGAGGAAAAAATCACCACTCCGGCTCTGTTCCGAAAAACGCAACTCAGAGCCAGTACAAAAAGGCCACGGGACTTGAGGCGCTGTTCGGATACCTTGATTTAATGGGAGATACGGAAAGAATAGACTTTCTGCTGGGCGAGGCGTTTTTTAACGGGTAGAATTCGGTGGTGCCGACGAACCCTATACGGTTGTATAGCTTTGGTGTTGGAGCAGCGGAAAATATGAGCAAAACGCTTTGGCAAGGAACCGGTGTTCGTTTGCAGGAGCGCATAAGACTAAATTAAAAAGCTTTTACGTCTCCGGCACGGTATTTAATAAATTTAAAAATCTTAAATTCAAGAGAATAACCTTTAAAATTATGAAAAAATGTGTAATAGTAGGCTCGGTAAAAACCGAGGCATTTAACGAAAAAGAAAAAGCCCCGGGCGTTCTTTATATAGCGGCTGACGGGGGATATATGCAGATGAAGGGGCAAGGAATCAGCCCCGATATTTTGCTTGGAGATTTTGATTCTATGCCCGAGGCGACTGGCGGCCTTAACCCCGTCTCGGAGCTTTTCGGCGCCGAGGTAATAAGATTTCCCGTCGAAAAGGACGACACCGATACACTTATAGCCGTTAAAGAGGCGATAGGTCGCGGCTGCGACGAAATTACGCTTTACGGCTGCCTCGGCGGAGAGCGGTTCGACCACAGCATAGCTACACTTCAGACGCTTACCTACGCTGCGGAGCGCGGGGTTAAGATTACAGCGGTGGGGGACGTGGGCGGAAGGACGTACTTCGTTACCGCCTTGCACTGCTCGGAAATTACCTTTTCAGCCGAGAAAGAGGGCGTTTTTTCGGTTATGTGCGCGGGTGCCGAATGTACCGGAGTTACCGTTGAAAACGCAAAATACTGCGTGGAAAACGCTACCCTTACACCGTCTTTCCCGATAGGCGTGTCAAACGCCTTTGTAAAAGGAAAGAGCGCGCGCATCTCGGTTAAAAACGGAACACTCTGGGTGTTTTATTAATCCGTCGGGGGGAAAAAGGGCAGCCTTTCAGAAAAAATTACATAAAAAACGGACTGTGAATTTGATGTGAACCAAAAAGCTCACCTAAATCAACAGTCCGTTTTTATTAATGTGTTTTTATCAGAACAGCGGCATAAAGCTGTCAACAATGCTTTGGGCTATCTCTTTTTCCTCGTCCGAAACAGGCTTGTCAAAATCCGAGAAGGTGTTGCCCGTAGCCTTTTTTCCGGTTAACATTCTGAACCAAAGCAGATCGAGCGCATATTTGCCAAGGCTGTGTTATTAGCGATGCTTGGTGTGTTCAAGCTTTGTCTTGTGTTGCAGGGGACTGTCGGGTGTTACCAGCTATTTTGATTCAACCGCGAAAAAGTAAGGAGACGTGGGTGAATTTATAATCTGAAATTTCGACACGCAGATTTTCCGTCTGTCGTACTGCGTAAGCATTTCGTAGAGCATCTCGCCCTCAAGCCTACCCTCCTCGTGTCCGGGATAGACCGCTATTAAAATTATAGCGTCCCTGTCGAGGAGTGAAATGGCGTCCGTTACCGCCTTTTTGGTGGTAGGACGGAGTGTCGTAAGCTCCTTGTTATTGCCACCCGGCAGATAACCGAGATTGAATACGCCGGCAGAGATAGGCTCCTTTACGTAATCGAGGACGTTTGAATGAGAGTCGCAAATAAGGGTTACGTTGTCGGGGCAGCCCTCGTTTTGAAGTGTTATACGGGTGCTTTCCAGCGCTTTTTCCTGAATATCAAATGCGTAAACCCTGCCGTTTTCTCCGACAGCTTTCGAAAGCCACGCCGTATCGTGTCCGTTTCCCATCGTAAAATCGACGGCAACGCCGCCCTTTTTGATATGCGCCGACAAAAACGCTTTTTCCTGCGCTATTAAATCAACCATTTTCTTATGCAGTTATTTAACGGTTGCGCCAAAGGGGAAGAGAGCAAGCTTTGCAAGCTTAAAGCTCTGGAGCCCGAAGGGAATACCGATAATCGTTACACAGAAAATAAGACCGAGTATTGCGTGCAGAAGCGCAAGCGTAAGTCCGCCGAAAAGCAGCCAAAAAATATTGGCGATAGGGTGTTTGCCAAAATCGAGGTCAACCTTTTTGCCAAACGGGGCGATTACAAGACTCGCAAATTTAAACGCCTGAAGTCCAAAAGGGATGCCGATAAGCGTTATGCACCACACAGCTCCAAGCAAAAGATACCCGAGAGCAGAGAAAAGACCTCCGAATATTATCCAAATGAAGTTTCCAAGACAGCTCATTTTTAAAATCTCCTTTATTTTATCTTTGTAAAAGTATAACCTAGCCGCGTTTTTATCTATTGCCTAACGCGGTTTGTTTTTATGAGTAACAGTAAGGTTTTGCAGAGATAAAGGGTAACGAGCGCTTTGTCGCGGCGTTACCCCGATAACTGTTAATTATTTAACCAAAGCCTTTGCGTTTTCGTATATATTCTTTGCCGAGATGCCGTACTTGTCGGCAACCTCAAACGCCTTTCCGGACGAGCCGAATACGTCGTTTACACCGACTCTCTTAACGGGAGTGGGGCAGCTTTCGGCGAGTACCTCGCAAACAGCGGAGCCAAGTCCTCCGATTATGCTGTGCTCCTCTGCGGTTACAATCTTGCCCGTCTTTTTCGCGTACTCGGTGATAAGCTCGCTGTCAATAGGCTTTATAGTAGGCATATCTATTACAGCCGCGTCTATTCCGTCGGCCTTCAGCATTTCTCTTGCTTCGAGAGCCATAGATACAGTGATTCCGGTCGCAATTATAGTTACGTCCTTGCCGTCTGCTAAAACGTATCCCTTGCCTACCTCGAAGACGTAGCTCTTTTCATCGTAAATCACCGGAACGGGCGCTCTGCCGAAGCGCATATATACGGGGCCGTTTATGTTTAACGCCGCTTCAACGACAGCTTTTGCGGAAACTGCGTCCGCGGGATTTATTACCGTCATTCCGGGAATGGTACGCATAAGCGCAATGTCCTCGTTGCACTGGTGCGTGGCTCCGTCCTCTCCAACGGTAACTCCTGCGTGTGTGGCGCCGATTTTTACGTTAAGGTGAGGATAGCCTATGGAGTTTCTTACCTGCTCAAACGCTCTGCCTGCGGCAAACATAGCAAAGCTGCTTGCGAAAACGGGCTGCCCCGTGGCAGCAATTCCCGCGGCAACGCTCATCATATTTCCTTCCGCGATACCGCAGTTAAAAAAGCGATCGGGGTAAGCCTTTTTAAATACTCCGGTTTTTGTTGCGGCGGCAAGGTCTGCGTCGAGAACGACGAAATTATATTTTTCGGCGAGAGATACGAGCGCTTTTCCGTAGGAGTCTCTCGTAGCTATTTTTTCTTCAGAAAACATTTTTTAAGTCCTTTCGCTGTTTTATTTTAGGGGTGGTTCCGTTAAAAGACAGCGCTTATATTTCGTTAAGCGCGTCGGTAAGCTCTTTTACCGCTATTTCGTACTGCTCGGTCTTAGGAGCGGAGCCGTGCCACTCGCACTTGTTTTCCATATACGAAACACCCTTGCCCTTTACCGATTTTGCGATAATAGCCGTGGGTTTGCCCTTACACTTCTTTGCGGCGTCAAACGCGGCTTCGATTTCGTCAAAGCTATGCGCGTCGATGTTAATGACGTTCCAACCAAATGCCTCGAATTTCTTGTCAAAGGGGGCGGGGCCGATAACGTCGGCTACGGTGCCGTCTATCTGAAGTCCGTTATAGTCGATAACTGCGCAGAGGTTGTCAAGCTTGTAGTGTGCGGCAAACATAGCTGCTTCCCATACCTGACCTTCCTCGCTTTCTCCGTCTCCGAGAACCGTATATACGCGGTAGTCCTTTTTGTTGTACTTTGCGGAAAGAGCCATACCGCAGGCGGCGGAAATTCCAAGTCCGAGAGAGCCGGACGACATATCAACGCCGGGAATACCCTTCATGTCGGGGTGTCCCTGAAGATAGCTGTTTATCTTACGGAAGGTTTTAAGGTCCTCCTTCGGAAAATAACCTCTTTCGGCAAGCGCAGAGTAAAGCGCGGGAGAGGTATGTCCCTTTGAAAGCACGAAGCGGTCTCTGTTCTCCGCTTTCGGGTTTTTGGGATCGATGTTCATTTCCTCAAAGTACAGATACGTCATAATATCCGCAACGGAAAGCGAGCCGCCGGGGTGCCCCGATGCCGCGTTATATACCGCCTCTACTATACCGAGGCGTATGTTTGTTGCAAGTCTTTGCAGTTCTTTTTTGCGTGAATTCTCCATAGTTAAATCTTCCTTTCGGGCAGGTGTTCGGATTTAAGTGTTCTTAATCGACGGATCGCCCTTGTACGTAGGAACAATCTGTGAAATAAGGGCGCGGACGTTTTTCGGCTCGGAAAGTGCTGTCCTGTAAAGCGAGTCAAGCTGCTTTAAGAAAACCTCCTCGTCCATCGGTATCGGTTTTCCTATATGTATAAGCTCGTTTTCCGTCTTGCTGAGACCTTCCTCCTCCATAAGCAGCTCCTCGTAGAGCTTTTCTCCCGGACGAAGTCCCGTAAACTCGATCTTTATATCTACGTTTGGTGTAAATCCGGAAAGCTTTATAAGGTTTGTAGCAAGGTCTAAAATCTTTACCGGCTTACCCATATCAAGAACAAAGATTTCGCCGCCCTTTGCGTATGCACCAGCGGAAAGAACGAGAGATACCGCCTCGGGTATAGTCATAAAGTAACGGATTATATCGGGGTGGGTTACCAGAACGGGGCCGCCCTCTGCTATCTGCTTTTTGAAAAGCGGAATAACCGAGCCGTTTGCGCCGAGAACGTTTCCGCATCTTACCGCAACGAACTCCGTTTTGGAGCGGTTGTTGTAGGTCTGTATAATCATCTCGCAGATACGCTTTGTCGCGCCCATTACGTTGGTGGGATTTACCGCCTTGTCGGTGGAAATCATAACAAAGCGTTCAACGCCGTACTTGTCCGCCGCCTGAACGGTTTTAAGCGTACCGAACACGTTGTTTTTCAGCGCCTCGTTGGGGCTTGTCTCCATTAAAGGAACGTGCTTATGAGCCGCTGCGTGATATACTATATTAGGACGGTATTCGTCGAATATGCGGTTTATTCTGTTGGTGTTTCTGACCGACGCAATAAGCACGACGAGGTCAAGGTCGGGGTGCTTGCGGCGAAGCTCCTGCTGAATATCGTAGGCGTTATTTTCGTAAATATCAACGATAATAAGTCTTTTCGGGGAGTGAGAGGCTATCTGGCGGCAAAGCTCGGATCCTATCGAACCGCCTCCGCCGGTTACCATAACCGTCTTGTCCTGTATATACCCGATTATCTTTTCGATGTCCGGCTTTACCGATTCACGACCGAGGAGATCCTCTATTTGCACGTCGCGTATAGGACCGGCGATAAATGAGCCGGAAACCTGGGAAATTCCGGGAATAATCTTAAGCACACAGCTTGTCTTATTGCAGATGTCAAGCAGGTCTCGCAGCTGGAGCTTTGAAAGAGACGGAATAGCTATTAAAATTTCCGCTATATTGTATTTTTCCGCCATTTCGGGAATGCTGTTACGGTCTCCGACTATCGGAATACCGCCGATAGACTTTCCTTGCTTTTCGAGGTTGTCATCAATAAAGCAAACGATATTTTTTGAGAGAGAGGCAGAGGTGTTAAGCTCCTTTAAAAGACCGCTTGCGGCAGAGCCGGCTCCTACAACCATAACTCTGGGAAACGAGCTTTTTCCATAGTGCTTTTTCAATTTTTTGAAAATTCTGTATGAAAAGCGCAGAGAAAGAGTACAGGTGAGCATCATAAAGAAATAAAGCAGGTAGTAAGCGGAGCTTTTAACTAAAAATATATTGCTTTTTGCCACCGTGTCGGTAAAAAAGCTTATGGAGAGCATAAGCACGGTGGATGCAATGCAACAAACCGTAGCGGCGAAAAAATCCGTTGCCGAGGCAAAAGAAAGGACGCCGCGGTAAAGCTTAAACGCAGAAAAAAGCAAAACGGTAATAATAACGTTTATCGGGGCGTAGCTGAGAATAAGCGTTACGGTATCAAGCGAAAGCGCAAATCCCTCCGATATAAAAGCGGCGGCAAACATGGAGAAAAACACCGCAAATATGTCGAGAACGAAAAATATAGGTCTCCGAAATTTTGAAACAGTCCTAATAAAACCCATAATTTTAATGTAACTCCTTAATAATCATAAAATAAATATGTAGAACTACTTATTATTATAATATATATTCATATTATTTGTCAAGGGAAAAAAGAAAAAATGTGCCTATCTTTAAGAGTAAGCTGTCTATGTGTAATGTAAAAAGCAGCGCGCGGTCCGTAGAAGGGCGAGCGGCAGCTGTCAGATTTTTGCAAACAAAAAAGGCGGAAAAACCGCCTTTTTTGTTGAAAATCTTGTTTGTGGGTTAGTTTTAATGCCTCTGTTAAGACATCTTTAAGAGAGCCGCCGCGCCGATTATTCCCGCATCGTTTCCAAGCGCTGCAAACTTAAGCTCGGTCTTAAGCTTTCCGCCGTACATTTCAGGAACCACCGCCTTTGAGAGCGGAACGAGGAGATTATCTCTTTCGTTAGCGATACCGCCTCCAAACGCCATTACTGACGGCTGGAAGATATTAAGAATGTTTGCGGTACCCGTCTTAAGGTAGTTTATGTAGGTGCCAACAACCTCGGCCGCTGCCTTGTCGCCCTTACGCATGCAGTCAAACGCGGTGCGTCCGTTTACCTTGTCGATGTCGCCTCCGACGTAGCTCCACATTTCGCTATCCTTACACTCCTTCATCTTTTCCTTAGTCATACGGATAATAGCGGTAGCCGAGCTGTATGCCTCCCAGCAGCCCTTTCTTCCGCAAGAGCACGGAACTCCGTTATACTCGATAACCATGTGTCCAAGCTCGCCGCCCGCGAAATTAGAACCGGAATAGAGCTTGCCGCCAACGATAATGCCGCCGCCAACCCCCGTTCCAAGGGTAACCATTATAAAGTTTTCGTGTCCTTTTCCGGCGCCGGCAGCTGCCTCGCCGAGAGCCGCTGCGTCGGCATCGTTAGCGATTATAACCTTTTCAACGGGGAAGAAGGATTTAAGCTTATCTGCTATCGGATAGTCGAGAAAGGGAAGATTGTTGGCGTAAGCGACAACGCCCGTGTTACGAAGGGCGGTTCCGGGGGTGGCTATACCGACGGACGCAATATCGTCAATGGAGAGTCCCTCCTCTGCGCAGAGCTTTTTGCAAAGCGCGGCGATATCCTTTACAATCTCGTCCGCCTCTCTGTGCGCGTTGGTCGGGAGAGAGTCTTTTCTTACTATCTCGTAGTTTTCGTTTACTATTCCGACGGCAATATTTGTTCCGCCGAGGTCAACACCTATGTTATACATATATTTTTCCTCCAAAATATATAAATTTTAATTTTTGCATGGATAATTAGGTAGCGGGCATTCTTTTTTAATTTTACAAAAAGAAACAGCGTATTCGTGGCAAACGCGATAACCCCGCGAAAGCTTTTTTCAAAAAGCGTCATCAAAAAAATTTTCTTACATGCCTTCAAGCTCTGTTATTCCATAAGCTTTTGCATGCGAATATCCTTTCCGGGGAAGGCGAGAACGATAAATTCTCCGAAAAGCCTTGAGGCTATTCTGTCGGAATATTTCGTTTTAATCTCGTCCTGCGTAAGGTTGGTGTTTATTATTATGGGAAGCCCCTTGTTTACTCTCGTGTTAATTAAATTGTAGAAGCAGGAGACGGTGAACTGAGTTACCGTTTCGGTTCCGAAGTCGTCGATTATAAGAAGGTCGCAGTTAAAATAACTATCACTCGTTCTTGTAACGTTGGTGTTAGGCAGCGGTCTGCCGAACTGCTCTGCGGAGAAAACCGAGATAAGGTTTTGCGAGGTTTCGTAAATGACGTCAAAGCCCTTTTCTATAACCGCCGCCGCTACCGAGGTGGAAAGATGCGTTTTGCCAAGTCCCGTGTTGCCCATTAAAAGCAAGGATTCAGAGCCTTCGCCAAAGCCCTCGGCGTAGTTTTTGCAGATACTAAGGTTCTGCTCCATTATTACCCTATCGTCTCCGTCGTAATATTTAAGCAAGAAGTTATCAAAGCTTTGCTTTGAAAGCAGAGCGCCGAGCCCCGAGCTTTCGTATCCTATTCTCGTCAGCTCACGCTTTAAACACTGACACATATCTCTTTCGACGAAGCCCGTATCCCCGCATTTTTCACAGAAGTATTTAGGGCTTGTGTAGTCCTCGGGGTATCCGAGCCTTGCCATTGCCTCTGCTCTTTTGCGAGAGAGCGCGTCGCTTTCCGTTTTTATGTCATTGATAATAGCGTTTGTTTCGTCCTTTGACCTTCCGAGCATTACCGCTTCCACTATTTTCTGCCCGATTTTCGGAAAGGCGCTGTCTATTTCTTTGATTTCGGGAGACTTTAAATGAACCTCGCGCAGCCTTTGCTCCGCATTCCGTTCAGCTCCCGTCTTTCTTTCAGTTATTATATCCTTTGCTTTTCTGAAGCTTTCTTCGCTGTATGCCATAGCGTTTCCTCTTTTCCGCTTACTGCTCTTTTTTGTTCTTTATGCCGGACATCTTTTCGTAGCTTCGCTTTACCGCAAGATTAAAGAATTCATCGGTGTCAAAGCTGCTGCTCTTAGACGGTTTTTCCCTTTCGGACATTTTTTCCTTTTTAAACGCTTCCTCGCGAGCCACCGCTCCGTCAAGGTCCTTTACGCCGTCCTTGTACCAGTTTTCAAGTATCGCGTTAGCGTAATCAAATTTAAATACAGTCTTATGCTCAACCGTTATATCGTAGGCGTATTTCACAAGCTCCTCTCCGTATCCGAGATCGCGTATCCAGTGGTTTATCGTCGCGTTTTCCTTTTTGGTATAAGCGCGCTCGCCTATCCCTAACCACTGGCGAAGCTTACCTGCAAGTCCGTCGTAAAGCTCCATCTGCTTTAAATATCCGTCCAGAAGGTCTATGGTGTCAACGCCCGAATTTACGAGGTCAAGCGCCGCTCTTTGTATGTATCCTACCTTGCAGCCCGGCTTTTTTCTTGTATAATAGGCGGTTAAGGTTATAACGAAATCGCTGTCAACGCCGAGCCAATCGCAGATGCCGACAAGAACCTCTGTCTCGTGTGGGTTAAATATATGACCGATAAGCTGCTGACATTCGTCGATCATTGATTTAAGCCTTCCGCCGTCCTTATCGAGCAGAGCGGAAATTTCCTGACCGCTGTATTTCGGCATCTCGGTAGAGAGCAGAGCCTTTTTCGGTGCAGAACCGTCGGTGGCTGAGCCACGGGTGTCGGGGGTGTCGGGAGCTGAGCGGTCGGTGGCTGAGCCGTCGGGTAAGGGGGTTTTTGCCGTTTCGTCCTTACCGTCCGTTTTCACATCAGTGTTTTTCTTATTACCGTCTGTGAATATCAAGGCAGACGCGGAATCCTTCTTTGTAGCGGAAACAGCTTTAGCCTTTCCTTCCTTTAAAGTTATAACTCCCGCACCGCGCCAGAACGCCACGGCGTTTTCCACATCCTGTGCAGAAAGCTCCGAGAGAGAAACAATCTCCTCAGCGGTTACAGAGCCGCCGCGCGATAAAATGAGCGAAAGCGTTTTTATTTCGGCAAGAGACGCCTCTCCGCCAATAATTTTATCAAGAGCCTTTTCGGGAAAGACGGTAACGCCTTTTCCGTAGTTTACAGTAAAATATTTTTCAGCCATTTTTAAAAAATCCTTTAATCGCTCGGATGCGCCACGTTAAAGCGGAACGCAAAAAGCCTCCGAGCAGAAGTTATTTTCCGATCTCGTAGCAAAGCAGCATAAGAAGGTCGGATACGTGTATGTTTTTAACCTTTAATTTTTCGCTGTACAGGTCTGTATCTGAAAAGTTCCATACCTCGGACACGGGTGCGCGTAAATTCTCCGCGGCGGTTAAAATCTCGCCCGCTTGCTCGCCGTCCGACGCGATAATTAATATATCGGGCTGCTTTTCCTCACACAGCGCGCTAAGAGCACGGGGCGAAAATTCTCCCTTTAAAAAGCCGATGGGCTTTATTCCTCTTACCGAAAAAACGGAAGAGTCTTTTATTGTCTCGGCAATAGGGGCGTTTCCTACGATAACCGCGCTGTATCTGTCGGAGAGCTGAAGAATGTCTCCTATCGTTTTATACAAAGCCGATACGGAGTAGCCGTAGCTTCTCTGACCGACGCAGCCGAGCGCCTTCATATCCGCTCTGACCTGTGATGGCGCAAGCATCATTTCAAAGGCAAGCTCCTCGGAGCTTACGCGTTGCTTACCGCCGCCGTATATCCGTATAAGGGTACGGAAATAAACGGGCAGGCGTCTCAGCAGAGCGGGGGAGAGGGGGGTGTTTTCCTTAGTCATACCGTGTAAAGACCTTTCGTTTGAGTAGTGGCGCTGTATTGTATGGACAGCGGTAGATTAAAGGCTTTTAAGGGTTTCGGTTACGTAGTTTGAGAACTCCTCGCAGGTAGCTCCCGTATCGCGTCCGGTAATGGTAAGCTTCTTTTCGGTGAACATACATTTGTCGAGCGCCTTTTCAAGAGCGTCAGCCTTGTCCTGATAGCCAATGTGAGAAAGGAGCATTACGGTTGCGCGGAGCATGGAGCAGGGGTCCGCGTACTTGCCTCTGCCCTCGGTTATCATTCTCGGAGCAGAGCCGTGGATAGCCTCGAACATCGCGTATTTATGACCGATGTTAGCCGAGCCGGCGGTTCCGACGCCGCCCTGGAATTCAGCCGCCTCGTCGGTTATTATATCGCCGTAGAGGTTCGGGAGAACGAATACCTTGAACGCGGTTCTGCGCTTCTTGTCGATAAGCTTTGCCGTGGTGATGTCGATAAACCAGTCGTCCGTTTCGATTTCAGGGTATTCCTTGCCTATTTTCTGACAGATGTCAAGGAACTTACCGTCGGTTGCCTTTATTATGTTTGCCTTTGTAATGATAGAAACCTTTTCCTTATGGTTCTTTCTTGCGTACTCGTATGCGGCGCGAGCGATACGCTCGGAGCCCTCGGTGGTGGTTACGCAGAAGTCAACGGAAAGCTCGTCGGTTACGGCAACACCCTGAGAACCGACAGCGTAGCTTCCCTCGGTGTTTTCACGGAAGAAGGTCCAGTCGATGCCCTCCTCGGGAACTCTTACGGGACGTACGTTTGCGAAAAGGTCAAGAGCCTTTCTCATTGCAACGTTAGCACTTTCGATATTCGGCCACGGATCTCCCTTCTTCGGGGTTGTGGTGGGGCCTTTGAGGATAACGTGGCAAGCCTTAAGCTCCTCCATAACGTCATCGGGGATAGCTTTCATATGCGCTACTCTGTTTTCGATGGTAAGACCGTCGATAACCTTAAATTCAACCTTGCCCGAGGCAATTTCGTCTTTAAGCATATATTCGAGAACGGTTTTAGCCGAGTCGGTGATAATCGGGCCTATGCCGTCTCCGCCGCATATACCGATTACAATTTTATCGAGCTTTGCAAAGTCGGTGTCTTCCTTGTCAGCGCATATTTTCTCGTTTCTTTCCAGCTGAGAGCGGAGAACCGCCTCAAATTTCTCTTTTGCCGCCTTGATTTCTTCTTCGTAGTTTCTGATCATTTTTTGTCTGCCTTTCTTATATATGTAATTTTTTATTTTTTTCGATTTAATTCGGCATGTTAACCCGTCCGTGCGGTTGCCCTACAAAAGCCTTGTTTTAAATGCTTTAACAAAACTCGGCCTTAGCGACGTTCACTATGAAAAAACTTTCTTTCCGTCGCCATACCTGTCCGTGCGGTTGCCCTAAAAAAACTTTGTTTTAAATGCTTTAACAAAACTCGGCCTTAGCGACGTTCACTATGAAAGAACTTTCTTTCCGTCGCCATACCCGTCCGTGCGGTTGCCCTACAAAAGCCTTGTTTTAAACGCTTTAACAAAACTCGGCCTTAGCGACGCTGGCTATGAAAGAACTTTCTTTCCGTCGCCATACCCGTCCGGGCGGTTGCCCGGTGCTTACTTGCCTGTCGCCGATGCGTTAAGATCCGTGCCGGAAACGTTCCCCGCAAGGTATTCGTAATACGCCTGCGCGGCAATCATCGCTCCGTTGTCTCCGCAAAGTGAAAGCGGGGGAATACAAAGCTCCGTTTTCGTCTTTTTGCAAAGCTCGGCAATAGCCGCTCTTAAATGAGAGTTTGCGGAAACGCCGCCCGCAACCGCGAGGGTTTTGTATCCCGTTTTTCTTATTGCAAGCTCTAACTTTTTGCATATCGACGAGGTGAACATCTTGGTAAATGACGCCGCGACGTCCTCCTTTTTATAGCTTTCTCCCTTTTGCTCTATTGAGTTTAAGGTGTTAAGCACCGCGGTTTTAAGACCGCTGAAGGAAAAGTCAAGAGTGTCGTCGGCGATAGCCGCGCTTGGGAGCTTAAAAGACGTCCCGTCTCCGAGAGAAGCAAGGCTATCCATCTCCGCTCCGCATGGGTAGGAAAGACCCATAACGCGTCCGACCTTGTCGAACGCCTCGCCCGCCGCGTCGTCTCTCGTTCTACCTATTGTTTGAAAATCGGTGTAGCTTTTAACGTCGATAATCGACGTATGCCCCCCCGAAACGACAAGCGCGAGAAACGGGGGGTTAAGAGAGGGGTGGCAGAAATAGTTTGCCGCAACGTGTCCTTTTATGTGGTTTACGGGTACTATCGGCTTACCTGTGGAGTAGGCGAGAGATTTTGCAAAGCTGACGCCGACAAGCAGCGCCCCGATAAGTCCGGGGTTTGACGTTACTCCTATAACGTCTATGTCGGAGAGGGAAACTCCGGCTGTTTCAAGAGCCTCGGAAACTATCGGACAGATCGCTTCGGAGTGCGCTCTGCTTGCGATTTCCGGTACAACGCCGCCGTAAAGCCTATGTGTGGCAATTTGGGAAGCAACGGAGCTTGAAAGAATTTTCTTTTCTCCGTCTTCGGTTATCTTCGCAACCGCCGCCGCAGTCTCGTCGCACGAGCTTTCTATGCCGAGTATTAGCATTTTTATATCCTTTCTCTTTTGTGAGCTATGTTTTCTGAAAATTTTTGAAGGTTTTTGAAAAACCGACTAAAGCCTATTTACAGATCCGCGGGTGCAGCCTGGCGCTGCATAATAATCGCGTCCTCCGTCGGGTTTTTGTAATATCCCTTTCTGACGCCGATTTCGGTAAAGCCGTATTTTTTGTAAAGCCCTATCGCCGCGGAGTTACCCGCTCTTACCTCAAGAAAGATTACCGAAAGCGCTCCCGCGTCGGCGACTATTTTATCCATAAGCAGCGACGAAAGACCTTTGCCGCGGTATTCGGGCGTTACAGCTATATTGTGAAGCTCCGCCTCACCCGAAACGCGTCTGTCGAGTATCGAATACCCAACGAGCGCTTCGCCGTCAAAAAGCAGTGTAAAATCAACTCCGTTGCAGATAGACGAAAGGAGCATACCCTCCGTCCACGGATCGGGAAACGAAAGACGCTCTACGTTAAGAATCTCCGGAACGTCCTCTTTTTTTGCCGCGCGTAAGACAAAGCTGCTCATAGTGAAAACATTTCCTTTATACATTCTGTGATTTCGGAGAGGCATTTTGAATATTCGTCTTTTCCAAGCATATACGGATCGGAAATATCCTTTTTCATCACCGTAAGCTTATCCGCGTAAGCGGGGAAGGCGTAAAGCAGACTCATAAGATGTCGGGAGCTGATCGCTACCGCCCTGTCGCATTCCCTTAACAGCTCCTCGGTTACGGGTCTTGACGAATGGTTTTTGTAGTCGTTATTTTCTGTGCTTACGATACCTGCGTTCTCAAGAGCCCACGAGGCGTCCTCGGATATGCTGTCTCCGTGAAACGCCGATATTCCCGCAGAGGACGCGCTGTACTTTCCCTTGCCGAGCGCGTTAAGCACAGCCGCCGCCATAGGGCTTCGGCAGGTGTTTCCGGTACAGATGAAAAGAACCCTTGTCGGCGCTTTTCCGTCTCCGTCCTTTATTTCCTTTTCTATAAATTTACTGAAATCGTGTTTCTCGATAACTAAATCTTCCATTTTTATCCTTATGAATGAATTTCAAATTTCCATAAATCGGTAGGGTGCTTTGCAGGTTGCCGGTTTTAGGACAGCCGGGGGCTGCCCCGCTACCTATTTTTGGAAAAGGCGCTTTAATTAAAAGAATCTATAAGCAGATCTCCTATCGGAACACACCGCTCGTAGGAGTAGTCGTATAAGTAACGTGTGCCGTCCGTCGTTTTGACGTAACGGACGTAGTAGTAAAGATGCGGATAGTCGGGACTTGTGAAATAAATGTATTTTATACTGCTGACGTCAACCGTATCAATAGGGTATTCGCAGTAAAGCGATTCGTCTTTAAGAAGATTTAAAAGATTGACTGCGCCCTCGCTGTCCACCATACCTATCGGAACGGCAATTGTTCCGACGTCGCAGACTATCGCAGAGTTTACGTTCATTTCAAAAAGAGAGGGCAGGGGGTATTCCTTATTATAATATATCTCGTAAAGGCCGTCCTCTGCAGTGGTTATCATTTTTTCGGTGGAAACGTCCTTTACCTTATAAAATTTCGTGTCGTTATACGTTGCGAAAACGTCATCCTTTGAGCTAAACGCCTTCTTTTTCACAATGGTTACCGGCTGATAGCAGAACGGCGCCATGTGGTAGGTAATACCGCTTCTCTTGTCGTAAAACCCGCCGCCCGATACAAGCTTTAGCTTTCTTACGCCGAAAAGCGCGTCAATAACCAGAGTCAGAATAAGGACGAGCGCCAAAGCGGCGGCGATAATTCCTATAAGCCTCCACGGGACGTTCTTTTTAGGTCTGTCCTCACGAAAGGGGTTTTTATGTACTGTGTTTTTGTATTTTTTTGCCATCTTGTTTTCCGTTCTGCCGCAAAAAAGTCAGCGCTGTAACCCGATAAGTCGGGAGCGGTGGCGATTTCGAGGCGTTTTTATTAGACGAGGGAAAAGCGAATTTAATATCCGCGGCGTTTTTATTAACCGAAGGAGAAATAAATTTAATATCCGCGGCGTCCGGTAAGGCTATCGTCGTCCTCAATCCAATCGGAAACGGTAACCACCTTAAAGTCCTCGGGGGTGTTTCTTATAACCACCTTATCTATTCCCGCGTTTATTATCATTCTTTTACACATAGCGCAGCTGTTTGTACCCGCTACAAGCTCACCTGTTTTCGAGTCGAGACAAGCCATATAGAGGGTTGCGCCGAGCATCTGCTCGCGACTTGCGGCGATGATGGCGTTAGCCTCGGAATGAACCGAACGGCAAAGCTCGTATCTCTCTCCTCGCGGTATGTTAAGCTCGTCTCTTATACAGGAGCAGATGTCGCTACAGTTTTTTCTTCCTCGCGGCGCTCCGTTGTAGCCGGTGGAAACAATTGTATCGTTTTTGACGATTATAGCTCCGAAGGATTTACGCAGACAGGTGCTTCTCGTTGCAACCGTCTCCGCTATATCGAGATAGTAGTTTTCCTTTGATACTCTGTTCATTTGTGTGAACTCCTTTATAAAAGATTGAAGGTCTGTGTTTTTCGTGTCCGTGAAATTATAACCGATGCTTTCCGAGAGTTGCCTACCCTCCGCAGCAGCCACGGCTACGAAAAAAGGTTCTTTAAGCTTTTACGCTTGAAACCCGATATGGGCGACAAGTGTTCGTCCGTTTTGTAAAAACGTGATTTTATTCGCCTATCGGGACTTCGATTCTGAGATGCTCCTTGACTTTATCCCAAAGCACGGTGCGAAGGATAGCGTCCTTGCCGTAGCCGTCCTCAAATTCGTCTATTTTGTCAGAGTAGCCGTTTTCCGCGGCAAGCTTTTTCAGCTCGTTTTGGTATTCGGATTTTGAAACGCGAATTTTCTCGTTCTTTGCTATCCTGTAAAGCACCATTTCCTCCTTTACAACACCCTCTGCATAATTCTGCATAGCGGCCTTGTATTCGTTTTCGTCTTTAAGTCCGAGAGAGGAAAGAAGCTGTGAAAAGTTTATGTTTTCGCTCTTCATTTTGCTTTGATAGTAGCTGTCAAACTCGTTTGAATAGTATTTAATAAACTTTTTCGGGTACTTCTTTATTTCGGTGTTTGATACGATGTTCGACCAGATAAGCTCTCTTTCAACCATCTCGCGGAGTGCCGTTTCATATGCCGCTATCGATTCAAAACCGGTCTTTGACTTAACAAGGGCGTCGGTGTAATCGGGGGAATTGGTTTTGGTAACGCTTACAATGGTTATTTCAAAGTGCATCGTCTTGCCCTTTAACTCCTCGATGCTGTAATTGTCTGCGTACTTTAGCTCTGCCGTTGTCTTTGTGCCCTCCTTAACGCTTTTGCCTATAAGCGCCGACTGAATTTCGGGGAAGAAGGGGGCGCCTGACTCGGTTATGTGATTACCTACGTCGGTTACCTCGTAATCGTCAAGCTTACTTCCGGAGTAGGGGGTGGTTTCTGTTACGCCGTCGGTAACGAAATAGCCTATTCCGTCTATCGTTACGTTGTAGCCCTCAAGTATCTCGCCCTCGGTAACCGGCGTAAATGTAGAATTAGAACGTAAAAACATCTTTTTTTGATATTCAAAGGATTTATTAACCGACGACGTCGTTACTGAGAGCGAGTTAAAATCGGGAAGAACGACACGGCTCTTAAAGAAGGGGCTGTCGTACTTTGTATCCACGAAATACCAGTTAAGGAATATTCCGAGCCCGATGGAAAGAGTAAGCGCCGCCAAAAGCAGAGAGGAGACGAGAATAATAAGCTTTTTGTACTTCTGGAAATTAAAGGGCGTCCTCTTTTTCTTAAATTTCGTGTAGGTTTTCTTTTGCGGGGGGTTCATAAGCTTTGCCATTTTGGTTTTACCTCTTTTTTGTATTTTCCGAACAAAGGTGTTACGGGGTTTTGGTTACGTAAGTTAAAATGCGTGAGCGGACCTGAATGTCCATTATGCTGGTTATTATCTGGTCCTTGCCGTGTTTTTCCATAAGAGAATCTATTGTGTATCCCACTCCGTAGGAGAGAAGAAGCTGCCTCTCTGCCGCCTTGTAAAGACCTCCCGAGGTCTGGAGCCCCTCGGCTCTTATAAGAGAGTGGAGAAGTAAATCGTTTTTAAGATTTTCGTCGGCGAATTCGGTTGCGATCCTGTAAAAGTCGTCCATTGTAATGCCGTCGTAAAGTCCCATCGAGGGGTGGTTTTTGCCGTCTGTCGTTACGTATTCCTCAAGAGTTTTGTTATTGCTCTTTGCATAGCTCTTGATAATATCTAAAAAGTAGTTATAGTAGTCGTTAAACTCCTTTTCGGGCTTTGCTTTAAGCACGGAGTTTTCCAGCATATATTCCCAGAACTTTCCGTATATTATTTCCTGCTCAAACGCCTCGCGCATAACCTCGGGGTTTATATACGTGGTAAAGCGGTAGCAAAGGTCGTCGGTAAGCTCCGGCGGCTCCTGAATATTAACAAGCTTAAACTTAAAGGTCGCGGTTTTTCCGGCGTAGTCCTTTACGGTTGTGTAGTCGGTGGGGAAATCAAAGGTTATCTCCTTTTCCGAGTTTAACGTCATACCGAAAACGGCGTTTTCGATATCGGCAATCGCTGAATGACTGCCCAAAACAAACGCATAGCTGTTTTCTTTTTCCGAGGTATCCCCGTCGCCTTCGGGGTCTTCGGGCAAAGGATAAACCGTCTCCTCTCCGACGACTATGCTTGAAAACTCAAGCTTAACTCTGTCCCACTCCTTAGCGGCCCGCTCTGTCGTTACCTCGACGTAAAGGTTACGATCGTTGAAAAGAGAAGCGAGGATTAAGTTAATTTCTCTGTCTATAAAAGCTTGGCTTACAGAGAAGCCTTTGTAATCCGGAACGGAAAGGAAATCTCCGAGATTTTCGTACGGATACGGGTTCCATACGTAGTCGTCGTCCTCGCCGTCATCATCCTTTTTGCAGGAAACGAGAGGGAAAAGCATTGTGAAAACAAGCAAAAAGGCTAAAATTCTAAGAGTTTTTTTCATAAGGTAACCTCCGGGTTTAGGTGCTGAAAGCAAAATGAAAATAATTTTGAAGGCCGGTTTATCGAAATGGCGGCTTGTCTTAGACGGCACAGCTCCGAACAAGCTGCCCGTAAGATTAAGCGCCTATCAGAATGAAACGTATTTAATATTTTCTTCGTTAAGAAGAGTCATAGCTTCGTCTATCGAAGCAAGCTTATCACCCTTTACCGAAAGAGAGACGGTCATTTTACCGTCGCCGCTCAGCTCTGTTTTTCCGCTTACAATGGAAAAGCCTTGCGAGGAAAGCGCGGATTTGATTTTTTCCACCGTTTCCACGCTGTGCGTAAGCGTTATTACAAGCTCGGTCGTTTTGTCGTTTGAAAGAACCTTGTCAAATCCAATAAGAAAGGTGTGGAACAGAACCTGTATTAAAATTATTATTACCGTGGAAAGTATGCCGGTGAAATACAGCCCCGTTCCGAGAGCCATAGCTACCGCGGCGGTTGCCCATACTCCGGCTGCGGTGGTAAGACCTTTTATGTTTGCTCCTTTGACGAAAATCATTCCCGCTCCGAGAAAGGAGATTCCGGTTATAATATTAGAGGCAATTTTCGTTGCGTCGGCGGAGACTCCGGTGTTAGCGAGGTCGAAAAAGCCGTATTTTGATACGACCGTCATAAGAGACGCTCCGAGAGCGACTATGACGTGAGTACGGAAGCCCGCGTCCTTCTGACGCAGCGTTCTTTCTATTCCTATCGCGCCTCCGCACAGTGCGGCGATAAGGATTCTGAGCAGGTAAGGCGCTTCGGTGCATATATCCTGCCAGATAGCGTTAAGCCATTCCATATTTAAGATCCTTTCGGGATAAGCGGTACGTAAATTTTGAAGAAATTTTAGCCCTTGTATATTCCAAACCTGATTATCGCGTAGGCTAAAACGAGAAGCGACAGTATAACGGCTATTATCTCAGAAATTAGCGAGTAGCCCATTAAAATAGCTATTCCTCCGAGCATAAGCGCGCCGACGTAAAGAAGTATAACGGCGTTTCTGTGTCCGTAACGCTCGCTCAGTCTATGGTGAACGTGCTTTTTGTCACCTACAAAAATGTTACTTTTTCCTATAAGACGGCGTATAACCGCAAAGACGGCGTCAAAGAGGGGAATGCCGAAAATAACGATAGCGGCAAAAGAGGGAACCGACGTTCTTGCCTCAAAAACCGTTTGGCAGGAAAGCGTCGCCAAAGTAAATCCGCACAGCATTGCTCCGCTGTCGCCTATAAAAATTTTAGCCTTGTGAGCGTTGTGCGGCAAAAATCCGAGACAAGCTGCGACGAAGATAAGAGAGCATGCGGTAAGAGACGCATTTCCGTCAAAGTAGGCAAGCAGACCTATCGCTCCGGCTCCGATTATGGAGAGTCCGCAGCAAAGTCCGTCAAGTCCGTCGATTAAATTAAAGACGTTTGTGATGGCGATAACCCAGATAACGGTAAGCGGATACGCTGCCCATCCGAGGTTAAGCTTAAATCCGAAGAACAGAAGCTCGTCAACGGTTATGCCGAAAAGACATAGGACGGCGCCCGCGAGAGCCTGAACGACAAGCTTCGCTTTAGGGCTTACCGAAATCTTGTCGTCGGCAAGACCGACCGCTATTATTATAAATCCGCATACGGCGTAGGGGAGAAAAATATCCCAAAGCCCCGTTATGCATATAGCAACTAAAAACGCTATGTAAACGGCAATTCCGCCCGCTCGCGGAACCGCAGTTTCGTGCATTCTTCTGTCGTCCTTAGGCACGTCCATAAAGCCGAGTATAGGAGAGAGCTTTCTTACTCCGAACGTGAGAAGGAAAGCTGATACCGCCGCAATCACAGCGGCTATAATTACTCTGATTTCCAAAATTCTTTACGCTCCTTTGTTTTAATTGAAGGGGGGCTTGCCCCGCGAATGAATATAGGGAGGCTCGCTCCGGACGGTCGGTAGGTGCCGGCGCCGTTATCATAGGGCCGCCTGCACTTATATTCCGGAACCGGTTAGTTTTGAACGTATAAGTCAAAGACCTACAAAGCCGAGCTTTTTGTGTACCTTAGCTATTGTTTTACCGGCAATTTTGGAAGCCGCCAACGCTCCGCTGCGCATAACGTCCTCAAGATACGCCTTGTCCCTCATAAGAGAGTCAAACCTTTCTCTTAAAGGAGCGAGGGAGTCGGCGACCGTCTCGCCTACCGCGAGCTTAAAGTCGCCGTAGCCCTTGCCGTCAAACTCTTTTTCGATTTCTCCATACGTTTTTCCTGTAAAGCAGGAATATATGCTCATAAGGTTATTTATTCCGTCCTTGCCGTCGGCGTATCTTACCACGGTGTCCGAGTCGGTTACGGCTCTTTTAAATTTCCTTATTATATCGTCTCTTGAATCGAGAATACCAACCGACGCATTGGGGTTAGCATCGGATTTGCTCATTTTCTTGGTAGGATCTGCGAGCGACATAATACGCATACCGGTTTTGGAAATATAACCCTCGGGAACCGGGAAGGTGTCGCTGAAGGTGCCGTTAAATCTCATAGCTATATCGCGCGCAAGCTCGAGGTGCTGCTTCTGGTCGGAGCCTACGGGAACGAGGTCTGCCTTGTAGAGAAGAATATCAGCAGCCATAAGCACGGGATAGGTGAAAAGACCTGCGTTTATGTTGTCGGCGTTTCCACGGCTTTTGTCCTTGAACTGCGTCATACGGTTAAGCTCTCCGAACATGGTAAAGCAGCCGAGATCCCAAGCGAGCACGGCGTGCTCCGGAACGTGGCTCTGTACGAAAAGTGTGTTCTTTTCGGGGTCAAGTCCCGCTGCTATGTAAACGGCAAGCGTTTCGTAGGTTCTGCGGCGAAGGTCTGCCGGCACCTGGCGAACCGTTATAGCATGCATATCAACGACACAGTATATGCAGTTGTATTCGTCCTGAAGGGTGGTCCAGTTTTTGATAGCTCCGAGATAGTTTCCTATCGTCAGATTTCCGCTCGGCTGAACTCCCGAGAAAATAGTTTTCTTTGGTGTGATTATGCTGTTATCCACTGTTTTAAGTACCTTTCTGTTTAAATGCAAAGTGAAAAATAAACCGGGTTTATTGCCTTTGTTGGCAAATGCCTTTTGAAGCGCTGTTCTCAATACCGTGCAGCGCGCCAAATTCTGTTCGCGAGAGCCTTTAAAAGCATTGTTCTCGGTGCACCCGTCTTATTTCGCCCCGAGGTCGGAAAGCAGCTTTCCGAGAATCTGAACTCCTCTTACTATCTGCTCCTCGGACGGAGTGGAGTAGTTAAGTCTGAATGCGTTTGACGGTGCCTCGGTGTCGCAGTTGAACGCCGTGCCGGGCACAACGGCAACCTTCTCCTTTAACGCCTTCGCGACAAAATCGTTAAGGCTTATGCCGTCGGGAAGCGTACACCAGAGGAAAAGACCTCCGTCGGGACGGGTGTATTTTACGCTTTTCGGGAAGCACCTGTCCATCTCGTTAAGCATAATAGCGCATTTTTTCTTGTAAAGCGCGCGGATTTTATCAAGATGCGGGAGATACTCGTCGCTCGTTACAAAATCCTCGCATATCATCTGACAGAGAATGTTGGTGTGAACGTCCTCAACCTGCTTTGCGACGACCACCTTTGACATAACCTCCTTCGGAGCAACGAGGAATCCGATTCTCATTCCCGAAGAAAGCACCTTGGAGTAGGAGCCGCTGTATATAACGAGACCGTCGGTATCCATACTCTTTATCGTGGGGACGTCCTGTCCCGAAAAACGAAGCTCACCGTAAGGGTTGTCCTCAAGGATAAGAACGCCGTATTTCTTTGCAAGCGCGTATATCTTTTCTCTCTTTTCCTTTGACGTGGTTATACCCATAGGGTTCTGGAAGGTGGGGATAACGTAGATAAGCTTAGCGTTTGGATTAGTCTTAAGCGCTTCTTCAAGCGCTTCGGTGTCCATGCCGTCGTTTTCCATCTCGACGCCTACGATTTTCGCGCCGTTTGAACGGAATGCGTTAAGCGCGCCGATAAAGCTTGGGTTTTCCGCTATGATAACGTCTCCCTCGTTGCACATAACCTTGCAGGCAAGCTCGATACCCTGCTGACCGCCCGAGGTTATTATGGTTTCGTCGAACTCTCTGCCGATACCGAACGCCGTGGAAAGACGCTCTTTGACTGCGGCGCGAAGCGGCGGGTAGCCTTCCGTTATATTATATTGAAGCGCGGTTATCGCGCTTTTACGAAGAATGTCGGCACAGCTTTTTTCTATAAACTCCGACGGAAAGGACTCTGCCGCAGGGTTTCCTGCCGCGAAAGCTATAATCTCCGGATCGGAAAGGCTTTTAAAAATTTCTCTTATAGCCGAGGGCTTTAAGCTTTTAAGCTTGTCGGAAATACGGTACTCCATTTGTTATGTCTCCTTGATGTTAAGTAAAGCGTACTTATATTATAAGATACTATATATAATAACAAATATCTAACTTAATGTCAAGTAAATATATAAAAATTTTAAATTAATAAAAAGTGAACCTGCGCTGGGAAGCCGATTTAATGGCTACGCTTCATTAACCGTGTGTCTTTGACATTAGTAACTGTAAAATAAAAATACAGCAAGGCTTAAAAAGGCGGGTAACGGTTTAATTTTAACAGAATATTTATATAATGTCAGGGGTAATATAAGAAAATCACTTGAAAAATATCATAAAATATGATACAATAAGGCATAAAAAGAGAAAAACGCATAATGCTTGTTTTAAAAAATGTGAAGGGAGAAACGAATGATGTTTGATGAATTCGGTAAAGAGGACGATTCGTGGAGACCTGACGAGCCGAAATACAAAAAGGTGCTTAAAAAAGCGTTTTCGGTATTTTTCGTCTGCTTTGTGTTCGGTCTTATCGCGCTTATGTCGGTGAGACTTATTGCATCGAAGCCCCCGAGCTCCATGAAAAAAATGGTGTTTACTGAAATAACGGAAAACGGATATAATACCTATGGAGACAGCTTTACCGTTCAGCATATTCTCGCCTCGGACAGCTTTAACAGAGACGGCAAGGCCGAGGACAGTATGTTTTCGGTCAGCGCGATAACCTACGCTCCGCAGATAGGACAGCTTCAGGTAACGTTAAGATATAACGACAGAGCGTTAAACTACCTTAAAGCGGAGTATCCGGATGCCGAAAATATTACCGACGGGGAGTACTACACCTTTGCGCTGCGCGATAATAACGGCGTAAGATATACCTCTTATTCCTATACCAAAGCCTCTAAAACGGGATATACCTACCGTCGCCTTGTGTTTGATAACGTTACACTTACCGACGTCAGCGAAATGAAGCTTGAGGTTTTTTACGTAAACCAAGAGAGCAAGACAAATCCGCGTCATACGCTTTACGTATATAGATACGATTTTGCCAAAAACGACTACGACTACGGAAAACCGCCGTCTAAAAAACCGGAGCTTTTTACACATAATCCGTAATGGGGGTGCGCCGGACAGCCGCTGTGAGGGTAACTCTTAAAGAGGGTTGACGGCCGTAATGTGAAAGCTTTTAGATTACTCCTTATAACAGAAAGGACTATATTATGATATTAAATTCAAAAGAAACGACAATAGCATACCGCTGTCCGAAATGCGGAAAAATGGTCAGGGGTATGGTCGGTATTTTTTCGCTTTCGGGCGACCTTATAAAGCTTAAATGCGACTGCGGGGGCAGCGAGCTTAACGTTGTTAAGACGAGCGACAAAAAGATTAAAGTTACAACCCCCTGTCTCGTTTGCGCCGACGCGCATAGCTTTGTTTTAAGCTCTCAGACCTTTTTTGACTCCGAGATTTTCAGTTACGCCTGTCCCTATTCGGGTATAGATCTTTGTATTATAGGAAACGAAAACGCCGTTACGGGTGCGATTGAAGAGGCTGATGAGGCGCTTATCAGGATATTAAAGGAAGCGGGAGTGGAGGACGTTGAGACCTTTATTACCGCCAAGGAGGCCGATGACGAGGCGGAAAGCGACAGAGTGCCCGATCCCGAAATGCAGTCGGTGGTACATTTCTTGCTTTGTGAGCTTGAGGACGAGGGGAATATCACCTGCAAGTGCGGAAAATGTGGAAAATACGAATTTAAGTTCGTTGGAACAAATCTCGACACCGTTCTTATCTATTGCACTGAATGTTCGGCGTCTGTAAGCGTACCCTTGCCCGACGCAATAGCAGCAAACGCCTTTTTGCATACCGAGAAGCTGACGCTTCAGTAAAAGATGCCAAGGGCAACAAATATTTAAAGAAATAAACGCACCCCAAAACCGTGAATCGCGGCTTTGGGGTGTTGTTTTTATGTTTTTAGCATTCGTTTAACTTTCGTTCGATTTCTTCGACTATCTCGCTCATACCGATACCGAGCGCGCAGCTTATGCGGTAAAGCGTTTCGAGTGTAGGCTTACGCTCTCCGCGCTCTATCGCGCTTAAATGGGTTCTTCCTATGGCGGAAAGTCCGCTCAGAACCTCTTGCGAGACGTTTCTCCTTTTTCTGAAAAAGGCGATAGTTTCGCCTACAATCTTTGGATCAAGATACATTTCTGACATAATAAGTTCCATTCCGCTGACGTGGCAGCTGTAAAATAATGAGGTTTGCTTTTCTGAAACTTATTGTAACCTATTTTTCAAAAAATATTGAACACATATGTTGACAAATGAATACATTTGTGTTATAATTGAAGAAAATCAAACTGCAAGAGGTGATATTTAAAATGTCAAAAGAATCAAGAATTTTTTCAGCACAGCTTTGGAGTGCGCAGGAAACGGTTACTCATTACGAGTCATTCGGCTGGGAGCTTCTTTCTATTAACGGAAGCCAGATAGTTATGTCGAGAGAGACGCAGAACCCCGTTTATTCTGAGCTTGTAAAGTATCAGGCGATATATGAGGAGACCGAGGCTAAGTACAAAAATATGATAGCACCGGTTCGCCCTGCTCCCTTGCCGCCTGTTAATTACAAATGGGCGATTATAGGTTTTCTTTGCTTTATTATTCCCGGCGCGCTGTACGTTGCGTATAGGGTTAACAAGAAAAAGGAATACGATTTTGCAATGCAGGAATACAACAACCGTCTTGCAAAATATAATTCGAAGCGTCAGCTGCTTCTTGCGGAAATGAAGCAAACAGCAGAGCAGAGCCGCGTAGTTTTCTTTTCCAAGAACGACTAAAATAATGAAAAAAGAGCAGGTATAAAACCTGCTCTTTTGCTTTATAAAAACTCGCCTTGTAGCTGTGGGTGTGTGAAAAGAGTACCGTTGTTATAATTTAATATATTTGCCTGCAGGCGCGCGCCTGCCGAGAATCTGAACTTAAAGTGTGCGAAAGGTTTAGCGGTTGACGAACTTTATTCTCGCACATTTATTAGCAAATTCTGTGAATTTGCGGAGTTCGATTTATTAGCAGATTACAAAAATAAAGCCTCTCAAGTGAGGAGAAAGGTATTGTACGAGAATTTCGTCCTCCTCGAACGAAGAGAAAAAAGGCGCGAGGTTTGGGGGACGAAGAATAACGGCAACCTTTGGGTTGCCTTATTACGAACTCGGCGGCTTCACCGCCAAGTTCGGTTCTGCACAGGACTAAAAAAGCGTCATACCAAACGGTATGAGGGAAGTGCGTACGAGAATTTCGTCCTCCTCGAACGAAGAGAAAAAAGGGCGCGAGGTTTGGAGGACGAAGAATAACGGCAACCTTTGGGTTGCCTTATTGCGAACTCGGCGGCTTCACCGCCAAGTTCGGTTCTGCACAGATTAGCAAAACAAAAAACACCCTGATAGGGTGTTTTTTGTTTTGGTGACCCGTACGAGAATCGAACTCGTGTTACTGCCGTGAAAGGGCGGTGTCTTAACCTCTTGACCAACGGGCCTGGTAGCGGAAATTGGACTTGAACCCATGACCTACCGGGTATGAACCGGTTGCTCTAGCCAACTGAGCTATTCCGCCACGCTTATATCCGTACTGCACGATGTTTAAGTTGCTCGCACAGTTAAGACTTTAACATTATAGCACAAAAAAAATTCTTTGTCAATAGGTTTTTGGAAAAAATAAACGTAATTTGAAAAATATTATTAAAGGTCGAAAAAGTGTGTTTTACAGAGAAAATTTCCGGAGAGACAGAATTATTTAAGTCTCGCTATGCACTCTGCGCAGATATGCTTTTCGTTTAATTCGGTTAAATTGTTTTCCGAGCCGCAAAAAACGCAGGACAGCGAAAATTTCTTCATAACAATATTGTCTCCGTCAATGAAAAACTGTAAGCTGTCGCCTATTTCCGCATCTATCGTACGGCGGACGTTCTTCGGTATAACTATTCTCCCCATTTCATCTATCTTCTTTATAAATCCTGTAGGTTTCATTTTCAGTATCTCCTTTTTTGTATTTTTTTAAACAGTTTGCATGTCTATATTAACTATATCATATCTTTCGTCGATTGTCAATAGTTTTTTTGCTAATTTTTGTCAAAAAAGGCAAAAAAAGACACTCTGTATTAAAAACAGGTGATTAGAAAAGAGACGCACCGTGCAACGCAACAGAGAAAAATCGTGAAAATATGAGCTATTTCTGCATTGATTTGCGGTAAAGGAGCTTGTTTTAATCTCAAAATACGGTGAAAAACAAAAGAAAAACCATCCTATTTATAATATATAGGCTGTGCGTGGCATTGTTTTTTATCGTTTTCGGTGGTTTTCAGAGAAGAAATATAAACGTATAAGTGTGGAAAATACGTGTTTTTAAAATAAAATTATTAACTTTTTGTAAATATTGAAAAAAGCTCTTGCAAAAAAAATAAAAATATGATATTATTAAAAAGCTTACTGTCAACCGAATGTTGGAGATTGCCTATGAATATTCCTTGTCATAGGGTAACTTTGGCGTTTGGAACAATCGCTTTTAGGCCAAAAAGCGAAACGGCCGAAGTATCGGTCTTTTGACGGAGACGGTGTTACGCATAAAAGCGTAGCACGAATTTTTTACTGCAAAAAGTAAGATACACGCGACTCCGTGTGAAAAAGATGACGGCTTCGATTATAATTAAAGGAGGAAAATACAAGTGGCAAGCGAAAAAATCAGAGTAAGACTCAAGAGCTACGACCACGCTCTCGTTGACGCGGCAGCGGCGAAAATCGTTGACGTTGCAAAGAGAAACGGCGCGGCGGTATCCGGACCTATTCCGCTTCCTACCGAAAAGGAAATAGTAACGATACTGAGAGCTGTTCATAAGTACAAGGACAGCCGTGAGCAGTTCGAGTTAAAGACTCACAAGAGACTTATCGACATTCTTAATCCCGGCCAGAAGGTTGCGGATGCGCTTATGAATGTTGAGCTTCCCGCAGGCGTTGAAATCGACGTAAAGCTTTAATAGAGCAAGGCGAGGTTTTATTTGCCACAAAGGAAATCCCGGTTTTTATGAGGCGAGTGCCTTGTAAGAAGCGGAAAAACAGAAACCCGATAGCGTTTATGTCATGTTGGCGAAACGTCAACCAATAACAAAACAGGAGGAAATACAAAATGGTAAAAGGCATTATCGGAAAGAAAATCGGAATGACGCAGATTTTCGATGAAAAAGGAAACGTTGTTCCGGTAACGGTTATCGAAGCAGGACCTTGTGTCGTTGCTCAGAAGAAAACCGTTGCAAAAGACGGCTATGACGCCGTACAGCTCGGATTTGTTGACACAACCGAGAAGAGAGTATCAAAAGCTGAAGCAGGTCATTTCAAGAAGAACGGTCTTGCAGTAAAGCGCCACCTCAAGGAGTTCCGTCTCGATGATATATCCGGTCTTAACGTAGGCGATACCGTTGCCGCTGACATCTTTGCAGCAGGCGAAAAGGTCGATATAACCGGAATGACAAAGGGACACGGATACACCGGTGTCGTTAAGAGATGGGGACATCACATTCTTAGAATGACGCACGGTACGGGCCCCGTACACCGCCAGGTCGGTTCTCAGGGTTCCATAGACCCGGCAAGAGTTTTCAAGAATATGAAGATGCCGGGACATTACGGTCACGAGCAGGTAACCGTTCTTAATCTCGACGTTGTCAAGGTTGACGCGGGCAAGAACCTTATCGCTGTAAAGGGAGCGGTTCCCGGAGCAAAGGGCGGTATAGTGTTCATCCGCAATACAGTTAAAGGTTAAGCGGAAGGAGGAAAAATAAGATGGCTAACATAAAAGTAGTAGATATGTCCGGAAAAGAAGTTGGAAGCATAGAGCTTTCCGACAAGATTTACGGAGTCGAAGAGATAAATGGAGCAGTCCTCCACGCAGCAGTAAGAGCATACCTTCTCAATCAGAGACAGGGAACTCAGTCTGCACTTACCCGTTCCGAGGTATCGGGCGGCGGAAAGAAGCCTTGGCGCCAGAAGGGAACCGGTCGCGCAAGACAGGGTTCCACCCGTTCTCCCCAGTGGACACACGGAGGAGTCGTATTTGCGCCGAAGCCGCGTGAGTACAGAGTAACTCTTACTCGCAAGACGAAGAGAGCAGCACTTTACAGCGCACTTTCTTCCAAGATGATGAACAATCAGATAATCGTTATCGACGAAATCGCGATGACGGAGTACAAGACTAAGGCTATGATAAAGATGCTCGCCGATGTCAAGGCCGAGAAGAAATCTCTCGTTGTTCTCGACACTGTTGATGAAAAGGTAATCAAGAGCTTTGCTAACATTCCCGGTGTAAAAACCACTCAGGCAAACCAGCTTAACGTTTACGACATTCTCAACTGCGATTCTTATATCATGACCAAGGCGGCAGCATCCATTGTTGAGGAGGTATATGGTAAATGAAGACAGTGTACGATATAATCATAAGACCGATAATCACCGAGGCAAGTATGGATATGACGGCTGCTAAGAAGTATGCGTTCGAGGTAAGAAAGGACGCTACTAAGCCGGAAATCGCTGACGCGGTTGAAAAAATGTTCAAGGTCAAGGTAGCATATGTTAATACCGTTTCTATGAAGAAGAAGCCGAAGCGTCTCGGCGTTCACAGCGGCTACACTTCCGAATGGAAAAAAGCAATAGTACAGCTTACAGAGGAATCCGACACAATCGAATTCTTTGACGGCATGAGATAAGGAGGAGTAAAACAATGGCAACAAAGAAGTATAATCCTACGTCGCCTGCGAGAAGACATATGTCTGTGCCCTCCTTCGACGAGGTCACAAAATCGGTTCCCGAGAAGAGCCTTCTCGCGGTTCTGAAGAGCAAGGCGGGCCGTAACAGCTATGGCCGCATCACCGTACGTCATCAGGGCGGCGGTAACAAGAAAAAGTACAGACTGGTTGACTTCCGCCGCAACCGCGAGGACGCACCCGCAAAGGTTATCGGCGTTGAGTACGACCCTAACAGAACGGCATACATCGCTCTCATTCAGTATGAGGACGGCGTAAAGAGCTACATCATAGCTCCTGCCGGACTTACCGACGGTGATACGGTATATACCGGAGCCGGTTCCGATATTAAACCCGGAAACACGCTTCCGATATCTGCAATCCCGGTTGGTACCATTATCCACAATATTGAAATATATCCCGGCAAGGGCGGACAGCTCGTTCGTTCCGCGGGAGCAGCAGCACAGCTTATGGCGAAGGAAAACGGCATGGCTCAGGTAAGACTTCCTTCCGGTGAAGTTCGTCTTGTAAGACTTGACTGCAAAGCAACTATAGGAACCGTAAGTAACGTCGAGCACGACACTGTTAAGCTCGGTAAGGCAGGTAAGACCCGCCACCTCGGTATCCGTCCTACTGTTCGCGGTTCTGTAATGAACCCGTGCGACCACCCGCACGGTGGTGGTGAAGGTAAGTCTCCTATCGGAAGACCTTCTCCTGTAACACCTTGGGGTAAGCCGGCGCTTGGATATAAGACGCGTAACAAGAAGGCAAGAACAAACAAATTCATCGTGAAGAGCCGTCACGCTAATTAAGACAGGAGGACAGAGAAATGAGCAGAAGCTGCAAAAAGAGTCCCTTCGTTGAAGTAAAGCTTTACAACAGAATAGTTGCGATGAATGAAGCGAAGGATAAGAAGGTCATAAAGACCTGGTCAAGAGCCTCCACCATTTTCCCGGAGTTTGTCGGTCACACGATAGCAGTACACGACGGAAGAAAGCATGTTCCGGTATATGTAACAGAGGATATGGTAGGACACAAGCTCGGAGAATTTGCACCTACAAGAACCTTTAAAGGTCATGCCGGTTCCAAGACATCTAACAACGGTAAATAAGCCGAACAGAGTAACCGGAAATAATAAAAATACGGAGCGTTTAATCGTCCCGGAGGGAGGCACCTGAAATGGAAGCTAATAAAGAAGCAATAGCGATACTAAGACACGCCAGAATTTCTCCTCGTAAGGTTAAGATAGTTCTTGATCTTATAAGAGGAAGAGACGCTGATATAGCGATGGCGATTTTAAAGAATACACCTAAATCAGCATCGGAATACCTTATAAAGCTGCTTAAGAGCGCGATAGCGAACGCAGAGAACAACCATGATATGGATGCAAGCAAGCTTTACGTATCCGAGTGCTACGTATGCCCCGGCCCGACACTTAAGAGAATGATGCCGAGAGCAAAGGGTAGCGCAAACCGCATATTAAAGAGAACAAGCCACGTAACGATTGCCTTAAAAGAA
>JAZUBT010000024.1:0-55979 GCA_045638685.1 Eubacteriales bacterium | reverse complement strand
TAACGGCCAGGGTACACCCGTTCCCATCCCGAACACGGTAGTTAAGCTGGCTCGTGCCAAAAATACTCGGCTGGCGACGGCCCGGAAAAATAGGTCCGTGCTTACACATATTGAAAACCTCCGACACGCGTCGGAGGTTTTGTTTTTTATAGCGAAAGGAGAAAAGCGTTTACCTTTTGCAAAAGCTGTTATAATAAAAAATGAGCAGAAGATTCTGCTCATTTTTATATGTTTAAAAATTACTTTAAATGGCATTAATGTCAATCCACATTGCGGGACGGACAGCACAGTTTTCACGGTTTACGTAGTTACCGGCGTCGCTGACATTTCCTTGATAGTCAACAAAGGCAGCGAAGGTGTGTCCCCAGCCCGGCGACCGCAGCCACCACCAGCCTGTTCCGTTTGGCGATACACATTGTGCTCCATTTGTAATGGCAACCGATGAGGGCTCGCATTTTCTGTCATCTCTTGATGAGAAAAGCTCTTTCGCCTCCGCCACGCTGAGTAAAAACAGCTTATCCTGTGTCGGCCTTGAAGGATACGTTGAATACTTTGGGTTAGGATGCTTATCGGTAGTAACGGTTACAGTCTGTATCATTGCCTTTTCTTCATCGGTAAATGCCGCGTTAAGAAAATCGTTATTAAGCCATTGACGCAGCGAACACGTCTCCCACGTTACGTCTGTTCGTGTTTCGTTGAATTTTTGGCAATCAAGTCCGTTTTTGCTTATTACGAGTGCCTTTCCGTTTTGTGTATCAAGAATCTGCCATTCAATTTCCTCGGGTACAATTTTGCTGGACAGCGTGTATTTGCCAAATTTAATTGTATGCAGGTTTAAAAGTCTTCTGCCGTATTCGTAAGAGTTTAGTTCCGTAAGAATGTCATCGGCACTTCTAAGCTTTGATAACTCGGAGAGCGCATTCTTTTCCTCCGTCTCCTTGGCTACTAACGTTTCAAGGGCCTGGCTTACATTTTCAAGTGAGCTGTAGCTCTGCTTCTGAGCTGCAAACTCTGATATCCTGTTTGTTTTTGACGCAATCTCGGCTTCCAAATTAGAGATTTCATTTGCTAAATCCTTTTTGCGCTTTCCGGCAAAAAATCCTAACGAATTTCTTTCGGCGTTAAGTCTTTCGATTTTGTTTTTCATTTCCGCAAGCTCGTTGTTTGCGTTTACAGTTTCTTTTTCTAAAATATGCCAGTTGTTTTTTAATGCGGTGAGATTATTAATCTCAGTGCTAAGAGCTACCAAAGATAGGGAAAGCTGCCCCTTTTTCTTCTCGTATTCGGCTCCGTTGCGTTGGACGTCCTTTAGCTGTAAAAAAAGTGCATCACAGTATTTCTCGACACGTTTAAATTCAACGACACTCCCGCGAAGCTTTTCCGCAAGAGAGACTGCATCCTTGTATTCGCCTAAAGCTTCAAGGAGTCTTAATGCTTCGGCTAATTCTTTTTCTGTTTTTGCAGTGTTCATTAACGCGACGGCTCTGTTATATGTATTCTCTAAAAGCTTTTTTTCGTTGCGGGTATTTATAGCGTCTATGTAGCCTTGAAGCTCTGCTTTTAACGTTTCGCTACCAAAACGGATAATTTTTTTATAGATTGTATGGTCGTCGAACGACTTTTCACAGTTCTGTAAGCTTTCTCTAGCATTTACCTTAAGCTCCGCCATAAGCTTTCCGAGATAGGCTTCTGCGCTCTCGGGATCAAGGTCGAGCACTTTTTCGCAGTATTCGTCGGCGCTACTAAAATCTCCGTCCTCCAGGAATATAAAGACACGGCGCAGAAGCGCTGTTGTATTGGAGCCTCCTGCGGAAGCTACGGAAGAACCGTTATCAGTGATGACTGTGGTTTGATTTATAATAGGCTCTTTAACCACCGTTTCCTTTAAAACTGTCTCTTTTTCCTTTACAATAACCTCGGGCGTGTTTTCAAAGCTCGCCATTACCTTTTTAACACCTTGAATAAGGTCGATTAAAAAAGCCATTTTTTCCATATTCTGTGCTTGAATATGCACGAACTCCTCTGGGAGATCGTAGGCGTCCATGTCGCGGTAGCAGGGAATAAGACGCTTTTTTCGGTCTTTTTTCATTATTTTAAGGAATCTCGACCACTCGTTCTTAACCCAAACGGCGTTAAAATACTCCGGCTTGCTTCCGATTACAAGCATAACCTTGGCGGAATTAAGCGCGGCAAAGATAATAGGCTCGTACTCGCTTCCGATTTTTCCGTCAAGCGTTACGGCAGCATAGAAAACCTTAAATCCCGCGTCTGTAAGCTCGTAATATATCTCGTTTGCGGTCGCGCTGTCGCGTGTTCTCTTGCCGTTTTCGTCGGTCTCTTTATAACAGATAAAGACGTCGTAGCTTTCCTCGTTCTGAGCAAGGGCAAGAATATCTCTCTGGATTCTGTCTATCTCCTTTGCCTGCTCCTCGTAAAGAGCGCGTCTTTCCCCGTCTGCGTATTTAAGCGCGGATTTGTAATCCTCGTCGGCGATAACCGAATCGTAGGACGCGCGGTGGCAGGTCGGTATCATTTTACCGGTTGCCTTGTCGTCAACGTACTCAATACCGTATTTAGAGAGCACAAGCCCCCAATATGCCTCGGCTTCGGTGCCCTCTGCCTCGATTATCTTCTCAAATGCCGCCTCCGCCTTGTCAAAATCGCATCTGCGTCTAAGAGCGTTTGCTCTATTAAAGAGATTGCTTGACTGCTCTTCTTTAATAACAGGCAGAGTTTGTGTTGTGCGGCAGTATTTACAGGTGGTTATTTTTTCTCCCTCTGTTATATCAAGATCGCCGCCGCAGAATTTACAGTTAAGTAGCATTTTATTTTCTCCGTAATTAAAATTTGTTGCTAAAAAGTCTATATTATAAAGTTTATCATATTTCCATCAAAAAGTCAATATTTTCATAAAAAAAGGAGCTTTGCTACCAAAACTCCTCATTATTGTTATATAAGCTCGCTAACGTCTATAACCTTTCCGTCTCTCCAAAGCTTTTCGAGGTTGTAGAACTCGCGGCTTTGTCTGTCGAAGATGTGGACGATAACCGAGCCGTAGTCCTGAACGCACCAGCCTTCGGCTGTCTCCTTATGGAGCGGAGGACATCCGACGTCTGTAAGAGTATCGTCAAGGTCATCTGCAAGAGCGTTTACGTGTGTGCGGGACATACCGCTAACTATAACGAAATATCTGCAAAGAGACGTCTGTTTTTCAACGTTGATTACAGTAATGCTTTCTGCCTGTTTATCATCAAGTATGCTAACTATTGCTTTTGTTAAGCCTATAAAAGACGAAATTTGCTTTTTTGTTATTTTTATCATTTTGTTTTGAAACTCCTTTATATTAATGCGTTTCGAGCGGAAATTGTCATCGGGTGAATAGGCTTTCCCTCGTCAATAAGATTTTTTATCGTCATATCGTAGGAGAGAAGAAGCGTTTTGTTAAGATGCTCTTCGGTAAAACAACCTGCCGAATAGAAGAAGTTACGCAGAGCAACGCAGTCGGGGAAGGTTCGCGTTTCCTCAATGTAATCGGCAAGGTATAAAAGCTTTTCATACATATTCATATTCGGTCTGCCACTTGTGTGGTAGCGAATAGCACCGAAAACAGTTTTATTAACTAAATCGGGGTAAAGCTCGCGGGCAAGAACCGCGCCGGTCAAAGAATGGAAAAGCTTGGGGCTTTTTAAATCGTTTTCGGTGTAGTGTATTCCGCGCGATTTACAAAACTCTATCTGCCCGTCCGTCGGTATTTCCTTGGTAATATCGTGCAGAAGCGCAGAAATACGGAGCCTTAGTATTCCGTTTTCGTTAAATCCGAAAATTTCGCCGAGACGCTTTATCTCATTTTCTACGGCATAGGTGTGTAAAAGCCGCTTTCCGCTTATATGCTTTGAAATTTCGCCCCTAAGAAAATCCAGAGCTGTCTCATTTAGCTTCATATAGCTTTTTCTCCTTTATATAATCGTAAACTGCGGGCGGAAGATATTTTTTCCGCGTTTCGTCATCGCCGTTTCGTATATCAGACGAGCTTATTTCAATGGGCGGCACGTTGATAGTAATTATGTCCGCGCCAAAGCTCTCGGTTAAAAATTCAGTCTGTTTTTCAATGTTTTCAGTGATTTCCGCGTTTTCCGCCTCGCGTTTCATAAGAGCAACCGTGCAGAGCTTCATAATTTCGTCTGCGTGATACCAAGAATGAAGGGTTAAAAACATATCCGTTCCGCAAAGAAAGGTTATATGCGTGTCGGGAGACGAAAAATGCTTTAGCGTGTTTACAGTGTAGCTTGGAGGAGGGATGCTCAGCTCGTACTCCGAGATAAAAAGCTTTTTTCCGTATTCGGGATGACTGTCAAAGGTCAGGTGAAGCATTTTAAGCCGGTCAATCGGATTGTCGTCAAAATCTATCTGCTTGTGCGGAGGAATAAGTGTCGGAATTATAAGAAGCTTATCGGGCTTTACGGTGTCGAGAAAAGCGTTTGCCGCCAGAAGATGCCCATTGTGAATGGGAGCAAAGGTGCCGCCGTATATCGCAAGCTCTTTCACGTTATTAACCTCCTTTTTTGTAGTTTAGGCAGTTCTTATGTAAAGAATGCTTTTTTTAACTTATTTGCTAACTGTTTATTACCCCTTTGTGTAAAGGAGACTCGGGATTGTTTCTTGTTTATAACATGGCGTATTAGATTATATTACAAATTTGGGTGTGCCGCGCAGCTGTGTGGCGGCGGAGGCACAATTTTTTAATATGACAGAAAATTTTGTAAATATTATAAAACCTCTTTAAGCCTTTCGCTTAAAAGACGCAGAGCGTTTCCGCGGTGGCTTACCGACAGCTTTTCGTCGGGAGTAAGCTCGGCAAAGGTCTTTTTAAGCGGCGGAAAGTAGAAAAGTGGATCGTAGCCAAAGCCGCCATTTCCCATCTTTTCCTTAAGTATTACGCCGTTTGCCACGCCGCTGACGGTAAATTCGTTGCCGTTTGGTAATTTACAAGCAATGGTACAGATAAAAAACGCTGTTCTGTCATCCTTGTCCTGAAGCTCGAAAAGGAGCTTTTCGTTATTTTTATCGTTATCGCAGGGATCTCCCGCGTATCGCGCGGAATATACCCCGGGGCGTCCGTCAAGAGCGTTTACGCAAAGTCCGGAGTCGTCAGCGATAGCGAGTCTGCCGCTTTTCCAAACGGCGCGCGCCTTAATTAATGCGTTTTCCTCAAAGGTCTCCCCGTTTTCTTCAATGTCGGGTACTCCTACCTCGCCTGCGGTGAGTATTTTTTCGCCGCCAAGCATATCGGAAAGAGACGCTTCAAGCTCCCGTATCTTCTTTTTATTGTGTGATGCAAGTACAATTTCCATGCTGTTTCCTTTGTTTTTTACGGTATTTGTTTCGCTTAATAAACGTTTTAAGATTTTGACTGCTCCGTATTACCTTTTCGGTAGGTAAACGCCTCATCCGTAGCCAAAGATCTTGTTTTTTATTCAAATAAAGCCTTTACGAAATCCTTTGCGTCAAACGGCTCCATATCGTCAGCCTTTTCGCCGACGCCGATGTACTTAATCGGAATACCAAGCTCCCGTTTAATAGAGAATACTATTCCACCCTTTGCGCTTCCGTCAAGCTTAGTGAGAACAAGACCGGTAATATCGGCGGTGTTTTTAAACTCCTTGGCCTGAATTACCGCATTCTGTCCCGTGGTTGCGTCAAGCACAAGAAGTGTCTCGCGAGATGCATCGGGAAGCTCTCTGCCTATTACACGGTTAATTTTGGCAAGCTCGTCCATAAGGTTTTTCTTGTTGTGAAGCCTGCCTGCGGTATCAACTATAAGAACGTCGGATTTACGGCTCTTAGCGGCGCTTATCGCGTCAAAAACAACCGCTCCGGGATCCGCGCCCTCGTTATGCTTGACAATATCAGCGCCAACTCTGTCAGCCCAAATCTGGAGCTGATTTATAGCGCCTGCGCGGAATGTGTCGGCAGCGGCAAGCATAACCTTTTTCTTTTTTGAAATAAGACTTCTTGCTATCTTTGCGATAGTAGTAGTTTTTCCTACCCCGTTTACTCCTATTACAAGTATAACGGAAGGAGTAGTATCAAGCTTTAACGGCTCACCCTGCCCGATGGTTTCAACAAGAATGTCGGTAAGCGCCGCCTTAGCATCCGAGGCTTCGGTAAGTCCCTCGGTGGCAATAACGTCGCGCAGCTTTTCGATTATCTCACTTGTGGTGGTAACGCCGACGTCGGCGGCGATAAGAATTTCCTCAAGCTCCTCAAGCATGTCCTCGTCAATGGCGACGAATGACTTAAAAAGACTGTCCATCTGAGAGAAAAGAGCGTTTTTTGTCTTTGCAAGACCTTTTTTCAGTTTATCAAAAAATCCCATTTGAGTAACCTCTTTTAAAAAATGAATTTTAAGGCGGAGGGAAGATATAGCGTCAGCTTTTTAAAAATCAGCTATATCCGTTTACAATGCTTTTTTTAAAGCTTAACTCCGAGCTTGGATTCAACCTCGTTAACGTTAAGCGTAAGAACACGTGAGATACCGCGCTCCGCCATAGTAACTCCGTAAAGGGTGTCAGCAACCTCCATAGTACCTCTGCGGTGCGTGATGGTTATAAACTGCGTCTTATCGGAGTACTTCTTTATGTAGTTTGCGAACATTGCGACGTTAACCTCGTCAAGCGCCGCCTCAACCTCGTCGAAAATACAGAACGGGGAGGGGTTGACGTGGAGAATAGCAAAGAAAAGAGCAATACTTATAAACGCCTGCTCGCCTCCGGAGAGGAGAGAAAGGCTCTTTATTATCTTTCCGGGAGGTGCGACGTTAATGTCTATACCGCAGTGGAGAACGTCCTCCGGATCGGTCAGCACAAGCTCTGCGCTACCGCCTCCGAACAGCTCTCTGAATACCTTTTGGAATGCGGTGTTGATTTCACCCATAACCTCGACAAAGCGTGTACGCATCTCCTTTTCAAGAAGCTCTACCGTGCTTGCAAACTGCTCACGGGACTTTGTGAGGTCCTCAAACTGTGCGTTCATCTCCTCGTATGCCGTCTTTGCAAGCTTAAACTCCTCAATGGAGTTAGGATCAACGGAGCCTATGCCGCGAAGCTTATATTTAAGCTCGGTAAGCTGCTTACTTACCTCGTCGCGGGTTTCCGACGTAACTGCGGGGTAGTTTAACGCTACCGCATCGGAGAAGGTTATTTCGTATTCGCTTTGCAGATATTCGATAGTACGGTCAAGCTCGGAATTTAAGCCCTCAAGCTGAGACTCAAGCTTGGTAAAATCGTTCGAAAGAACGCTTCTTGTGTTAAGCTTTTCCGACTGCGTGTTTCGAAGCGCGCTGAGCTTTACGTCAAGCTCACGTGCAAGAACCTCCGCCGCGTCTCGTTTTTCAGACATATCCTTAATGGACTCCTGAAGCTGCTTTGCAAGAGAAGCGGATTTGGTAATGGTCTCGCGGATATCGGTGATTTTTTCCTCGTTTTCCTTAATTTTTCTTTCAGCCGCCGCTATGCTGCTCTCACACTCGTTTTTCTGCTCCATCTTGATTTCAAGGTCGTGCTGCGCCGCCTCTACGTCCTTTGAAAGAGCGGTTATATCTATCATTATAGCGTTGTAGCTTTCGTCGCCGCTTGAAAGCAGCTGACGCTTTTCACGCTTTTGCTCGGTTTTTTCTTTGTTTATTTCGGAAAGAGCGGCGAGTCTGTCTTTAATATTAATCTGCTCGCTGTCAATATCCGCCTTTTCCTTTAATATCGTGTTTTTGCTTCCCTCAGTTTCGCTCAGCTGATCACGGAGTCTGCTTATATTATCGTTTACCGTGTTAAGCTGTGCCTCAAAAGCCGTGTAATGCGAATGGTCTGCCTGATAAAGCGAATTTAAAAGCTTTAGCTTGTTTTCGTCCTCCGACGCGGCTCTGCTGAGGTCGTCAAGAAGCTTTGTAGCCTCTGCGTGCTTTTCCTCGGCAGCCTTTTTTTCAGCCTCTATTTTAAGCCTGTCCGCGCTGAGACGCTCTATCGTCGCGCTGCGGTTAAGAACACCCGACTCACGCTTTGATGCGCCTCCGGTAATGGAACCGCCGTCATTTATGCGCTGTCCGTCCTTGGTTACGATACGAACCCTGTATCCAAAAGCCTTTGCGGTGGCGTTTGCGTTGTCAAGGTTATCAAAGACGAGGGTTCTGCCCAGCAGATTTTTTATTACGTTATCAAACCTTTTTTCGTATTCAAGAAGCTCTGATGCGATACCGATATATCCCTTGTGCTTTTTCAGCTCATTAATGTCTATTGCAAGGGGAGTAACCTGCATTGTGTTAAGCGGGTAGAAGGTTGAACGTCCCGCGTTGTTTTGCTTTAACCATACGACCGCCGCCTTTGCCGATTCGTCGGTTTCGCAGACGATGTTCTGCACGTTCGCTCCGAGAGCGGTCTCAATTGCAAGGGAGTATTCCGATTTAACGTTAAATATATGAGAAAGCGGTCCGATAATACCGTGTATCTTACCTTGCTTTGCGGCGTTCATAAGAGCGGAAACGCTATGCGGGTAGCCCTCGAAAAGCTCCTCCATTCTGCGAAGCGAGTCTATTCTGGTACGAATATCTCGTATATCACTTGCGTAGGCAACGATTTTTTCGTTAAGAGCGTCTATTTCTTCTTTAACCTCTGTAAGCCTTTTGACTGTTTCGTCGTTTTTCTCCTTTATCTTGTCCGCCTTCTGCTGATAGTCGTCCATACGGCGCTTGTACTGTACCATACCGTCTCTGCAGGCTTCCGTGGATTTTTCAGTTTCGGCTATCTCGGATTCAAGCTCCCTTTTGCGGTTATCGGCGGAGGCAGAGGTACCGTCAAGCTCACCGAGACGCACGCGCAGGGCGTTTTGTTTTTCGGTAAGTGCGGAAGCTTCTTCAAGAGCGTGCTCTATTTCAAGATCAAGAACGTCTATTTCATCGCGAAGCTTATTATTAGCCGCAATTATACCGTCGCGGCGCTTTTCAGCCTCGCTTTTTCTTGCCGCCGCCTCTCTGAGCGCCTTTGCGGAAAGCTCGGCTCTTTCGGTAAGAGTAACGAGCTTTTCGGTGAGCCCTGCTATATTTTCCTTAATTTCCTTGATTTGTTCATAGGTGTAATTAAGCTCAACCTGCTTTTTCTGAGCAGTGGTATCCTCGCTGTGCTGACTGAACGTTATATTTTCTATTTCGCTTGTAAGAGAAGAGGATTTTTCGTTTGCCTTGTTCTTTTCTATATCAAGTCTTTCAAGCTCGGCGCTTACGTCTTCGATTTCCTTGTCGGCTATGTTAAGCGCGCTCTTTAAGTTTTCGAATTTTGCGTTCTTGTCGCTAAGCTTTTCGCGCAGACCGTTAACCTCGTAAACCGCAAGAGAAACGTCAGCTTCCTTTTTCTTTTCGTAAACCTCAAGGAATTTCTTGGCTCTTTCAGCATCCTTTTCAAGCCTGTCAAGCTGGTTTTTCTTTTCAAGAAGTATGTCGGCGAGACGCTCGCAGTTCTGTACCGTTTCGGCAAGCTTCTTTTCTGCGTCGTTTTTCTGATAGCGGTATCTTGAAATACCCGCCGCTTCCTCAAAAACGTTACGGCGCTCGTCGCTCTTTTGAGAAATTATCTCCGCCGCTTTACCCTGGCTGACTATCGAATATCCGTCGCGTCCGATACCTGTGTTCATAAATAAGGCGTTAATATCCTTAAGACGGACAGGCATTCTGTTTATCATATAGTCGCTGGTTCCGTTTCTGTTATAGCGTCTGGTTATTGTTACCTCGTCGTATTCGCTCTGGAGACGGGAAAAGCCCTCCTCCTCGCGGTTGTCAAGCGTAAGGGAAACCTCTGCAAAGGACATAGGCTTACGCTTGTCGGTACCGCCGAAAACAACGTCCTCCATTTTAGTACCGCGCATATTTTTTGAGGATATCTCTCCGAGAACCCAACGTACAGCGTCGGAAATATTACTTTTTCCGCTTCCGTTAGGGCCGACAACGGTGGTAACACCCGGCGCGAATTTCAGCACCGTTTTGTCGGGGAAGGATTTAAATCCGTGTAGCTCAAGTGAAATCAGTCTCATTTATAGGAGGTCCTTTCGTCTGTTTTTATCGTCCGTTAATTTAAGGATAAGCTGAAAGCCGTTTAACGCTTCGCTTTCGACTACCTTAACGTTTTTTAAACCGTATTCTTCTTTAAGTTTTATTACGTTTCTTTTTTTCTGACCGACAGCCTGACTTATTCTGCCTCTTGCAACGTAAAAGACAGCGCTGTCTCTGTTTTCACGCCGACATTCGTCAAGAGAGGCGCGCATCATTTTAAGGTACATAAGATTAAGTGAAAGCTCTCCGACCGATGGGTGATAGCTTTCCGTATATCTTTCCTCGTCAAGCGTTTCGTTGGAGCAAAGCCCTATTCTTATTACCGGAACGCCGCGACTTGCGAAAATCCGAAGCACCTCTGCGGTACGTTTTACAGCCTCGTCAACGGTAAGCGAGGAGTAGGCGCCGTTTTTTTCCATATCGCAAAGCTCGGTTTCGGGAAAAACTACCGTCGGGTAAACTCTTGCTCCGTCAGCGCCGAGCGCGCATATTTTCTCCGCAGTCTTAATCTCGTCGTCAAGAGAGGAGAGGGGAAGCCCAACCATCATCTGACCGATAAGCTTAAATCCGTGTTCCTTTACCGCTTGACACGCATTCTCGGAGACGGCGGCGGTGTGGCCTCTTTTTGAAGCACTCAGCACCGTGTCCGAAAAGCTTTGAATACCAAGCTCAACAGTTTTTACGCCGTGTTCAGCGAGAATATCAAGGATTTCATCGGAAATCGCATCAGGACGGGTGGAAAGCCGCACTGCGCTTACCTTGTTATTTTTTAGGTATTCGTCTGATATTTTGAGTAGGCCGAGCATTTCCTCTCGGGGGAGAGCGGTAAAGCTGCCGCCGAAAAACGCAAGCTCGGTTTCACAGACGTCGGCATCAATCGTAGAGAGAGCCTCGTCTATCTCTTTTTTTACCGTTTCCTTATCATAGGAGGGTTTTCCGGTTATCTTCTTCTGGTTGCAGAAAACGCAGGCGTTAGGGCAACCGTAGTGAGGGATAAATACCGGAATATTAACGTGTTTTTTCATTTTGATTTAACTCCGCGTGTCGCTTTTTACATAGAAATCGGCGACGTTTTGTGGAAAAACTGCCGGTTATTTTAAGACGGCGATTTTTCGTTTAAAAAATATTTCAGAGCCTCGCGAGCGGCGTTTTGCTCCGCCTGCTTTTTGCTGCTTCCAACTCCTGTTCCTATTACGTTGCTGTTTAAAAGCGCGTTTACGGTAAAGGTTGGTGCGTGCGGCGGTCCCGTACGGCTGATTTCCTCGTACTTAAGCTCCTCGCCCGGTGTTTCCTGAATTATTTGCTGGAGCCGTGATTTTGCATCTGTGATTACCTCGGAGCCGCTTCTTACCGCTTTAACTCTTTCGGTCAAAAAGGGGAGAAGAAATCCTTTTACCCCGTCGGTCTTGCAGCCCGTATCAAGATATATCGCGCCGAGAAGCGCCTCAAAGGCATCCTCAAGGTTGGTATCCTTAAATTTACCCTCCTTGCTTTCCCCCTTGCTTAAAAGGAGAAAGTCTCCAAGACCGATTTTTTTAGCGTATGAGCTTAAAGCCTCGGTGCATATTATAGCAGAGCGTAGTGAGGTAAGCTCACCCTCCGGAAGATCGGGAAATTCATTAAAAAGATAGGTGCTTGATATAATTTCAAGAACCGCGTCTCCGAGAAATTCAAGTCGCTCGTTTGATTTTATCGGTATTTTTTTCTGAATAAGCTCGTTTGCGTAGGAGGAGTGTGTTAAAGCCTCACGCAGCAGCTCGGGGTTTTTGAATTTGTACCCGATTATGTTTTCAAAATTATTGTAGTTCATAGCCTTGCTTCGCTTATTTTATGTTTAATTTTTCACACGCCTTTTTTGCGGCGTCCTGTCTCGCGTCCTTTACGGTATGACCGCTGCCTACCGAAAGCTCCTCGCCGTTAAGGACGATGGCAACCGAGAAGGTTTTTCTTTCGCCCGACGGTCGCGGCTCGTAGGTAAGAGGCGCGGCAGAGGAACGTGATTTTTTCTGGTAGTATTCGTTAAGCCTTGACACGTAGTTATCCGGCGCTTTTTCGGGCGTCATAGAGGAAAGCGAGGTGAACCACGAGGATAGAGAGCTTTTACCGTCGGTAAGCTGCCCGTAGGCTATCCTTGCCGCTTCCTTTTCCGAAATCTTTTTCACCGAGCCCTCGGCATTTGCCAAAACCTTTCCGTCAAGGGTTATTTCGGTCTTAAAAGCCTTTCCAACCTGCTCGGTACTGTATTTTATCAGCACGTTTGCGCTGCGTATGTTTTTCTGAACGTACTCCTGAAGCAGAGACTTGTAGTTTTCCGTATCGTCTGAAAGAGATACACTGCTTTTTGCTTCCTCTACTGCGGTATCAGTCGTTTTCTCTGCGGATTTGTAAGGCTTGCGCGGCTTTGGGTTCCGCAGACTTTCGGGGAGAGAAACGGGAGCAAGAGCGTCTCGTATAAATGAACGTCTTACCTCCTTAACCTCCGTCTCTGCTTCCGGTGCCGTCTTGGTTTCCGCAGTCATTGAAGCCGCCTCGGTGTCCTTTTTACGTCCTTTTGCAGGAGTTATAATTGCCTTAAAGAGATTTACACCCTTTTTCTCCTTGGTTTCCGTTGCTTTTTCAGAAACGATTTTTTCCGTTTTGCCGTCTTTTTTAGCTTTAACGGGCTTTTCCTCAACAACATTTTTAATATCAGCTTTATTCTTAGACTTAGCAGGTTTTATCCCATTTCCGATACCGTTTGTCATTACGGTACTACGGCTTTCCGCGTCCTTCGTGTCGGAAACGGTAAGCCTTTCCCTTATGCCGCTATCCTTTTTTGCGGCAAAGACGTCCGCAGAGCTTTCGTTTTTCGGCGTGTAACGGTTTTCCGAGTCAACGGCGCGAACAAGAGGGAGAATAAATGCCTTTAAAGAGGGAAGTCCACCGTCTCTGTATATAGCCGCAGACAGCGCAAGGAAAATTTCGCCGTGCAAGGACTTATTTTCTCTCATTGACTCATAGGAGCTTGAAAGACGGATATGACCTACCAGCTTTTTGGCTGAAATAAAGCTTTCAAGGTCAAGAGCCTTTTTAAAGCCGTCAAGACGGGCCTTTAACTGCTTTTCCGTAGAAAACGGATAGCGAGTGCAGACGTAATCGGAGATAATAAAGTCAATAAGTCTCTCTCCGAGAAAAATAAGCGTCTCGTTATTTTCCGTATCGCTGAAGGAAACGTGTGTAAAAGCTGACGAAAGCAGGCTCGGAGCTTTAAAATAGTATCCGAGAGCCGACTGAACGGTGTTATAGCTGAAAACTTGTGTCATTTACTGTAAAAAATCCTTTCGGGGTGGTGATTATTCGGAAGCCTTACTATCCTTGTTTTGGTTTATAAGCTTTTCCGAGAGAGCGGTTATTTGGTCTATAATACCGGACTCTGCATATACTGCCGCGGCGGCTACCGCATTTTTTATTGCCTTAGCGTCAGCGCTTCCGTGAGCCTTGAGCACCGGCTTTGAAATACCGAGAAGGGGAGCACCGCCGTATTCCGAGGCGTCAAAATCCTTTTTCATGCTTTTAAGTCCCGGCTTTACCATAGCCGCCGAAAGCTTTGTAACGGCGTTCTTTTTAAATACGGTTTTAAGCTTTTTCATAAAGAACGAGCCGAGTCCCTCGATGAGCTTAAGAACGGCATTTCCCGTAAAGCCGTCGGTTATAATTACGTCGCAGGTGTTAAACGGAAGCACCTTGCATTCGATATTTCCTACGAAATTAATGTTTTCATTTTCCTCAAGACGGACGTATGTGTCCTGAAGCACCTGCGAGCCTTTGGTTCTCTCGGTTCCGTTATTTAAAAGTCCTACTCTCGGATTTTTAACTCCCATAACCTTAGACATATAAAGAGAGCCGATAAGAGCGAACTGCTCAAGGTTTTCATCGGTTACAATTACGTTTGCTCCCGAATCGAGAAGAAGCACGGGGGTTTCAAAGGGTAAAACGGTAGCGATTCCCGCTTTGCGGAAGCCCTGTATTCTTGAAACCAGCAGAACGGCTCCCGTGTAAAGAGCGCCCGTGTTTCCTGCGCTTACAAGGGCGTCTCCCTTGCCTTCCTTTAAGAGACGGAGAGCGACCGCCATAGAGGAGTCTCTTTTCGCTCTGACCGCAAGAGCCTCGTCGTCCATTTTAACGACCTCGGAGGCGTGGACTATTTCTATTCCCTTGGCGTTTAAATCAAGGCCGTATTTTTTTGCGCATTCGCCTATATCGTCGGTGTTTCCAACGAGAATAAGCTCGTGCTGAAGCTCCCTACTTGCCATAAACGCGCCCTTAAGAATTTCGTCGGGTGCGTTGTCTCCGCTCATTACGTCAATAATTATTTTCATTTTTTATTTCCTTTTTCTTTTAGCTTGATGGTTTTATGTTTATTTAAACGCTAATCAACGTCGAAAAATCAAAGCGTAAGCGTTTTAATATAGGATTTTAAATCCTCGATGCCTCTGTGATAAAGCGCCTCGTTTCTTGCCGTCTTTCCACCCTTTACTTTCTTGTCCAAAGAGGGAATAAGACCGAAATTGGCGTTCATAGGCTGAAATTTTCCGGTTCCGCCACGGCTTACGTAATCAGCCATAGAGCCAATTACCGTCGTAGTCGGGAAAATAATGGGCGAGTCCTCTTTTGCGAGAGCCGCGGCGTTAAGTCCCGCAACAAGACCGGAGGCTGTTGATTCGATGTATCCTTCCACTCCCGTCATCTGTCCCGCAAAGAAAAGGGTGGGGCGAAGGACTGTGCTGTACGTAGGCGTCAGTCTGCCGGGGGAGTCAAGATAGGTGTTTCTGTGCATTACGCCGTAGCGCAAAAACTCCGCGTTTTCAAGTCCCGGAATCATACGGAAAACACGCTTTTGCTCCGAAATGGTAAGGTGTGTCTGAAAGCCTACGAGGTTGTACATCGTTTTTTCCTTGTTCTCGGCGCGAAGCTGAATACAGGCGTACGGCTCGCGAGCAGTTCTCGGATCGGTAAGACCTACGGGCTTAAGCGGACCGAAGCGCAGAGTGTCCACGCCTCTTTTCGCCATTACCTCTACCGGCATACAGCCCTCGAAAACAGTAAGCTTTTTTTGCTCCTCGCGGTCAAAGTCATGAAGAGCAGCCTCCTCTGCGTTTGTAAGCGCGTCGTAAAATGCGAGATACTGCTCCTTATCCATAGGGCAGTTAAGATAATCTGCATCTCCCTTATCGTATCTTGACTGTGCGAACACAATGCTTCTGTCAATAGACGAAGCATCGACAATAGGAGCGGCGGCATCGAAAAAGGAAAGTCCTTTACTGCCGAAAAAGTCCGAAATAGAGGAGGCAAGGGCGTCCGAGGTAAGAGGGCCTGACGCAACAACCGTTATACCGTCGTCGCTTGGCAGCTCGGTTACCTCTTTTTCTATTACCGTTATATTAGGGTGGTTTTTAACCGTATCCGTTATAAATTCGGAAAATTTTACTCTGTCAACGGCAAGAGCCGCGCCTGCGGGAACGGAGGAGGCATCAGCCGCCTTCATAATAAGAGAGTTAAGAAGACGTAGCTCGTCCTTTAACATACCCGCGGCGTTAGTTATCTGAAGTGAGCGCAGGGAGTTTGAGCATACAAGCTCTCCAAAGAGATCCGAGGAGTGAGCGGGTGTTCTTTTCGTGGGCTTCATTTCGTAAAGCTCTACGGGTACGCCCGCGGTAGCTATCTGAAAAGCCGCCTCACAGCCTGCAAGTCCCGCGCCTATAACCTTAACCGTTCTGTTCATCTTCACTTACGTATCCGTCCGAGGAGGCCTTAAATCCGCAGTTTTCGCTGTAACAGTAAACGAGCTTTCTGTTCTTTTTGAAAAGAAGAAGTCCGCCGCTGTCGGGGCATTTTTTGCTAATCGGCTGATCCCACGTAGAGAAGGTACAGGGGGAATAGTTTTCGCAGCTGTAAAAGCTTGAGTTGTTCTTGCCCTTTTTCAGTACTATTTTTGAGGAGCATATCGGGCAGGGGATTCCCGTGTCCTTTGTAATCTGCTTTGTAAACTTACATTTCGGGAAGTTTTCACAGGCGTAGAAGCTTCCGTATTTTCCGTTTCTTATTACGAGACTACCACTGCATCTTTCACATTTAAGAGAGGTAACCTCTGCGGGGGCGCTCTCCGTCTTTTCGGTGCTGGGGGCCTCAAGCGGTTTGGTGTTTTTACATTCGGGATAGTTCGGGCAAGCGGCAAATTTTCCGTATCTGCCGTTTTTGATTACCATACGGCTTCCACATTTGTCGCATATTATATCCGTTTCCTCGTCGGGAACGGTTATAGAAAGCGTTTTAGCTTCCTTTTCCGCCTTTTCAAGGCTAAGAGCAAAATCCTTATAGAATCCGCTGAGAACCGAGGTCATAGTGGATTCGCCGTCAGCTATACCGTCGAGGCTGTCCTCCATCTCCGCAGTAAAGGTGTAGTCAACTATACGCGGAAAATTGTCATTCATAAGCGTTGTAGTTATATCGCCAAGCTCGGTCGGAAGCAGGCTATGCTTATCTCTTTTTACGTATCCTCTTGAAATTATGGTTGTTATTATTGGAGCGTAGGTAGAAGGACGTCCGATACCCTTTTCTTCAAGGAACTTGATAAGAGTTGCTTCGGTGTATCTCGGGGGTGCTTCGGTAAACTTCTGAACGGGAAGAAGCTCATTAAGAGTAAGCGTTTCGCCTTCCTTAAGATCGGGGAGTCTGTTCTCTCCGTCATCTTCTCCGTCATCGGTCTCGTAAAGAGCCATATATCCAAGCTTATTTATTGAGTAGCCGCTGGTTCTGAATATATATTTATCAGATTTTATATCAGCTACAACCGTATCAAGCTCTGCGTTTGCCATCTGACTTGCAACGAAGCGGCTCCAAATAAGCTTATACAGCTTATACTGGCCGGAGGAAAGATGCTTCTGGATTTTATCCGGCTCTAAGGTTACGTCAGAGGGACGGATAGCCTCGTGAGCGTCCTGCGAGTTTTTGCGGGTTTTATATACTCTGATTTGAGAGGGAACGGAGTCCTTTCCGTATTTTTCAGTTATAAAGCTCTTTGTGTTAAGTGCCGCCTCGTCGGAAATACGGAGAGAGTCGGTACGCATATAGGTAATAAGACCGTGAACACCGCCGTTCTCCGGACCGAGGTTTACGCCCTCGTAAAGCTCCTGTGCTATTCTCATTGTGTACTGCGCCTGAAAACCAAACTTTTTAGCCGCCTCCTGCTGCATAGATGCGGTGTTAAAGGGCGGAGCGGGTGTTTTATGACGAAGTGCGCGCTTTACGGAGATAACCTTAAACTGGCTGTTTTTAACAGCGTCTATAACCTCTTGCGTCTCTTTTTCGTTATTTAAGTCCCTTTTAAGTAAGTCCTCGGCAAGAGCGAAGAACTTTGCTCTTACAGTGTTGTTTTTAAAGGTTGCGTCAAGTAGCCAGTATTCCTTCGGAACAAAGCTTTTTATTTCGTTTTCTCTTTCTACTATTATCTTGGTGGCAACAGACTGTACACGTCCTGCGGAAAGACCGCTTTTAACGGCTTTCCAAAGATAAGGACTTAGCTTGTATCCGACTATACGGTCAAGAATACGTCTTGCTTGCTGTGAGTCAACGAGGTTTACGTCTATCTTTCTTGGAGACTTTATAGCCGCCTTTACAGCGGTTTTGGTTATTTCGTTAAAGGAAACGCGGCGAGTGCTTTCAAGCGGTATATTAAGCGCGCTCGCAAGGTGCCAGGAAATAGCTTCTCCTTCGCGGTCAGGGTCGGGTGCGAGAAAGATTTTATTTGCGTTTTTTGCGTCCTTTTTAAGTGCTGCTATAAGCTCGCTTTTTCCTCTTATGTTAATGTAGTGAGGAGTAAATCCGTTTTCTATATCAACTCCGAGACTGCTTTTGGGAAGGTCTCTTACGTGGCCCTCGCAGGCTACTACCTTGTAGCCCGAGCCGAGATAATTTTTAATTGTGTTTGCCTTTGAGGGAGATTCAACTATAACTAAATTTGGCATTGTGTTCCTCCGAATGTATATATATGTATTATTTTAAACTGTTTAATATTGTCTGTAAACACCTATTTTTAAAAGATGTTAAAGGCATAGCCGTTTTTTGAGAGCGGTTTAATTATGGCTGTAAACACCCATATTTTTGCGGAATAAATTAAAGTTGCACAGGTGTCGTAGCCACGCAGAATTATTTGACTTCAAAATAACCGCCCGGCTTTTGTGTTATTTTCTGCTTTATCTCAAGCATAGTTACCGTTGCAAGAAGCTTTGAAACGGGAATATCAAGAGAGCCCATACCGTCTATTCCGACGGGGCCTTTTTCCAAAATGAATTTCAGCACGGCGCTTTCCATTTCGTTTAACCCTTCATAGCTTACCGTGAGCTTTGATTTCTGCGTGTCCGCGGTTCCCCTTTTGTCTGCTTTTTTATCCGAAACCGAAGGCTTTTCGTCCGTGTCCGATTTAATCCGCTTAAAGGAAAGCCTTTTCTTTTTTTCTGCCTTTTTATTAGCGGCGGCCTTAATCGGATCGTTTTCTGTTTTATAAGATGTAATTGGGATAATACTGTCTGCTTCCGAAAACTCGGTTTTAAAGCTTACCATAGCCTGACTTTCAAAATTTTTAAGCCCTTCTTCCGAAAGCACTATCCGGTATCCGTCCCTCGGCATCGGTTCCTTCGGATAGGTAAGATAAACTCTTTCGGTATCTTTAGGATATGGCAAATGCCTTCCGCCCGCTTCTGTTTCCATAGACATATACGATGAGGCTAACTCCTCCTCGGTCATTCCGTTGTAGAGAACGGTCGGACGTGGCTGAGCAGCGACAAGTCTTTCGGGACGTCTGTCCGTTACGTGATTTTCGAAGATATTGTTTTCAAAAAACTTTTTAGGTAGAGACTCTCTTGCAAAAACGTCGTTACCCGTAGATGTTTTATCAAAATTACGTTTGCTAAAATTATTACTTCCGACGTTAGCATTAGCGAAAATATCACTGATAGGACCTGCTTTGTCGAAGCTTTCCTTACTAAAATTAACGGTGTCGGAGTTTTTGCCAAAAGTGTTTCCGGACGAGTTAAAATTAGCGTCGGAAACGCCTATGCTTTCGCGTGTTGCGTAACCTTCCGTGTTTTTAAGGTTCTGAACGTTATTTTTCTGACCTTGACCGAGCTTAAATTCGTAAAGTCCCGAAAAATCGGAAATGATGTCCTTTGCAGAGGTAACCATCTTTGCTCCGTTCTGAATAAGAAGATTGGTTCCCGTGCTTGAAAGCTCGCCGACCTTTCCCGGGACTGCATAAATAAGCTTACCCTGCCGCAGTCCGTGAGACGCGGTTATAAGCGCGCCGCTTTTTTTATCTGCCTCAATTACTAATACGGCGTTTGACACTCCGCTTATAAGTCTGTTTCTTATGGGAAAGTGCCTGCCCTCAGGCTTAAGCCCCGGAGCGTATTCAGTCATAACCGTACCGACAGAGATTATTTCCTGCATAAGCTTTAAGTTATCCTTTGGATAGATAATATCTATTCCGCAGCCTAAAAACGCTATGGTGTGCCCACCCGCATCAAGCGCGCCTCGATGAGCGGCTGTATCAGCGCCGATCGCCATACCGCTTACGACTATCGCTCCGGCAGAGGCGAGATCGTGTGAGATTGTATAAGCCGCAGAGGTTCCGTAAGGAGTTACGCTTCGCATTCCCACGACGGCAACGCCGAGAGAACGGGAAAAATCGGGAAGTCTGCCTTTATAGTAAAGAACGAGTGGCTGAGAGGGGATTTTCAAGAGGGAAGACGGAAAATTACGGCTTTCGGGAGTGAGAATACCGATATTTTCCTTTTGACAAAAGTCAAGAACGCTATAAACTCTGTCAAGACGTTTGTCAAGCAGACGCGAGAGAATAAAGTCGTTATTTTTACAAAAAGGAGAAAGAGCTACCTTGTCGGCTTCGTAGATAGATTTCGGGTTATGATTAAATGCGTTCAAAAGCGTGTCGCACTTAGGCGAGCCGGTTTCAAAAATAAGACTTAACCACAACCAGTATCGAACGTCGTACATATCTTTATCCTTTCCTTGTTTTTATCACACCTGTTTGTAATTGTAAAAGAAGCGCCGTTTTGTTAAGCAATTAAATAACACGGCTTTGCGAATGAAAAGCTTATTTTAAGGTCCTGTATTGCTCCCAAAGCAGGATAGATGCGGCGGAGGCGGCGTTAAGAGACTCCGTAGAGCTTTCCATAGGAATTATAACCGTTCCGCTTGACACTGCTATTACCTCAGGTCTTATACCGTTTCCTTCGTTTCCGATTATAAAAGCGACGGAGGAGTCTGCCTTAGTATTTTTTACTGAAACGGCATTTTTATCCAAAGCGGCAGAGTAAATTTTATAGCCCGCTTCCTTAAGCTCGCTTACCGTTGAAGCAAGGTCGCTTACCCTTACCGTTTGCTGACGGAAAACCGCTCCCATAGACGCTCTTACCGTTTTCGGGTTGTACACGTCTGCACAGTCATCGCTTAATATAACGCTTTCGTATCCAAAAGCGGAGGCAACGCGTAAAATCGTACCGAGGTTTCCGGGATCGCGAATGCCATCAAGCAAAACTATCGGAGACTCTAAAACTCTTCCTTTATATATTATATATAAAATATGTAATTTGTCAAGAGCTTTTGAGACACAGAATATTCCTTCGGGCGATTTTTCGTAAGAAATTTTTTCGTAAACCTCTTGACTTACCGATATTACGCGGAACGGGTAGTCCATGCCCTCAAATTCAGTCAGATGATTTTCCGTTATAAGTACCGCTTCGAGAGGGATATTTTCTTTAAGCGCTTCCTCAAAAAGCTTTCTGCCCTCAAAGCAGAATTTTCCCGATTTTTCTCTGTGCTTTTTGTCTGAAAGCTTTACTATTTCCTTTATATAGTCATTATTTCGCGACGTAATTTTTTGAATTTCCATATTAGTCTCACAATCTGCTGCCAAAGGGACAGCCATATAAAATAAAACGTATTTCCTTTTTTTCAATTCAAAATAAAATGTATCTACTATTTATTATATCATATAGTATATTATAATTCATAAATTTTGAAAAACAAAATAAAATTTCTTAAAAAAAGGTAAATTTCTTTTATAATCTTTAAATAAAAAAGAAAAATCGGATAAACTCCCGAAAAGAAAGTTTATCCGATTTAATTTCCATAATTAAAGAGCAGCCTTAGCTTTTGCGCAGAGGTCAGCAAATGCAGCAACGTCAGCAATAGCTATCTCGGAAAGCATCTTTCTGTTAAGATCGATACCTGCCTTCTTAAGACCGTTTATTAAAGTGGAGTAGTTCATTCCGTTAGCCTTAGCCTGTGCGGAAATTCTGGTGATCCAGAGTCTGCGGAAGTCTCTCTTCTTGAGCTTTCTGCCTGCGAAAGCGTAGTTTCCGCTCTTCATGATGGCTTGTTTCGCCATCTTAAAATGCTTGGATTTTGCACCCCAATAGCCCTTAGCGGCCTTTAATATCTTTTTTCTTCTTTTACGCGTCATTAATGCGCCTTTAACTCTTGCCATAACTTAAATTCCTCCTTGACCTTTCCGATATTAGTGAGAGATGAGCTTTTTGATGTTCGGAGCCATAGACTCGCTGAGATAGCCGGTTTTTCTGAGGCTTCTCTTGCGCTTGGTGGTTTTAAGTCCGAGCTTGTGGCGACGATTCATGTGGTTGAGCTTTACCTTTCCGCTTTTTGTTACAGTAAATCTTTTTGCGGAAGCACTGTGTGTTTTGATTTTTCCCATAATTGAGACTCCTTTCATTTTGCTGCGGCAGCTTTTGCCGGAGCGATAAACATTATCATATTTCTGCCATCAAGAACTGCCGCTTTTTCGGGCGCACCCAAATCGCTGCACGCTTCTTGAAAGCGCTCAAGAAGTTCTTTGCCGACATCTTGACGAGACATCTGGCGGCCTTTGAATTTTACCATAACCTTGACCTTGTTTCCGTCGGTCAGAAAACGGCGCGCATGGTTAACCTTTGTGTTGAAATCATTTGTATCAATAAGGCAGGTAAGCTGAATTTCTTTAATTTCAATAACTTTCTGCTTTTTTCTGGCTTCCTTTTCCTTCTTGTCGCGGTCAAACTTGAACTTACCGTAGTCCATAATTTTGCAGACAGGCGGATCTGCCTGAGCGCTCATAAGAACGAGGTCAAGTCCCTTATCATACGCCTTTTCAAGCGCGGCAGAGAAGGTAAGAATACCAAACTGCTCTCCGTCATTCCCGATTACGCGTATGCTTTTGCTCGGTTCAAATTCGATTTCCTCATTAATTACATGCTCTTTTCCGTTTGTGGCTTTGATAATAAAACACCCCCAATGAAATAAAAAATGCGGCAAAGATCCAAAATCTCCCCGCAACCGCAAAGGTATTCCAAAAGTAGGAATTACCGATATTAACCCGACGTAAATCTATGTTTCGCAGGTGAGAACGGAGAGTTCTGCTTCTTTGTTCTTTGGTATTATATCACAAAAAAATCCTTTTGTCAAGGGTTTTTGTTCAAAAAGATAAAAAAAATTTAGTAAAATAAACAACGCAGATTGCGTAAAAACAACCTGCGTTGTCATAATATTATTTTTTATATAACGTTAACCGCTATAACACCGCTTATAGCCTTGATAGCGTTTACAGTGTCGTCGGAAGCCGCATCTACGTCATATACAGCGTATCCGTACGCGCCCTTAACGGCACTTGCGCTCTGAACACACGAGCCAACAGCAGCAGCTATCTTGGCTGCGTCAGCATTCTTGGAGAGTACGCAGATACGATTTGCACCCTTTCTGTCAAGAACGAGACGGGGATAGGTTACCGCGTTAACGAGGTTTCCGTTTTCAAAGTAATCTATAATCTGCTTTACAGCCATAACCGCGCAGTTATCCTCGGACTCCTCGGTGGAAGCGCCAAGGTGCGGAATTGCTACTATGTTCTTGTGTGCGTCGATAATCTCGGCGGTGGGGAAGTCAACTATGTATTTTGCTACCTTGCCGCTTTCGAGAGCAGCAATAATATCAGCGCTGTTTACAAGGTCGGCACGGGAGAAGTTAAGAAGCTTAACTCCGTCCTTCGTTTTTGCAAATACAGAAGCGTTAAACATACCCTTTGTCTCGGCAGTTGCCGGAATGTGAAGGGTTATATAGTCAGCCGCCGCGTAGATTTCATCGTAGCTGTTAGCGGTCTTAACGTCGGGAGCAAGAAGAGCCTTAGCGGCATCGGAAAGATACGGATCGTATCCGATAACCTTCATTCCGAGGGCGTCCGCGGCGTTAGCTACGAGACGTCCGATAGCTCCAAGTCCGATAACACCGAGGGTTTTGCCGAGGATTTCACAGCCTGCGAACTGGGACTTTCCCTTTTCAACCTTCTTTGCCGCATCGGCGTCGCCCTTAAGGGTTTTTGCCCACTCGATTCCGCCTACGATGTCTCGGGACGCGAGGAAGAGCGCGGAGATGACTATCTCCTTAACTCCGTTTGCGTTAGCTCCGGGGGTGTTGAAAACAACGATACCGTTATCGGCGCATTTGTCGAGCGGAATGTTATTTACGCCCGCACCGGCTCTTGCTACCGCTTTAACGGAAGCGGGAAAATCAAACTCGTGAAGGTCTGCCGAACGTACGAGAAGCGCGCTCGGATTTTCGATTTCCTCTGCTACGGTGTATTTTGCCGGATCGAAATTATCGGTTCCGATTTTGGCGATTTTATTCATAAGTCGGACATTATACATAACTAATAACCATGCCTTTCAATTTAATGTGATGTAGCTGTTTTAATGAATACGGCACCTGCCGGCGCACGAAAAAAGCTTTAACGTAATGCCAAGCTAACGTTTTAACGTAATATCGGCGATACCAATTTAATTTAATGCAATGCTTTAACCGAAAATTACTTTTTCGGGTTGTTCTTTGCAAACTCCTTCATGAAGTCAACAAGCTTTACAACGCCTTCGTAGGGCATAGCGTTGTAGATGGACGCTCTCATACCGCCTACGCTTCTGTGTCCCTTGAGGTTTACAAGACCGGCCTTAGCAGCCTCGCTCGGGAACTTCTTGTCAAGCTCCTCAACTCCGGTTACGAAGGTTACGTTCATAAGAGAACGGGAGTCCTTCTGAACGGGAGCGATGTAGTAGTCCTGACTGTCGAGATAGTCATAGAGGTACATAGCCTTCTTTATATTCATTTCCTGCATCTTGTCAAGACCGCCGAGACCGAGAATCCAGTCGTAAACGAGCTTTGCTACGTAGATAGAATAGCAGGGGGGAGTGTTGTACATAGAATCGTTGTCAGCCATAAGCTTCCAATCGAGCATAGAGGGCATATCCTCTTTAGCGTATCCGAGAAGATCCTCGCGAACAATAACGAGGGTTACACCTGCGGGAGCCATGTTTTTCTGAGCGCCTGCGTAGATAACGCCGAACTTACTTACGTCGATAGGCTCGGAGATTATGCAGGAGGACATATCGGCTACGAGCGGAATATCGCCCGTGTCGGGAATATAAGAATACTTGGTTCCGTAAATGGTGTTATTAAAGCAGATGTGAACGTAGGAAGCGTCGGGAGAAATCATATCCTTCGTTATAACGGGAACACGGTCAAAGTTGGTGTCCTTGGAGGATGCGATGGATTTTACGTCGAAGCCAAGCTTCTGAGCTTCCTTGAAAGCCTTGCCGGAGAACTGTCCGGAAACAACGTAGTCGGCCTTGCCGGTTTTTCCGATAAGGTTAAGCGGAACGGCTGCGAACTGCGTGGAAGCGCCGCCCTGCATGAAAAGGACCTTGTAGTTGTCCGGTATATTCATAAGCTTGCGAAGACCTGCCTCAGCCTCTTTTATTATTGCCTCGTAAACGGGGGAGCGATGGCTCATTTCCATAACGGACATACCGCTGCCATTGTAGTCAAGCATCTCTCTTGCCGCCGTTTCAAGAACGGGTACGGGAAGCATGGAAGGACCTGCCGAAAAATTAAATACTCTGCTCATTTTTTGTAACCTCCATAAAAGTTAAATAAGTTAATTTAATAATTCCTTATTATTATAAGCCTTTTAACGACGTAAGTCAATAGGTTTTATAAAAAAATAACAAAATTTTTAAGAAAAATATCTCTTTTTTGCCGTGGAAAAGAAGGAAAAGAGCCGTGTAGGTAAAATTACCGTAAAGGATTTACCTCGCGGCGCACCTCATGTATAATATAAATATGAAAATTAAAAAGGAAATGAACTACCTTTCCGAAATGTGATTTTATATATGCGGCAAAAAAACGCCCGCGTTACACGGATTCCGTGTCGCGGGCGGTAGGTTAATAAGGTTAAACTCCTTTGCCAAAACGAATAATATAAACGGTTTGGCAGAGTTTAAAAATAAGTAATTTCGGTATAAGCAATATTTTCAGAATCAATCCCAAAGCTTTTGACTATTTTTTTATATTCATTTCGATTTTATCTCTGTTTTCTTCCGTTAGGCGTTTAAGCATAGCTGAAAAAATAACGGCTGTGATATTTAAACCATGCTGCAAATAGTGTATTTGTGTTTTAACACACGGGAGAATAGAAAAATATTGCTATTCTTATTTCCACAGGGGGGCGGGATAAATACCTGCATCAATTTGCTTTTTAATTCCTTCCATAACCGCAGGCTTATCCTCCTTGTAGGTTACACCAAACCATTTTGCATCGGTCTTATAAACCTTAACCTCGGCTTTGTCGTCGGCTATCAGCTCTTTTACGGATAAGGGAAGATAGTATTCCGCCTTAGGCTCGGGAGAGGAAGCGAGGAATTTCTCAAAGCCCGACGAAACGTGCTCAAATACATCAGGTGTGAAGCCCCAACAGTTCATTGAAACGACGGAATCGGGAGAAAGCGGGGTTCTTACACCGTTTTCCTCATATTCAGCGCCACTGTCGGTTTTAAATATCTTCGTTCTTTCGTCTATGTCAACAAGCATTCCGTCCGCAGACGTATTGCATACGCCTCTTGAAACCGAGCCGTTGTCTGTAAGAGTGTTTTTAAGAACGTAGCCTATCATACAGATATTGAGCTTTTTGGCAGATTTAGCTGTCGAGAGATGCTTTGCAAGCTGTACGAATGCATCGCGGCCGTAAAAATCGTCAGCGTTGATTACCGCGAAATTATCATTTATAATGTTTCTCGTGGCAAGAAGCGCGTGAGAGGTTCCGAAGGGCTTAAGTCTTTCGGGGACTAAAGAGAGGTATTTTTCCGGAATGTCGCTCATTTCCTGGAAGGCGTATTCAACCTTCAGGTAACGCTCGGCGCGAACACCAACCGTTTCCTTGAATATTTCAAGGTTTTCTTTTTTAATTACAAAAACAACGCGGTCAAAGCCTGCTTTATATGCGTCGTATATTGAAAAATCTATAATAAATTCACCGGTTGCGGTGATAGGATCTATCTGCTTTAATCCGCCGTAGCGAGATGCCATTCCCGCTGCAAGAACAACAAGAGTCATAGTGTTAAGTCCTTTCGTTTTAAATATAAGTTAGATATTTTGCAGTGCTCTGCATTAGCCTATAAGCTGTGAAAAATGTTTTCGACAGTTTACATCATTATATAATATAATGTACAAAAATAAAATAGAAAAACGTTTTTTTTAACAAATTATTTACATCGGTTTTCAGCTTTTTGAATTTCGTTAAAATAAAAGAAAAATAAAAACTTTTTTAAATTCGACAGAAAATCCTTGTATTCACACCTTCTTTGTGTTATAATGTTGTTACACCGCGCGCAAGGTTTAACATGGCTTTCGACGAAATTCGGAAACAGAATATCTGTTTTACGAGGCGTTATGCGGTAACAGTGAAGCAGAAAGGAAAGGTTAAGTCGATGCATAAGAATTTGCAGTGCAGTCCTCCGGAGCTACTTATAAATTATTCGGAATACATAAGAATAATAAGAAACCGCTCCGAAAGAACGGTGGAGCAGTATCAAAACGATTTAATACTTTTTCTTTGCTACGTAAAGGCAAGGCTTGACGGACTTTCAACCGAGCCGAAGGACTACGTTAAGGTAGATATTTCCGAGATTGACGCGACGTTTTTGAAGAAAATAAAGCCGCTTCACATATACGGATTTTTAACCTATGCCGCAGATAAAAGGGGAAACAAGGCGGGCGCGAGAGCGAGAAAGCTTACCGCGATAAAGTCTTTTTTTAAATATCTTACAGTAGTGGTAAAGGAGCTTGAGGACAACCCCGCAAAGGATATTGACGCGCCCTCAGCGAGAGCGCCGCTGCCTAAGTTTCTTTCTCTTGATGAATCGGTAGAGCTTTTAAAGGCGGTAAAAAATGATTCCCTGTCAAAAACAAAGGAAAGAGACTTTGCTATACTTACCCTTTTTCTTAACTGCGGAATGCGTCTTTCCGAGCTTTGCGGCTTAAGTCTTACCGATTTTGACAGAGAGCTTACCTCGGTAAGAGTTCTCGGTAAGGGCGCAAAGGAAAGAATGATATACTTAAACAACGCGTGTAAGGAAGCTATACTCGAATATCTGCCGGTAAGAAACGCCGATACAGAAATCAAGGACAAGAACGCGCTCTTTATAAGCTCCCGTCAGCATAACAGAATAAGCAAAAAAACGGTTCAGTGGCTTGTTAAAAAGTATCTTAATGAGGCGGGACTTGAAAACAAGCACTATTCAACGCACAAGCTCAGACACACGGCGGCAACGCTTATGTATAGAACGGGAAAGGTTGACGTAAGAGTTTTAAAGGACATTCTCGGACACGAGCAGCTTAATACCACACAGATATATACCCACGTAAGCGATGAAAGTATGAAAAACGCTATGATGGAAAACCCGCTTTCAGAAATTAAGCTTAACGGTGAAAAGTAACGTTTTCCTATTTTAGCTACCAGTAAAACCTTAATAAACGCTCCGACAGCAGTCGGAGCGTTTGTGTTATACGTGTAAATCGACAGAAAAAGCTTTTATAACAGTAAAAAAGCGAGTTTTTTATAAAAAATAAAGAAAAAAGATGCAGAAGGCTCTGTGTGAGCATCAATTTAATTAAAAACCGTTGCGCATAAGAAAGACAAGGAGAAGCGATAAATGAATATATACAGAATTTTTGATGCTTTAACGCCGAGAGTAGGCTCGAAAATCATATCGGCGGTAATGGCGCTTATCTTAACCTTTGGGGGATTTAAAGGATATGAGGCTATCAGCGCGTTAAAAACTCCCGACGAAAATTCGGGTGAGGGTGCCGGTGAGACGGTTCAAACTGGAGCGGTGCCAACACCGGGAAAAAACGAGGGGGAAAAAATATTTTCCGATGAGGGCGCAAAGGACGTCTCGGGAGAGGTGAGCGCGGAAAGTGCATTGTTTTGCGATATTACTAATATGAAAATAATTGCACAAAAAGAAAAAGAAAAGGTAATTAGTTGCGGAGATTTGTCCGTTTTTGCTACTGCCTTGCTTGTTTCAAGAGCGATAGATAGTGGCAGGATAAGTGAGACAGAGTTCGCTGTTTGTCCCGCGAGCGCGCAGAAAAGACCGAACTATCAGTTATCTGCGAGCGTGCTTTCTGTGGGAAAGAAAATGATGGTAAAGGACATATTAAGGTGCTTGATTTATCAAAGAGGCTCCTCCTATGCTTACACTCTTGCCGTACATATCAGCGGTAGCGAGGAGGCATTCGTCTCAGAGCTTAACGCTCTTGCCCATGAGCTGAAAATGACGGGCACGGCGTTTGCAAGCGTATGCGGAGAGGAGGACGGAATATCAAAAACCACGGCGCTTGATACCGCGGTTTTGTTAAAGTCGTTTTTAAGCGACACGAGGCTAAAGGAAATTTTTTGCTCAAGCGAAGCTGTTGCCATAAAGAGCAGCGAAGCGCTTAGCAGCGTATATCTTACCGTTGCCAACGATTTTTTCGTATCAAACTGTACCGAGGGACAGGCAAAGGCTGACGGTATATCGGGCGGTAAGGTTGGGGCTGTCGGAAGCGGAAAGTGGTCGGCGGTGCTTTTTACCAAGGGAGAAAGCGAGTATCTTGTTATTACGGTAAACAGCCCGTCGCCGTACTCCGAGATCTTAAAGCTTTACGCTATGTATTTGTAAATAACCCTGATTTTTCACCTATTTAACCGTTCCGGTTTTAAAGCACCTGACGTTATCCTGCTCTTTCGAGCCTTTGCTATGCTTCAGCGTACCTGTAAGCCTTAGGAAAAGGAAATAGTAAATAGCCGAAAGCACTATACCAAACGGGGCGCTTCCGGTTAAAAAATGCAGCCCGATTTTAGAAAATATAAAGTTTGTAACTGTTACCAGCCATATAGCCACTATAACCGAGAAGGTCGGCATTGCAAGACTGTCTAAAAAGCTTATTCCAAAGCCGGTTTTAAACATAAGCATACCGAAGCTGAAAACACAGTTAAGACACTCGCAGATGTAAATTGACGCGACAAATCCGTAAATACCGAAACGCGGTATAAGAATTATAGCGAAAAGCACGCTCAGCGCGGCGTCAAAAATATTGACCTTCATTACGTAGTTTTGCTTGTCAAGACCTTTAAGCATACCGTCGGAGATGTGGTCAAGATACATAAAAATTACAAGCGGTGCCATAATTCGGAGAAATTCTCCCGCATCTACACTGTTATACACCGCGTGCCCGAGGGCATCGGAAAAATAGCGTATAATCGCGCTGCAGCCTATACCGTAAACAAGAGCGAGAGAGACACCCTTTGAAACGGTAGCGTTTATCTTTTTCCTGCTTTCCCCGGCTGAAACTCTTGCCGAAAGCTCGGAAATTGTTACCGACGCAAAGGCTGAGAGCAGAGCCATGGGATAGAGAAGAATAGGAAGTGCCATTCCGGAAACTATACCGTATTTTGCAAGTGCGGTTTCGCTGTCAGCACCAAACGCGCGAAGCCCTATCGGAATAAGAATATGCTCCGAGGTGGTAAGCCCCGAGCGGATAAGCGAGCTTACGGCAACGGGAAAGGTAATACCTATAAAACGCCTTCGCATGCTTTTCGACTGCTTGTAGGAGCGAGGGAACCGTCTGACGTCAAAGAGATAGAGAATAAAGAGGACAAGACAGGAGAGAGCCTCCGAGGCGGCGTTACATATTACAAGAGTAAGACATACTGCCTCGGTGTTTTTAACGTCAACGGCGGTCAAGGCGTAAAGGGTGGCGCATATTCTCACAAACTGCTCTATAAGGCTGACGGCGGCGCTTTTGTAGATACGCTTTACACCGTGAAAATAGCCGTGAAACGCGTTAGAAACCGATATAAAGGGGAGAGCGAGCGCAAGCGCGCGGAGAGAGGATACGGTTCGTGCGTCGGCAAGTATTCTGCCGCCGAAAAAGGGAGCGCCGAAATAAAAAATAAGGCTTACCGTTATACCTGCCTTAAGACAGTAGGAAATGCTTTCGTGAACGCCGCAGCGTATATCGGAAAAACGTCCCCCACCGTAGTTTTCGGAGGTTATTCTTACTGCTCCGAGATTGACACCCGCGGCGGATGCGGTAACCGCAAAGCCGTACACCGACATTATCTGTGTGTAAAGTCCCATTACCGAGGCACCCGCTAAAATTGCGAGACGCGCGGAGAAAAAGACACCCGCGGTGCGTAGAATAAGCATTGTAACGGTAAGCATTATGCCGTCTTTTATAAAATCCTTTGTGGTACGCAAGGAGAAAACTCAGTCCTTTCCGAAAAGAGGTTAAAATGTGTAAGAAAGATACGGGCTGATTTTAAAGACGTGTGTTTTTCGAAAAGCCGTGGATAAAGCCGTCCTTTGCCTCGGTGCATATATCTCCGCCGATAACTCTGCCGCGATATATAATAACGTTTGCAAAAACCTTACCCTCATATTCGGGGTAATTCGTTATTACATACGTATAGCGAGTTACCGTTTTTCTTTTATAGCGCGAAAGATCAAGCCCCTGAAGCTTCTGAAGCTCGTTATATCCGATAAAAACCGAGTCAAATTCCGAGGGAATGGTAACCTCCTTTTCCTCGAGAGGCTCAGCTTCCACCTCCCAACCGAAATTTTTTAAAAATTCTATTCTGCCCTCATTTGTTTTTGCGCCGGTATATACCACGCTGCCGTCATCGGCGAAAACGGTTGTGGCGTCATAGCTTGGAATGAGGATTAAAAGAGTACAGACGACGGTAAGGGATAGCAGAACGAGCGCAACCAGCTTGATGCTTGAAGCTTTTACTGAATAAACGAACATTGTTTTTCTCCTTTTAATTTTAATTTTTGGGAAAAGCCCTGTAAAAAATAAATATGAGAAAGGGGAGAAAAATATTACGTCTCGGAATAAAAATGTTATTTGGAATAGCTGCCCCCGTGATGCTAAGCCGGTGGTTTTGGCATAAAAAAAGACGCAGAGGATTTTAATCCTATGCGTCTTTTTTTGTTTTACTGATTTGTTATATCATCCACGGTGTAGTTTTCGGTAGGTATCCATACGGTAAATTCATTCCGCGTTCTGCTCGCGGAGGCGTAGTCAACCATATCAAGTGTGTTTCCGTTTTCCTCGGTTACCTTGAAAGTATAAAAATGCTTAAAGGAAACGTCAGAGGGAACACACGGAACGTAGCCATCGGAATCGGGAGCGAATTTGACGGTGTTTTCAATATCACCTGTTCTTAAGTCTCTCGCAAGTACAAGAGGACCTCTCTGAAGCGATACGTGATAGGCGGAGCTTTTATCCGTCGGAGCATCGGGCGCGCGCATAAGCTTACAGCGAGTGTCAAATTTAAGCGTTACGTAGTCTCCCTTAATCCATACCTTTTTAAATTCCGCGTAGGCTCCGGGAGTAACCTTTACCGAAGCGCCGTTAAAGGAAACGACGGTGTTTTTTGACCATTCGGGGATACGGACGGAGACGGTGAATTCCTCCTCGGGGCTGCTGTCAATCTGAATATTAACGGTACCGTCTGCGGGGTACTCGGTTTCCACAGAAAGGGAAAGCTCACCCCCGGCCGGAGTTTTAGTTGTTATCTTAGCCTTTTCAAAGAGATTAAATACGATACCGTTTTCTTTAAGCATAACTGCGATTTTGCCTATAATTCCGGTTCCCGTCGAGCCCGTATAGGCATAAGAGCCGTAACAGGTGCCGTCTGCCATTACCTTCGTATCTTCGACATCTCCCAAACGGGTACTAAGGAGAAGGGGACTGTGGCTGTAAAAGGGAAGCTCTCCGCTACGCTTGTTAAACTCAAAATTAACGGAGCCGATAAGCGCGTTATATACCGATTTTTCTATCTCGTCGGCAAAAACGGGATTTCCTGTGATGGAGAGAAGCTGGAAGCAGAATTTTATCCATGCTACCGTTACGCAGGCTTCTTGAGCAGCGTCGCTACCGAGAGTGTTCGTCTGACGCACAGCGCTGTTATTAAAAAGCCCGTGCGTACAGCCGGAGCTGCCTATAACGGTGATATCCGAGCAGCGGACGCGGTTTGCAAAATTAATAACCGCCGTTTTCCATTTTTCAATTTTGGTTACGCGGTAATATTCAAGAAGTCCCTCAAAGCAGCTTATTATTTCGTAAGCCTTTGTTACGGGGTATTGATAGGGCTCAAGCTTATCCTCGTAGGCAAGCTCGAAAATACTTGTCTCAGGATCGGTGTAGATACCTCCGCAGTCAACTATATGGGACGCGAATTTACGGTATCTCGGATAACCGGTTATGTTGTAGAGTCTGACAAACGGCTCTAAAACGGAGGATGCACTAAGTCCGTTACAATGACTTGCGCAGAGGGTTATAATACTTTTTTCCTCGTCGGGAGAGCCGATAAGGTTTATAATGTAGTCTGCCTGGCGGCACATAGACTCTATTATTTTATCGGCAAACGCTTTATCCTTACATATTTCAAGGAAATACTGCATTCCGAGAAGAACGTACTTTCTTGAAGAGAGGTCGAAGCCCGTAAATTCCTTTTCAACTGAATAGCTTGAGATCCTGCCGCCTTCTCCGTGGGTTGTCATAATATCCGTAACCGTTTCGGCGAGAATATTATAAAGCTTTTCGTTTTGGGTGTAAGCGTAGGTAAAGCAGGCGCCACGCATCATCTGCCCCCACCGTTCGCCTCGCCGCCCCATATCCGCATCGTCGGCTTTAGGGGTGGTGTCGCGAAGCTCTGTTACGAGTTTTTCCCAAAGCTTCGGATCCAAAAGCTGCTTATCCTCAATAAATCGGATAGCGTTATTAAGATTTCCTTTAAGGGAGACGGCACCGTCCGATACCGAAAAAAGCTCGTCGGTATCAAGTCTGTTTTTGTAAATAAGATGCTCTTTGTAAAGCTCTTTTATAGCCGCAGATTTTTTCATATATATTAAATGTTCTCCTACTAAGCTTAAAGGTGATTTAAACGAATTAACATTAACTAAAAAGCAGAACGGCTATAACCTCTTTTATTAAACTCCCGAGTAAGCCGAGAAGCCGCCGTCAACGGGAACTACTATACCGTTGACAAATCCGGACGCTTTAGCGTCGCAGAGCCAGAGGAGGGTTCCGATAAGCTCGTCAGCCTCACCGAAGCGTCCCATAGGAGTTGCGGCAAGTATCTTTTCGCTTCTCGGTGTAAGAGAGCCGTCAGCGTTCATAAGTAAGCCCCTGTTCTGGTTGGTTACAAAGAAGCCGGGAGCTATTGCGTTACATCTTATGCCAACCTTAGCGAAGTGTACAGCAAGCCAAGCGGTGAGGTTGGAAACCGCAGCCTTAGCGCCGGAATATGCAGGTATTTTTGTAAGAGGACGAAATGCGTTCATTGAAGAAACGTTAAGGATAAGGGGATTTTCACGCTTTGCCATATCACGGGCGAAAACCTGGGTGGGAAGAAGCGTTCCGAGGAAGTTAAGGTTGAAAACGAATTCAACTCCCTTGGGATCAAGGTCAAAGAAGGTGGTTATATCCTTCGTGGTTTCCTCGTCGAGATCCTCGGGGAAAAGATATTCCTTCGTGGTAGTACCCTTCGGGTTGTTTCCGCCTGCGCCGTTAATGAGAATGTCGCAGGGACCGAGGTCAGCGTCTATTGCCTTCTTAGCCTCGGTGAGAGACTCGCGATCAAGAACGTTACAGCCGTACGCCTTTGCTATACCGCCGTTCTGACGGATTGCTTCGGCAACAGCGTCAGCTGCCTCAAAGCGAAGGTCGAGAAGCGCGATTTTTGCGCCTGTCTCGGCAAGAGCCTCGGCAAAGGAAGAGCAGAGAACTCCGCCTGCGCCTGTGATTACTACGGTTTTTCCTTTTAAATCAATTTGAAACGGGATTTTCATTTTTAGTTTCTCCTTTAAATATATTTAAATTTAATTAAATTTTGAGTTGGTTTCAGCCCTTGCAATCGTTACAGAGACCGTAAAACATTATCTGGTGCTCGGTAAGAGCGTAGCCCGTCATATCGGACACGGTTTTTTCAAGCTTGTCGGTGAATTTGTAGGGAAGATCCACTATTTTTCCGCATACGGTGCAGAAAACCCGATGAACGGAACGGACTGAGGTGTCAGAGCTTGCGTAGCGGTAACGCGCCTTTGCGTTAGTACCCGTTACACACTTAACGAGAACACCCTCTGATTCAAGTCTGTTTACGGCTCGGTAAACGGTGGCGATACCCATATCGCTTCCGCTTTCTTTCAGCATTTCGGCTATTTCCGCAACCGTCAGCTCCTTGTCTCGGTTAGCCTCAAAGAAACGACGGAACGCCTGCTTTTGTTTTGTGAGTCTTTCAGAAGACATAACGCTGCCTTTCCTCTGCCAAGCGGCAGATAACCTTTTTTCTTTTTATCAATTATATCATGTTAACGATAAAAGTAACAGTACTATATTGTTAACTTTTATTAATAATTACGGTTTATTTTAGCGTTTACACGGAAAAAGAGAGAAAAAGCGTATTTTTTAAATCAGTTAACAAACGACGGTATTTTGATTAAATCCTCGGTTTTGTCAATTAGGTGCGCGGCTCCGCTTTCGGTAAGCACCTCGCGGCTTCTGTATCCCCAGGTAACTCCCACGGCAAGCACGCCCGAATTTTGTGCGGTGAGCATATCTATATTTGAATCTCCGACAAACGCAGTTTCGGTAGGTGTAACTCCGACACCGTCCATTATATGGTTTACCGCGTCCGGAGACGGCTTTGTCGGAAACATTCCCTGACCTAAAACGTAGGAAAATGGAATTTCGGGCAGCAGCTCCGAAATAATGACCTTTACCGCCTCGTCCTGCTTGTTTGATAAAACGGCAAGGTTTATTCCGCTTTTGCTAAGAACGGAAAGCGCGTCTTTTATACCGGGATAAAGCGCGGTTTTATTGCAGTAGCAAAGACCGTAGTGGCCTTTATAAATCTCCAAGGCTTTGGATATAAAATCCTCGTCCTCTCTCATTTTTTCCGGTAAGCTTTGACGGATAAGCTCGCGCGGACCTCGGTTTATGTTAGCGGTTATTTCCTTTCTTGTAAGAGTGGGAAAGGAAAAATCCCGAAGCATAGCGTTTACGCCGTCTCCTATGTCGTCAAGAGTGTCGGCAAGCGTGCCGTCAAGGTCAAAAATAATAAGCTTAATCATTTTTTCAATTTTCCTTTGCCTTTAATTAACGTTAATCACTTTGCCGAGGGCAAAGGAGTAGATGTAGGTTTTATAAACGCGCTCTCCCGTAAGCTTTTCAAGAGCTTTTTTGTAGTAGCTGAGCTGCGAGGAATGCTTTTCGGTAAAGAAAAGCGATTCCTTTTCCTCGTTTCCGCGAATTTCCTTCGGGACGCGGTCGGTTTTATAGTCAAGAAGACAGAGCCTACCGTTCGCATCTCTGAAATAACAGTCGATAACACCTTGAACGAACACGAAGTCGTCCTTTATCTGCTCTTTTAAAATCGGATTTTTCGTAAAATCCACAGCGGGCAGCTTAATGTTAAAGCGGTATTCACGGCTAAGCGATACCGCGTTTTTCATTTGGTTATAAAGGTCGGAGTTAAAGAAAGCTTTAATAGCGTTTTTATCTATTATTTCGGCGTGAGAGGGGAGTATAAAGCGTTTTTCGGTAAGACGGGAGATTTCCGCGTCAATACCGCTTTCCTCTACGTTTTGAAAATCGCAGAACTGCATAAAAACGTGAGTTGCCGTGCCTTTTTCGGCCGCGCTTACAGAGGTATCCGTAAGTAAAAACGAGGGGGTTTTCAGTTTCGGGGAGTTATCGGGCGCGTCAGGACACGGGAGAGCGAGTTCGCTTACCTCTTTAACGGTTTTGGCGTGTTCTGTTTCATAAGAACAGCTTTTATCGGTAAACTCTGTACTGCTAAACTCCGAGCTGTTGATAAATTCCGAGTTGCCGATAAACTCCGAGCCGCCGATAAACTCCGAGCTGTCGGCAATTTCCGCAGTGTCGGTAAAGGTATCAAAATCCGGAATGAAAAGCTCGGTTTCATAGTCCCGGAAAAGCGTTTCCGTTTCCAAAGCGTCAAGTATTTCGGGATAAAGCCGCGAGACCGATAGCTTTGACGGGATAAAAGCTGTTTTTTCATACGGATAAACGTAGTCAAAACGTTCTTTTAAGACGTTGTACGCATTTTCGTCGTATTCGGCAGCGTCAGTCTCTTTTTTCACTACTGTCCCGTTAAGAACCCTACCCTGCGCCTCGTCGTAAATATCTTTAGCTGACAGCACCCTCAGAGAATAACGCGGAGCAAGATCAGTCTTGCATTTCAGTGCGGTAAGTATCCATTTCAGGTAACAGTTTTGTGAAGAGAAAAGCATAGGATGCGGCGTTCTCGACGCGTAGTAAGCGCTCCGATCAAGAACCGCAAGATCCTTTGCAGAGCCTGTGATATAAAGCGCCGTCTTTGCCCTGCTGAGCGCGACGTACAAAAGTCGCATTTCTTCCTCTGTTTCGGTAAGATCGCTTTGCATAAGGAGTGCCTGTCTGAATACCGTGTCGGCAGAGGTCAGTCGCAGCGCGTCCTTAATTCTCATAGCTATTCCGAAATTTTCGTCTATTACAACAGAGCTTTTATGAGTTTCCTTACTGAAAGCGCGTGTCGTACGACAAACGAAGCAGTGAGTAAATTCAAGGCCTTTTGAGTGGTGAATGCTCATTATTTTAACCCCGTCGCCTTGAATAGTTGCGGCAGACGGAGGGTTGCTTCCGCTCAGCATAGCTCTAAGATACTCTATGAAGGAATAAAGTGAGCTGCCATCCGATGAAGAGAAGGATTTTGCTATACTGTGAAGCTTTAAGAGATTTGCTCTGCGTGCCTGAGGTATGCTGCCGAGAGCCTTGCCGCCGTCGTAAATAAGCGTGAAAAAGGCGGTTTCCGTGTATAAATGCCAAAGCGTTCTGTCAACAGTGTTTTCCGAGGCGAAGGAACGCATACGTGAAAGAAATTCAAGAAAGTAAACACCCTTACGCAGTCTCTCTGCCGCCGTAAACTCTCTGAGCGCGTCAAAGAGGGAGGGAGCATCGGGTTTATACCGTCTTATACGTATAAGGTCGTCAAGAGTGAACCCAAAAACGGGACTGCGGAGCGCTCCCGCAAGGAATATGTCGCGGTAGGGGTTGTCTATACAGTTAAGCAGACAGAGCGAAAGCTGTACCTCGGGCGCGTCAAAAAGAGATGAGCCTTTATCGGTGCTTATCGGAATATTACGTTTTTTAAGCGCTGCCTCGAAAATCGGGGCGTCGGTTTTTGTGCCCCGAAGCAATACGGCGATTTCCGACGGAGCGGTGCCACCCGAAATAAGCTCGGAAATTTTGTTTGCGACCATTTCGGCCTCAAGGTAAGACGCGCCGCCGTTTTGACGCGCACTGTTCTCCTCTGAGTTACTTTCACCTACGCCGCTCTTTTGATTTGAGCTGTTCTCACCCAAGCCGCTTTCGCCTACGCCGCCGTTTTGATTTGAGCTGTTCTCACCCGAGCCGCTTTCACCTACGCCGCCGTTTTGACGCGTGTTGACCTCACTTAAGGCGCCCGTAACAGCAGAGATTCCTTTTGACTCTGACGAGAAGTTTTCAGTAACCTCTCCATTATCGGCAGAAGGCTCTTTTTTATCCTCCGCGATTAAAATGCTGACCTCGGGGGCTTCGTTCTTTACGTTGCAAACTAAACGGTCTTCCTTTGAATAGGGGATACGGTAGGAGTAATAATCCTCGGTAAAGGAGGTCGAAAAAAGCGGATCGGAGACGGCGTTTACAAACTCGGTTACGTTAAACGCCGAACGGAAGTTATCCGAAAGGAAAACGGTAACGTCCTTTTCGTAGCGGTCGGTACCGGGGGTGTGCTCCGAAAAGCGCCTACGGTAATCGGAAAATATTGAAGGCGCCGCACCTCGGAAGCTGTAAATGCTCTGTTTTATGTCTCCGACCATAAATATCGGACAGCTTACAGAAAGCGCCTCAAAAATCTTGTTTTGAAGCGGGTTTACGTCCTGATACTCGTCAACGTAAATTTCGTCAAGAGACTCGGAAATACGCCGAGCCGTATCGGATACATTGCCCTCGCTGTCGTAAAGAAGCTTTAAAGCGCAGTGCTCAAGATCGTTAAAATCAAGGACGGAGCGGCGGCGCTTTTCCTCGTTAAAACGACTGTCAAATTCCCTAAGGAAAAGAATAAGCGCGCGAGAGAGCTTTGCCGTTTCCTCAGCGCTTTTCTCTAACTGCTCCGGCGTTACAAGGAAGAATTTTTCGTTAAACTCCTTAACTGTATCTTTAATGTAAGCTTTAACTACCGTTCTCGCGTACTCACCCTCGTCCGTTTTAAAATCTGCTTTAACGGATTTAAGCTTTACAGGGGTGTAGGTGGGTAAATACTCGGAAATTTCACCGTAGCTACCTTTTTCGGTAAGTTGTTTTAGCTTCGAAAGAAAATGAAGGTCGTATTCAAATGCGGGCAGATACTTATCGGCGTAATTTTCGTCGGCGGAAAGCATTTCTACCGTATTTTTGCAGAGAAGCTGTGCGTAGTCAACGAAAAGAGAGAGGTGGAATATTATAAGCCTTCCAAAGTCGCTCTCTCCGAAGCTTTTTTTATCGGTTAAAGCATCTATTTTTCTTTCCCACTCGGTAAAGCCGTTAGGGATATTCTTAATTTTATCGTAAACTCCAAAAAGGATTTTGCTTAGACTGTCATCGCGCTCGGTTATAAAATTTTCGGTAAAATACGCAAAGTCGGGTATAGGCTTAAAGTACCCCGCGTAAGCGCTTTCAAGCAGCTCTGTAAGGACCTCGGAGCGCAGTGCGGCAGCCTCTACCTCGTCGGCAACCCGCATAGACGCGCTTAGTCCGAGCATCTGGAAATGGCTTTTGATAAGACTGAAGCAAAGACCGTGAATAGTGCTTATTTTAGCGGAGGAAAGCTTTATAAGCTGCGCCCGAAGTCTCTTGTTTTCGGGGCAGCATAAAACCGCCTTACGTACCTCTTTGCTTATTTTTGCTTTAAGATCCTCGGCAGATGCCTTTGTAAAGGTAACGGCGAGAATTTTAGAGATGTCAAACGCCTTTTCCTCCGAGGTTACCGAGGAAATAATGCGCTCGGTAAGAACGGTGGACTTGCCCGAGCCTGCCGCAGCGGATATTAAGATTTTCGGAGCCTCTGCGTCAATCGCGGCTCTTTGTGAATCTGTGAATTTTATTTCGGACATAGTAACTCCATATAGTTGCAAAGCAACCGCATAAAAATTGAACGGGTTTTCTGTGTTTTTTAAAGTTAAAAGTAATTTTTTAAATGTTGTTGCAGTTTACAGCTGTTTTCTGCAAACCACACGCATTTCGCAGTACTGACAGGCGTCAATAACGGAGGTTTTAAGCGGAGCGGCGGAGGCAACTCCGTTTTTAAGTTTTTCGCCGATTCCGGTTAAAATGTCGGTTACCTCAGTCATAAGCTCGCCAAAGCCTTCAAGAGTTTTTAGCTCGCCCTTTGATACGGAGAGCGCGTCTTTTTTCACCGTTACGGGAATAAAGCTTCCGGATAGACCGTGCTCCATAGCGTCAAGAATTTCAGGATCGTCAAGAAGTATTCCAAAGCGGGTAAGCTTCTTTTCAAAAAGGGAAAGAGACTCCTCTGGCGACTTTTCCGAATCTACGCTCATTGTCGGAACGTAGGACGGCTGATAAAGTACGCCCGCGGGGTGGATTTTTCCGTTTTCCGAAACACCGAGAGCGCGTTTAAAATCGGAGCTGTCCGATTTATAAAGCGAGAACAGATAGAGAAGCATCTGCATGTCAAGTCCAAGCTTAATGTTTTTCAGCGAATGCTCACGGGAGCCGGTTTTGTAGTCAACAACACGTACGAAAACTTCTCCGTCTTTTTCGTAGGTGTCAACTCTGTCAACTATGCCGTTGATTTTAAGAGCGCTTCCGTCGGAAAGCGTAACCTTAAAGGGAGAGGAGCCTTTTTCGCCCTTGCCGATATTCAGCTCAAAGAATTTAGGCGTAAAATCGCTGTTTTCAAATTCCTTTAATATGTTTTTGACAAGAAGCAGAACCGTTCTGTTAAGACGGCTAACGAGAGCGCCAAAACGTGCGTTAAGCTCGTTAAGGCTGCCGAAAATACCGCTGAGTATTTCTTTAACAATCCTTTCGATTAAAGCTTTAAGCTCCTCATCGGTTACGTTTTTTCGCTTTTCGTCGTCCGAAAAAAGAACGGCAATAACCTTTTCAAGTATTCTGTGGATATAAGAGCCCTTGTCGGAGCTTAAAAAGTCAGCCCGTTTTTTCTCACGAAGTCCTAAAACGTGCTTGCAGTAATAGGAGAAAGGGCATTTTGAAAAGGACTCGATTCTGCTTTGTGAAAGGGTAAATTCCTTTTTGTAAAGATTTTCGGTTATATCCTTTGAAACCGAGGCGTCTGGCGCAGATAAAGGCATACCGCTTAAAAACGGAGCCTCTCCTTTTTCATCGTAAAGCCTTTTTAATATGTCAAAAAGAGGGGTGCCGTAGGCGTCGAGAGCGACGGCTTTTCCCGCATCGGCGTTTTGAATACGGTTTAAAAGCGGAACGTCATCGGGGAAAGAAATAACTTTATTTAATGGGAAAAGAGCGGAAGCTCTCGTAAATCCAACCGAGGGGTAGGGCTTACCGTCAAGCAGAGTGTACGTTAGCGTAAGAGAGGAGACCGCGCTACAGGCGCAGCGTAAAAAGCAGAACATTTCCTCGTCGTTTTTTGTCGCCGTATCGGGAGAAAGCTGAATGCCGCCTGCCTTTAAGATCTCTTTTTCGGCGTCGGTAAATACGCTGACGTCCTCGACCGCTTTAGGGAAAACCCCGCTTTCACAGGAGGTGAGGAAAATATGCTTTATGCCGTGAAGTCTCATAATTGCGGCATCTCCCGCTTTAACGCAGTCCATGCTGTCGGGTATTCTTCCGTAGTCAACCTTTTTACCGGTCATAGTTAAAAGAGAGGAGAGAACGGAGGCGTTTACGGGAACGTCTCCGGCAACGCTTACCATTGTTTCAAGAAGCGAAATAAAGGTATTGTAAACCGTTATATCCTCTGCGTTTTTCGACACCTTGTACCTTTCGTATATACCGCACTCGGAAATAAAGGTGAAGATAGCGGAGGCGGCGTCCGTAAGAGATACGTTCCTTATCGAATCGCGAAGCTTAACGAGCGGCTCACGGAGCTTAATACGGAGACGGTTTACCTCGGCAAGAACTAGCCTTTCGTCCTCGGTAAGCCTGTCGGTATATCCCGACGGGTTCATATTCCATTCGTATTCGTCCGTCCAACGTTTTCCGCTTATATTCCATTTAAGCGCGTAGCTTTCAAGCGCGTCAACCTCGGCGGCGCTCCAGCTACAAATTCCGGTTTTGATATAGGTCAAAACGTCGCCCGTTTTAAAGCCACCCGAAATTACGTCAAGAGCCGATTTAACCGTTCTGAAAAGAGCGGTTGAGGTTATTCCCGTGCGGCGTGAAAAGAAGAACGGAATACCGTATTTCTTAAAAACAACGTCAAAAATTCCGTCGAAAACGGAGGTGTTACGGCTCGCTATCGCGATGTCGCGGTATCTTTCTCCGCTGCGTATCAGCTCGCAGATTTTTATAGCGATAAACTCCGCTTCCATAAAGACGTCGCGTGCCTCGGCAAGAGTTATTCTGTCAGAGGAAAGCATAGCTTTTGAGTTAGACGGATCCTCTGCTGACGGAGAATAAGAAAAATCCCAAAGGCGCTTATTTATAAGACGAAATTCCTCCGGTACGTATTTTTCCAGCGGATAAAGCCGCGCCGAGGTGTATATCGGTACGTTATGTTTTTTTGCAATCTCGGTAAGCGTTTTTTCTGTGTCCTCAAGCGTTTTAAAGCCAGTGAGAGCTCTTTCCTCGGGGAGGCCGAGGGTTACAGTTACGTCGCACTGTGTCAGCGCATATTCAAGAGCTCTTATTTCGGGGACCGTGAAGCCGTTAAAGGAGTCAAGGAAAAGAAGCTTGTCCTTGAAAAAATCCTCTGTCTTTAAAATTTCGGCAAGACGTGTTACGTCGTCAGAGGCGTCGGAGTATTCGTCCTTGGTTTCAGCCGTAAAGGCGCTATATACAAGCGAAATGTCAGAGAGCTTATCCTTCAAAAGAGAAGGGGATAGAGTGTCGGCAAGCTTTGAAAGCGCCGACGGTGGGACTGAATAACGCTTAAGCTCCTCACAAATGGAGAGCATAAGCTCGGTAAGAGAGCTGTCTCTGCATTTACCGTATGCGGATAAAACGGGGGAAAGCTCCTCTAAAATCCGCCATATAATTATAAGCCTGCCACCCTCGTCAAGGTACTTGTACTCAATGCCTCCGTATTTTCTGAAAGCAAGATTAGAAAGACGTCTAAAAGAGACAACCGTCAGCTTTTCGCATAGTACTCCCGCCGCGTCCGCTCTGTCAGCGAGTCTGCGCTCTGCCTCCATTACCTCTTGCTCGGGAACGAGCAAAACGGCTTCTTTTCCGAGTCTCAGCGAGTCGAGTATAAGTGTGTCAAGACAGTAGGTTTTACCGCTTCCGAAGGAGCCGTATATCAGCTTTAACATTTTTGCCCATTCCTTCCTTTTTTGATGGTTTAAGCCGCGGAGCACCTAATACCGGATAGTATTTATTAAGTGCCGACGGTAAGAAAATATCTGATTATGATGCGAAGGAAAATCTGTGCTTTAACAGACCTTACCTTGCTGAAAAATTTGTTTATCGTGTTTTACCGTTGAAAAACAGTGCCGTTATACCTTACAAAGCGCGGAGCGACCGGCTGCTTCAAGCTCGGCATAAACGCCGTTTTTCGCCATAAGCTCCTCGTGGTTTCCCATTTCAACGACGTTTCCGTCCTTCATAACGAGTATAACGTCAGCCTTGCGTATGGTCGAAAGTCGGTGTGCGACGATAAACGAGGTTCTACCCTCCATAAGAGTTGCAAACGCGGCTTGAATCTTCTGCTCGGTACGGGTGTCGATAGACGAGGTTGCCTCGTCGAGTATAAGCATAGGCGGTAGGCAAAGCATAACTCTCGTAATACATAAAAGCTGCTTTTGTCCCTGTGAAAGACTACCTCCGTCCTCGCCTATAAGCGTGTCGTAGCCATTCGGCAGGCGTTTTATGAAGCTGTGAGCATGGGAGGCCTTTGCGGCGGCAATTATTTCCTCGTCGGTGGCATCGGGCTTACCGATAATTATATTTTCCTTTACCGTTCCGCGCTTAAGCCAGCTTTCCTGTAAAACCATGCCGTAGCATGCGCGCATGCTTTTTCTCGTTATATCTCTTATATCCGCACGCACCGTTTCCGAAGAAAGTCCTTCCGCAGAAGCTCTTTCGGGGAAAAATCCCATTTTTACCGAGCCGCCGCATACGTCGTAAAAGCGCATAATAAGGTTAATAAGCGTGGTTTTTCCGCAGCCCGTGCGTCCTACTATCGCTATACGCTTTCCGCTTGTAGCATTCAGCGAAAGGTTTTCTATAAGAGGACGGTCGGGGGTGTAGGAGAAGCTGACGTTATCAAGAGCAACCTCTCCCGTCGGTTTTTCTATTACGTAAGCGTTTTCCGCGTCGGGTGTCTCTCTTGCCTCGTCGATTAAGGCAAAGGTTCTTTCCGCACAGGCAAGGGAATTCTGAAGCTCTGTTATAACTCCCGAGATTTCGTTAAACGGCTTGGTGTACTGATTTGCATAGCTTAAAAGCGTAGCAAGATTTCCAACGGTGATAGCGGTGAAAATAACTCCTATATTACCTGAAACGCCGATTACCGAGAATGCGCCCGCAAGAGCGACTGCGGCATATACGAGGCTGTTTACAAATCGCGTGCAGGGGTTGGTAAGCGAGGAAAAGAATATGGCTTTAAGTGAGCAGACTCTGTATTTTTCGTTTATACCGTCAAACTCTCCCTGCTTTTTTCCTTGCTGACCGAATGCCGCTATAACGCGTTGACCGACGATAGCCTCATCGGTAAATGCGGTAAGCTCGGCGTTTGCCTCTGCCCTTGAAACAAACATAGAATGAGTTTTGCGGGCGATAAATGAGGCGACAAAGAGAGAAATGGGAGTAAGCACGACCACGATAGCGGTTATAAACGGACTTATCGAAAGCATGAAAAAGAGTGTGCCTATTATTGTGAGGGCTCCGGTAAAGAGCTGAGTGAAGCCGAGTAAAAGACCGTCCGAAAACTGCTCTGCATCGGAAATAATACGGCTGACTGTCTCACCCGTACGGTGGGTGTCAAGATAGCCGAGAGGAAGAGAAAGCGTGTTGTCAAAGGCGTCGTTTCTTATATCTCTTACAACGTTATAAGCAATTTTGTTGTTTATGACGTTCATTAACCACTGCGCGAGAGCCGAGACTGTAACGGCTAAAATCCCTTTAAGCAGGATGCCGCGTATTTCGGGAAAATTAACGCTGCCGCTCTCGGTTATGCAGTCTATTGCCTCTCCGATAAGAAAAGGGATATATAATGAAAGCGCAACGGACAAAGCCCCCATAAGCAGAGTTAAGGCAAGGCTTAACCTGTACCCTTTAAGGTAATGAAATATTTTTTTAACCGTGGATTTTTTTATGGTCGAATGTTTTTTCATTTCTAAAATGTCCTTTCGGAATATGCTGAAGGAGAAGTATCTAAAAAGCTTAATACAAAGAGGTGGCCTCCAACCCTTTTAAATCTAATAACCGTAATTTAAATCGGGCTACCGGAATTTTAAATTGTATAACAGTAATTTTAAATTGTATAACAGTAATTTTAAATCGGATAACAGTAATTTTAAATCGGATAACGGTAATTTTAAAGTACGCTTCGAACGGGTAACTTAAGCGTCCTTTTTTTCGTCCGGAAACTGCGCGTAGTAAATTTCCTTGTAAACCTCGCAACTTTCAAGAAGATAATCGGGCGCGCCGTATCCCGCTACCTCTCCGTCCTCAAGCACAAGAACCTTGTCGGCGCTCAGCACCGTGGATGCGCGCTGAGAAACAATAAATGTGGTGGGATTATATTCAAGAGACGCAATAGAAGCGCGGAGTGCGGCATCGGTTGCGTAGTCAAGCGCGGAGGCGCTGTCGTCAAGTATAAGTATTTTCGGTTTACGCACAAGCGCGCGAGCTATAGTAAGTCTCTGCTTCTGACCGCCCGAGAGATTTCTTCCCGAGGGCTCTATCATAAAGTCAAGTCCGCCGGGCTTTTCCGAGATAAAGCCGTAAGCCTCCGCGGCCTTCAGAGCCTCGTTAATTTCATCGTCGGTAGCATTTTCGTTACCCATTTTAAGGTTGTCTCTTACGGTACCCTTAAAAAGCTGTGCCGCTTGCGGAACTATTCCTATAACGCTTCGCAGAGACTCGGTGGAATACTCCCTTATATTTTTTCCGTCTATCTTTATTTCACCCTCGCTCACGTCGTAAAACCTTGGAATGAGATTTACAACAGAGCTTTTTCCCGAGCCGGTGCCGCCGATAATTCCTATCGTTTCACCCTCTTTTGCCGATAAATTAATATTGGTAAGCGATGGAGCGCCCGCGTTTTTATAAGTGAAAGAAACATTATTAAACTCAATGTCTCCGCCGGTACACTGCAGATTTCCCGATGTCTTATCCGAAGGAGTCATTTCGAGTATTGTCTCAATGCGGTTTGCCGAGGCAACGCCCTTTGTTACCGAGACGATAAGGTTTGCAAGCTTAATAAGCTCTACGAGTATCTGAGACATATAGTTGTAAAGCGCTATGACCTGTCCTTGCGTAAGATTACCTGAGTTAACGCGCAGCGCGCCGGAGTATATAAGCGCGATTATAGCGCCGTTTATAAGCAGAAAGGTAACGGGGTTGGTAAGGGCGGAGAATTTTGCGACAAATCTCTGCATTACGGATAGGCTTTCGTTTGCCGTGTGGAAGCGCTCTCTTTCGCTGTCCTCCTGACCGAAAGCTCTTATAACCCTTGCTCCGCCGAGGTTTTCTCTCGTTATTCCGAGAATTTTATCAATTCCTTCCTGTACCTTTCTGTAAAGCGGAACGGTAAGAGCCATTATTCCGAATACAACGATTGAAAGCAAGGGTATAACCACGGCGAAGGTAATAGCGGCTACGGCATCTACCGTGAACGCCATTATCATTGCACCGAATACAATTACGGGAGCGCGGAGAAACAGTCTTAAAACGAGATTTACCGCGTTTTGCACCTGTGTTACGTCGCTTGTCATACCGGTTATCATTCTTGAGTTTCCGAGAGTATCAAAGTCGGTAAAGGAGAGACTTTGAAGCTTACTGAAAAGCGAACGTTTAACCTCGGAGGAAACTCCGACAGCGGCTTTTGCCGCAAAGTACTGCGCGACAACTGCACAGACAAACCCGATAACGGCGAGCAGAACGAGGATAAGACACATTTTAAATATAAATCCCGTATCGTAAGCCGCCCCCGTGCTCTCCGAGATACCGCGGTCAATAATTGCGGCGATTATGAGAGGGACGATAAGCTCAAAGGATGCCTCAAGAAGCTTAAAAAGCGGAGCGAGCAGAGACTCCTTTTTGTAGTGCTTCATATACTGAAAAAGACGTTTCATTATATCTCCATTCCGTTGCCGAAAGGCAACTACACAAATATTAGACGAAATTTCTTTGTTTTGAACTGCAAAACAAAAGGGTGTTAACCTTTTAAGGAAATTCAGTCGAGAAATAATCTTTGTTAGCTCTTACTAAACTTTTACGCAAGTCTCACATTCCGCTATCCGAATGATAGCTATGCAGTGAATAAGACTGCTTTTATAAAAAGCGTGTATTTGGTCAAACGTTCTGCTTGGTTACCTCAAAGGCAAGAACTGCGGAGGCGGATGCGGCAGAAAGAGCCATTTTAAAATCCCGTCCGTAGTCAAGCCGCACCGTTAAATCCGAAAGAGAGGTAAGTGCTTTTGAAAATCCGCGCTTTTCCCCACCGACGGCAAGTATAAGCGGTTTTTTCAGATTTGAAAGGTGCGCAGGTGCGGGAGCGTCCATATCCGCGCATACAAGGCGGTAGCCGTTATTTTTAAGTAATGTTACGTTTTCGACAAGGTCTCCGCAAACCGTTTCTATAAGCTCAGAGGCACCCGCCGAGGAGCGGCAGACTATCCCTGCCGATACTATGGGACTTCTTTTCGGGAGCAGTACCACGTCGGCGCCTGCGGCGTAAACCGAACGGATAGCGTATCCTAAATTATACGGATCCTCAATTCCGTCAAGTATTACGGCAAACCCGTTTTTTGGAGCATTCAAAATCCTTTCGGGATATTTTCTTTTTTCCGTTATCATTATTATTCCGCCGTGAGAGGAACCGTCTGAAAGCTCAGTTATTTCGCTTTCGGGTACTGTTTTAAGCTCGTATCCGTACACAAACGAGCGAGCCTTTAAAAAGCCGAGAAGCTTTCCGCTACCCTTAATCTTTTCATTAGCAAAAAGAACCGAGATTATTTTTCTGTCGGAGATTTTTGCGTCGATAGCTTCAAAAACCGCGCGGACCGAGACAAGTCCCTCGAAAACGTCAAAGCTTTCTCTTGGATATAGCGCCGTAATTTTACTGTTTGTCATATTTTCTGACCTTTTTCGCATATAAATATTTAATGTTATAAGTATAACATAATATATATTTTTTTTCAAGTAGTAAAATAAATTATTTAAGGAGAATTTACTTATGAATCTGCTATCCGGCTTTTTACTCCGATTTCATTTTCTTTTTTTAAGAGTTACCCAAAACAGAAGCTACCCGCCGCCGCTTTCTCACGAGGAGGAGGAAAAGGCGTTCAAATTAATGAAAAAGGGGGACAGGGAGGCACGGAAAAGGCTTATCGAGCACAACCTGCGTCTTGTTTCGCATATCGTTAAAAAATACTATACGCAAAGCAAAAACCAGGACGACCTTAACTCGGTAGGCACGATAGGACTTATAAAGGCTGTTGACAGCTTTAACGCCGAGAACGGCGCGAGATTTGCAACGTATGCGTCTAAATGCATACAGAATGAGATACTTATGTATTTTAGGGGAGCTAAAAAGACCGCCACCCTCGTCTCGCTTAATGAAACCATTGATATAGACAAGGACGGAAATCCACTTACGTATATGGATGTTATAAGCGTTGACGATACCATAGCGGAGGAGCTTGATATTAAAATCTCGGGAGAGGCAGCTATGAAAATTATACATAACTACCTCAGCGAGAGGGAGAAAGAAATCATATTTTTAAGATACGGTCTATGCGGTACGGCTCCACTTACACAGAGAGAGCTTGCGGAAAGGCTCGGAATTTCAAGATCCTACGTTTCAAGAATAGAAAAATCCGCGCTTGAAAAAATACGCTACAGAATGCTTCGAAAACAGCTTTAAAGGGTACAGGTATCTGTTTTTCAGGGTTTTAGAGAATTGCGATTAGAAAAACGTTATATTCAATGAAAGCTAGTTTTTAGCTTGTATAAGCGTCCTGTTTTCAGTACCGGCGCCGTTTTATTTGTCCTTTGCCTTGCATCTTTTATCGTCTGTTGCGGGGCCGTCAATAAGCTCGCCCTTTTCTGTAAAACGCGAGCCGTGGCAAGGGCAGTCCCACGAATGCTCTTCTCGGTTGTATTTAAGAGCGCAGCCAAGATGAGGACAGCGCGGAGCGGTTGGGGTAATAAGTCCAAGCGTAGATTCAAACGCGTTTACGACAAGCTGTGGGTGTAAAATACTGCGGCTTGGAGAGAAAAGAGCGGCATACGGGGTGGTTTTTTCCGTTATTAGCGAGCAAAGAACGTTTGCCGACACCATAGCGCCCGTCATACCCCATTTGTTAAACCCGGTGGCAACGTAAACGTTCGGGGTGGATTTTGAGTACCTACCGATATATGGAACGCGGTCAAGCGACATACAATCCTGCGTCCCCCATTTTTCAACTACCTCCGCATCTTTGTAGTGATTTTTCGCAAAGCTTTCAAGCTCCTGCCAGCATCCGCCCTTTTTACCTGTTCTGTGGCCGCCGCCACCAAGCAGAAGAAGCTCCCCGTAGCCACGGAAGGAAAGCCCCGTGTCCGATTCGTCAACGTACATTCCGTTCAGCTTTTTTGCCCCTTTCAAGGCGATAACGTAGGAGCGGTGCTGATAAAGCTTCAAAAAGAAAGCGCCGTGCTTGTTCAGTATAGGAAAATGAGTTGCGATGATAAGCTTTTTAAAGAAGATTTCTCCGTTTTTCGTTACCGCCCTATCGGGGAGCAGCTCGGTAACCTTTGTATGCTCGTATATCGGGAGCTCCTTTGAGATTTCATATAAAAATTTTAAAGGGTGAAACTGCGCCTGCCCTCTTACGCACACGGCCCCCGCGGTCTTAACGGGGATTTCATCGGTATCCGTAAGCTCGGCGCTCACTCCTAAAGCTTTAAGAGCGACAACCTCTTTTTTCAGCTTGTCGCGGTCGGTCAGAGAATAGACAAAGCTATCTCTTTTTTCGTAGTCGCAATCAATTTTACTGCAAAGAAAGGCGTACTCCTCGCACGCACTTAACTGCGAGTCGAGGTAAAGACGAGCCTTCTCCTCGCCAAAGCGCCGAAGCAGCTTGTCGTAAATCAGACCGTGGGTAAGCGTTATTTTCGCGGTGGTGTTTTTCGTTATACCGCCGCATATTTCGTCAGCCTCAGCCAAAACGCAGCTCACCCCTGCGTTTTTTAGTTTATAGGCGCACAGAATACCCGCAATACCTCCGCCAATTATAAGCACGTCGGTTTTTATACTGTTTTTTAGCGCATTAAAGCTTATACGCGGCGCGTCGTTTGTCCATATTGAGTCCATTTTATATCCTCCGAATAAAGATGTTTTTATTTTTTACATTTTATCGGAAGATATACGGGCTAAAAAAAGCTGACCTGTGGTCAGCTTTTTTATGTAATTTAGTCATTGCTTGGCAGATAATAAATCTTGTCGTTTTCTATAATAAGCTGTACGTCGTTTGAAAACAGCTCGGTTGATTCATTTTCACATGAAGCGGAGAGGTTTACGCTTTGCTCTTTTATCATTTCTACAGTGCTTTCTTCGATAGCCTTAAAATTAAGATTATCATTAAAAAGTCCCGGCACAAAATGAATTATGCCGTCAATTCCGGCTCTTTTTCTACGGATTTCGTTTGTATCGATTTTTAAACGTTGTACAGTGGCGTTATGCCATAAGGTTAAATTTTTTTGCGTTTCTTCAATTTGGTGCGTATATGTGGGTAGTAATGCGGTGCACTCTTCTCTTGATACAGAGCCGAGACAGAGTGTATAGCGTAATTCGGATATTCTACAAAGCATATCATATATAGATTTTTGATAAAGAAACCAATTTTGAGCCTCTTTGATATCTTTTTCGTATGAATCGTAATCTATGTTGCTTTTATTGGCAAAGTCCATAAGTGTTAGGCTTGCTTGACCGAGAAGCTGGGTGCATTCTTCTTCAAGACTGTCAAGCTGTGTTATTTTAGAAAGTCTATGCTCTGTATTTTCTATAATTTCAAATTGAAAATCAGTTATTTTTTTAACATGTGAAACGAGAGAAAAAACTCTGCTGCGATATTCGTTATTTTGAAAATCGGAAATTTTGGATAGTCCGTCATTAATCGTTTCAAGACCCGTACTGATTTTTGACATATAATATTGACCGACAACCATTGAGGCTGCACCCATTACGGCTGAAGTTGCGCTCGAAACAATATTCGCGTTTTTCTGGAACGGCTGAGCAACTAAATTAGCGTGTCCCTTAATCCCGTTCTCGCCCATATACATTCCTCTTAGAGCGCCTGTCATATCCTTTGATTCGACTAATTTGGCACCGCTTGGAATAATTGCTTTGTAAAGAACAGCGTTGCTTTCACCGCTTGGTTTTGCCGAATTTTTAGCATCTTCGAGTATTTCTAAAATTTTTGGCGCAGTTTTTTTAACGAGCGATAAAACCTTGCTGTCGGTAATTTCCGCTAATTTGCTTTTATCTTTGATTTCTTCTGGTGTAATTGTTTCTAAGCTGACAAGAATATCGTTAAGTTTCGTATCACATGAAAGAATATTGTTGCTTTCAGTAATTGAAGGGGGGAGACCTCTCTTTTTAAAAGTATGGCCGAATAAGCCTTTTTTTAAGCTTATAAAAGCAAATATTACCGACACAGTAATTAATGACACAATTGCCGGAATTATGTATTGCATATAAAAACTCCATTCCGCTATTCAGTTGGTAGCTACGTAAAATAATATAAATAATTATAGCATAAATGTTTCCGCAGTTCAACATTAAAATGTAAAATAAGATGGAATGTTTTAAACGAGGCTGTTACGGTATCGATATTCCAAGCAAAGGAGGTTATGAATACTGCGTGTGTTTTCGGTGTGTTTTTATTCGTAGGGAAATATTTTAGCATAAAAAATGTAAAAACTTTTTGAAAGGTGTTTACAAATTTTAAAAATATGATATAATGATTAAATAATGCTTTTGTATGTAAAGCGGTATAACCGTTAGTTATTGCATAGACGGCAAAACGGCGTCGCCGATTTCTGTAAAGCGCTTTTACGGGCGCCTATAACGGACGCACGTCCGAAAGAAAATTATCCTTAAAGGAGACTAAACTTTTGATTATTCAACTTGATGAGGCGAAAAGAACTCTTTTGCAAAAAGAAGAGGATATTAAGGAGCTTGCCGCGGCGCTCAAGCTTGAGGAGCTTAAAGCGGAAACCGAAGAGCTTGAAAAGCTTACTGTTGAAGCCGATTTCTGGGGACGCGAGGATTCCGGAGCGATACTTAAACGTATAAAATACTTAAAGGAGCGCGTCGGCGCATACGAGGAGCTTAAAAGTAAGCTTGAGGATACCCTCGTTCTTACCGAGATGGGAATAGAGGAGGAGGACGAATCCGTAACCGACGAGGTTTTGGCGGCGGTAAGCGAGATTATAGAAGCCGAGGAAAGACAGAGAATAGAGATTCTCCTTTCCGGAGAGTACGACGGAAACAACGCCATACTTACGCTTCATCCCGGAGCAGGCGGAACAGAGGCGCAGGATTGGGCGCTTATGCTTTACCGTATGTACACGAGATGGGGAGAAAAGCATAACTTTAACGTAAAGCTTCTTGACTGGCTTGACGGAGAGGAAGCGGGAATAAAGAGCGCCACTATCAGAGTAGAGGGAAATAACGCATACGGCTACCTTAAAAGCGAAAACGGCGTTCACAGACTTGTTCGTGTTTCTCCTTTTGACGCGTCGGGTAGGCGCCATACGTCATTTGCTTCCGTTGAGGTAATGCCGGAGCTTGACGACGATAATAATATCGAGCTTAAGCCCGAGGAGCTTGAAATAACCGCTCACCGTTCCAGCGGCGCGGGCGGTCAGCATATAAACAAAACCGACTCGGCTATCCGAGTAACCCACCTTCCGACGGGTATAGTAGTCGGATGTCAGACCGAGCGCAGCCAGCTCCAAAATAAGGAGACTGCTCTTAAGATGCTTAAGGCAAAGCTTCTTGAAATTAAGATAAGGGAAAACCTTGAAAAGATTGAGGATATTAAGGGCGCAAAATATAACATTGAATGGGGAAGTCAGATACGTTCCTACGTATTTATGCCCTATACCTTAGCGAAGGATAACCGTACCGGCTACGAGGACGGTAACATTCAAGCGGTAATGGACGGAGAGATAGACGGCTTCATTAACGCATACCTTAAAATGAACGTTAAAAACTAAAAAAACAGCGTCGCTTCTTACTGCCTTGGTTACTTAGGCGTTAGCGACGCTTTTTTAAACGTATTTTTTTGTAAGAGAGTTTTATCGGATTAATACAAAAAACATCTGCTTTTAAGCGTTTTAGTGTAATGAGATATTGTTCTCGCGGTTGTCAAAAAAAGAAATAAAAATCTATTATTAAATTAAAAGAGACAAAAAATGACTTTTTATGTACCTGTGCATTATGCAGGAAGGCTCCTTCGCGAATTTGTTAAAAATGAATGTAAGGTGTCGCATAATCTACTTGCCAAACTAAAAAAATATCCCGACGGAATACTGCTTAACGGAGAAAGAGTTACCGTAAGAGCAATTCTAAAAGAGGGAGACTCTGTTACTCTTATGACAGAGGATGCTCCCGCTTCCGTTAACCCGAACGTTTTAGCTATCGGTGATATGCCGGAGATTTTATACGAGGACGAGGCGGTTTTGGCGGTGAATAAACCGAGCGGAATGCCTACCCACACCTCTTTCGGACACAGAGACGACAGCCTTGCAAACAGGGTGTGCGCGTATTATCAAAAAAACGGTATTCCATTTGTTTTTCGCGCAATAAACCGACTTGACAAAGACACAAGCGGAGTGGTTCTTATAGCGAAAAACGCATTTTACGCGTCAAAGCTTTCAAATTCTCTTAAAAACGGGGATTTTGAAAAGCTTTACGTTGCGATTCTTGACGGAAGCGTAGAAAAAAGCGGTAAAATCGAAGGGTTTATAAAAAGAGAGGATAAAAGCATAATAAAAAGGTGCTTTTCCCCCGACTTTTCCGAGGGCGCAGACTATTCGCTTACCGAGTACGAAAGGCTCTCTGAAGGAAGCGGCGTTTCGCTGGTAAAAATTAAGCTTAAAACGGGCAGAACGCATCAAATTCGCGTTCATTTCTCGTCTGTTTGCGCTCCGGTGCTCGGAGATACGCTGTATGGAAGGAAATGCGAGGACATAGATAGACAGGCGCTTCACGCGTACAGTCTTTCCTTTGTATCACCGATAAGCGGCGAAAGACAGACGGTACTCGCTCCGCTTCCGTCGGATATAACAAAGGTTTTGACGGAAAAGGGTATTAATATCTCTTGACGTTATTTAAAGGTTAATTGTTGAAAAAATATGCGTTGATTTTTGAAAATGGCCTCTATTCGTGAGTGAGGTATAAAAGCTGCGTTGGAAAGGAGTATGCGTAAAAATGAAAAAAATAAAAGAATTTATCCCGGCTCCGGCACTTGTATTAACCGTTTTGGCGCTGCTTACGGGAGTTATTCATTTGATTTCGGTAATAAGTACTTCGTTTGCCGACTTTTTTAACCTTAAAGTAGCCACGGGCTTTAGATTTTTACTTGCGAAAATCACGGGAATTTTACCTTTTTCACTTGCGGAAATTCTTATTATCCTTTCTCCCGTGTGGATATTTTTAATAATATTTTTCGCGGTAAAGCTTATAAAAACGGATAAAAAACGTCAGATAAGGTTCCTTTCGTCGCTTTTCGCGGCTATAACCTTTTTCTACTCGTCGTTTGTCCTTACCTTTGCCACGGCATACAGAGGAACGCCTCTTGAAGACAAGCTTTTGCTTAACCGTGAGAAGCTCCGCGCAGAGGATATTTACGTAACCCTTGAAACGGTTACGTCAGAGCTTACCGAGGTATCTGAAAGAGTGCAGTATGCTGAAAGCGGTTCTTCGGTGATGCCGCAGAGCTTTTCGGAGCTTAACGATAAGCTTAACGCGGCGTATAAAAGCGCGGCGGAAAAATACACTTTTTTAAACGGATTTAGTAGCAGAGTAAAGGAAATTATCCTTAGCGAGCCTATGACTTACACCCACATTTCGGGTGTTTACACCTATTTTACGGGCGAGGCAAACGTCAACGTAAATTATCCCGACTATGTCATTCCTTTTACGGTAGCGCACGAAATGGCGCACCAGCGCGGGATAGCGAGAGAGGACGAAGCAAATTTCGTCGCGTTTCTCGTCTGTCTTGAAAGCGAGGACGACTACATTAAATATAGCGCGTATTTTAATATTTTCGAATATCTTTACAGCGCGCTTTATAGAGCTGATACGGAGAAAGCAAAAGAATTTGCGGCAGGTGTTCGGAGCGAAATAAAGCGGGAAATACGGGCATATTCCGAATTTTTTGAGAAGTATTCCGACAGCGTAGCGGCTGATATAAGCGATAAAATAAACGACTCCTACCTTGTTTCGCAGGGACAGGCGGCGGGTGTGCAGAGCTACGGTCTTGTAACCGAGCTTACCGTGGCGTATTATAAAGCAAGGGGTTAAAATCCCCAATATTAAAGGAAACCTAATAAAAAGGAGCAGCTTTTGCTGCTCCTTTTCGTGTTTACTGTGGGTGCTGCCTTGCGCAAGACTTTTTTGCGCTTACTCGCCTGTATAATTAAAGGTTACCGTGTAATATCCGGTGTCTAAATCCCAGTCGGTTCCCTTTGAAATCGCATTCCACTGCTCCTCCGTGCCACGGTATTTTATGCTCGTAAGCCCGGTGCAACCCTCGAACGCCCCTTGGTCTATGCTGGTTACACCGTTACCTATTGTAACACTCGTAAGCCTGGTGCAACCCTCGAACGCATAATAGCCTATGCTGGTTACACTATCAGGTATTGTAACACTCGTAAGCCCGGTGCAACCCTCGAACGCATACTCGCCTATGCTGGTTACGCTATTAGGTATGGTTATACTCGTAAGCCCGGTGCAACAGTAGAACGCCCCTTGGCCTATGCTGGTTACACTATCAGGTATTGTAAC
>JAZUBT010000023.1:0-58960 GCA_045638685.1 Eubacteriales bacterium | reverse complement strand
TCATCGGCTTCCTTGCCTTTATGCTTATGCTCAAATTAACGACCATAAGAGTTGACGAAAACACCGTAAAAACCAACGAGGGCGGAGAAAAATATAACATTTTCAATGCTTTCGGCAAATTCATGAAGAATCGCCCTGCTGTCGGCGCGACGCTCGCGGCTATGGGTATGTTCCTTGGAATGAACGCTGCTACCACAGCAAACACCATTATGTTTGCTACCTACTTCAATATGGCGTCTCTCTCCGGACTCGTTCAGATGATAGGCTTTTTACCGATGTTCCTCTTTATGCCCTTTATTACTAAGATTGTAAACAAGTTCGGTAAAAAGGAAGCTTCCGTTTTCGGCACGTTATTATCTCTTGTCGGCGGAGTTATAATGTTCATATTCCCTCTCATCAATGACGTAAAGCTTGCGCTCGTTGTATATCTTGCCGGTCTCGTCGTATTCGGTGTCGGTATGGGTGTATATACCTGCGTATCCTGGGCTATGATGGGTGATGCTATCGACTACAACGAATGGAAATTCGGAACCCGCGAGGAGGGAACCGTTTATTCGCTCCACTCCTTCTTCCGTAAGCTTGCTCAGGGTATCGGCCCCTCTATGGTTCTTCTTATCATGGGTTGGCTCGGATACGAAGCAAAGTACGGAACCATTGGACAATCCGCAGCAACCGCACACAATATGTGTTGGCTCGTTGCAGGACTCTACTTCTTCAGCGCCGTTCTTCAGTTTATCGGTCTTGCGGTAATTTACAACCTTGACAAAAAGACGCTTGAAACAATGAATGCGGAGCTTGCGGAAAGAAACGCAGCTAAACAGACAGAAGCGTAAGAAAATGACATTTTAAGGCGTCAGAGCTTCCCGCTTCGACGCCTTTTAATAATAAACGGACGACCGGCGGTCGGCCACAAAAATTCAAATTCAAACTTCCAAGGAGAACCCATAATGAGAGAAATTATAAACCTTAATAAAGACTGGCTGTTTTTTAAGAACGCGACCGAGCCGCTTTCCGCAGATGGCGAAAAGATTGACCTTCCCCACTCGTGGAACGCTACCGACGGTCAGGACGGCGGAAACGATTACTTCCGCGGATCCTGCGTCTATTCAAAGGCTTTTAACAAAGCCGACTATCCGAAAGCTGATCAGTATTACCTTGAATTCCGCGGCACGAACGCATCTGCCGATTTGTTTGTAAACGGCAAGAAGCTCGCTCACCATGACGGAGGCTACTCCACCTGGAGAGTTAACGTTACTGAGGCTCTTACCGACGGCGTAACCGATATTTATCTCGTCGTTGATAACTCTCCGAGCGACACCGTTTACCCGCAGATGGCAGACTTCACCTTTTACGGCGGTATCTACCGCGACGTAAATCTTATTTGCGTAAACAATACCCACTTTGACCTTGACTACCACGGTGCTCCCGGTCTTAAAATTACTCCTACCGTTAACGGCACCGACGCAAGTGTAGAGGTTGAAGCATACGTAACGGGACTTAAAGAAGGACAGGTTCTTGTTTATACTGTATATGAAAATGACGAAACCGAGATTCAAAAGATAGAAACAACCGAAACAAAGGTAGTATTTGACATATCGGGCGTACACCTCTGGAACGGACGCAAGGATCCTTACCTCTACTGCTGTGAAATAGAAATAATAGAGAATGGCGAGATTATCGACAACGTATGCAGCCGTTTCGGTTGCCGCAGCTTTAAAATCGATCCCGACAACGGCTTTATCCTTAACGGCAAGGAGTACCCGCTTCGCGGAGTTTCCCGCCACCAGGACAGATGGGGTGTAGGCAACGCACTTCTCCCTGAGCACCACAAGGAGGATATTGAGCTTATCTGCGAGGTAGGTGCAACAACCATAAGACTTGCGCACTATCAGCACGATCAGTATTTCTACGACCTCTGCGATGAAAAGGGACTTGTAATATGGGCGGAGATACCGTATATTTCAAAGCACATGCCCGGCGGCCGCGAGAACACGATTTCGCAGATGAAGGAGCTTATCTGCCAGAACTACAACCACCCCTCTATCGTTGTTTGGGGACTTTCCAATGAGATTTCGATAGGCGGCTCCGATGAGGATCTTCTTGAAAACCACCGCATCTTAAACAACCTCGTTCACGAAATGGATAAGACGCGTCTCACCACCATTGCCGCTGTTTCTATGTGCAAAATGGACGATCCTTATCTCCTTATTCCAGACGTTGTTTCGTACAACCACTATTTTGGTTGGTACGGTGGAGATACCTCTATGAACGGCCCGTGGTTTGATAAGTTCCACGAAACACACCCGACTATTCCGATAGGCTGCTCCGAGTACGGCTGCGAGGCTCTTAACTGGCACACAAGTACCCCGAAGCAGGGCGACTACACCGAGGAATATCAGGCGTACTACCACGAGGAGCTTATAAAACAGCTCTTTACCCGTAAGTACATGTGGGCTACCCACGTATGGAATATGTTTGATTTCCGCGCCGATGCGAGAGCGGAGGGTGGAGAAAACGGACAGAACCACAAGGGACTTATAACGATAGACAGAAAGTACAAAAAGGACGCCTGCTACGCATATAAGGCATGGCTTGTCTCTCCGGAGGATGATCCGTTCGTACACCTCTGCGGCAAGAGATATATTGACCGTGTAGAGGACGTTACCAAGGTAACGGTATATTCCAACCTTCCCGAGGTTGAGCTTTTCGTAAACGGCGAAAGCATTGGCAAAAAGACCGCCGAGGACCACTTCTTCTACTTTGACGTAAAGAATGAGGGCGAGACCACCATAGTTGCAAAAGCGGGCGAGTTTACCGACGAGGGTAAGATACGTAAGGTAAGCGAGATGAATATGGACTACGTTCTCGTTGAAAAGGGCGCGGTTCTCAACTGGTTTGACATTAATGCTCCCGAAGGACGCTTCTCTCTTAACGACAAGGTTTCCGACATAATGGAGTCAAAGCTTGGAAAGCTGTGGTTTATCGGAGTTGCGCTTAAGCTTAAAAAGAAGATGAGCGCCGGTAAGAAGAAGGGCAAGGACGAGAAAAAGTCCGGCGGCTTTGACGTTGACCTCAAGGGAGGCAACGGTGGCGACATTATGCAGATGCTCGGAGGCTTTACCGTTCTGCGTCTGACAAGTATGCTCGGCATGATAAACGTTTCCTTCACTAAGGAAGAGCTCCTTAAAATGAACAAAAAGCTTAACAGAATAAGAAAGCCGAAGAAAAAGGCTAAATAATTTCTTTGCGGTACTGCCTGCCAATAGCGGGTGGGTATATCCGTAAACCAACCGAAATTAAATAAGCTCCCCCATGTACGGGGGAGCTTTTATTATGCTTTACTTTTTCAGATACCGTTTATGATACTCTATTATAACACAAAAGCCGCAGAAAATCATTCTGCGGCTTTATTTTGTTAAAGACAACGGAGAAAATCCGTCCGACCCTTTTATTCCGCCTTTGCGGTGGTTACGAAGCTTATATCCGTTATCGAATATTCTCCAACGGCAGAGCCGAAGGTGTAGCTTCTGACGTAAGCGTCGGCGTCCGAATAGGTGTCGCCTGTGCCGTAAGGTATTCTGGTAAGGATTTCTTTATCATTAACCGTTACGGTTACGCGGGAGAGGTAATCCTCGCAGTAAAGCTTTATCGTAATTTCCTCACCCTCTACAAGCTTATGAATCGGAATATCGTCCATAAACCAGATGTATCCATTCTTAACAGTAAGAAGGTCTGCGCTGACTCCCTTATCGTAGCCGTCAAGCTTATTTCCCTTAAGAAGAACGCCGGTGGCGAGAGCCGCAGTAGCCTTAAGCTTGAAGCTGAAGGTGTAGTCGCTGCTCTTATCGGTGGGTTTAAGGAATACTGTCTTATCTGCCGTAACAGTAAATTCGGTTACAGGCTTCGCGTCCTCAGCGGGGGTGGCACTGTCGTAAAGTCCAAGACTTCCCTTGCTCTCGTCAACAAGCTCCGTGTTTATGAGGCAGACGGGGAGATCGGATTTATATACGAACACGCTGTTAAAGTAGTAGGAAGCGCCGGTGGCATCCTGAGATGCGCTTTCATTAACTAAAATTCTCGTACGCTCCACGCAGAAATTGGATTTTATTTTGGAAGCCTCAGCGGGGGCACCGCTTGCGGCAAACACACCGTTCTTATATAACGTCAGGAGTCCTGCGCCCGGATCTACCACTACCGCGATGTTAGTAAAGTTTTTAGTATCAAGCTCTACCGTATAATCGCCAATTATAATCTCAGCATTTTCATTTATGCTAAACAATTTAGCAAATATTGGTTTCGGTTTACCATCTGCACCTTTTTCCGGGTTAGTAGTACGGTCAATCATCTGGAAATCAAACGCAGTATATTTTCCGTCAGCTCCTGTTTTACCCGGCATTATATCAAGCTCAATTACAAATGTTGCGCCTTGTCCAAACGAAGTGCTGCCTACGTTCATATCAAAATAATTTTGGTAAGATGCGACGTTTTTAGTATCACCCTTGACGAACTCAACGCAATGATTTGAACCAACTGTCGTTGCAGTCAACATAGCGTATCCATACCAGTAGGACAGGTTGCCTCCTCCCACAGCAGCATTGCTGGAAGAAACGCCGTTAAAATCTCCTACCTTAACTGTATCGTTAAAGCCTTCGTAAACAATAAACGTTTTAGAGTCTGTCGGAAGGAGAGTTTCATACTTTTCCTTGCCGGAAACAAGGGTGCTGTTCAAATAGGTCGAATATTTGTGTCCGCAGTGCTTACAACGATAATCCATTCTTCCTGCCGCGTTGTTAAGTATCTCATGGTATTCATGAGAAAGAACCGGAATCTCGGATAATTTAAGCTCCACGTTACATCTCTTGCAGTAATGGTAAGTATATCCAGCATCATCGCAGGTGGGGTAGCGCGTAAATGGGTCCTGGCCCTCGGTATCATGTCCGAGCGCGTCGGTTATCGGCTTTTCGTCGTCTATTACGGTTGCCCCACATTCAGAGCATTTCTTTGCATAATAGCCTATGCTTTCACAGCTTGCGGGAATAGGGTCTTCAAGTGCCACAAGATGGCTTACACCCTCATCATTTCTGTGAACACAGTGCTCCTTGTTTTTCTCAGGACCTTCTACCACGGCAATCTTTTCCTGAAGCAGAGCCATATTAAGTATGTAGAAACCGTATCCGTCATTTCCAAGCACTCCGTTAGTGTCTGCGTAAGGACCGTACGCCGTACCGTTCGGATTGCCGAACATTTTGAACTCAACCTTCGTGATGTTATTAATATTGGGGTTTCCGGATTTGGTAAATTCCTCAAGCGGAATTCCCTTCTCGTAAAGACCTTCCTTGGGGAACTGAAGAACTGTGTAGTAGTAATCGGTTCCGCAGTAGAGATAAAGTCCAAACGTGAAGTTTATCATTTTATCGGGAATGTAAATTTCAAAGTAGAATTTTTCCCACGGCTTTAATTTTGCCGTTTCGGAGTTGACCGGGAACGCAAGCGTGCCGGAGCCGCTACCGAAGCCTTGATAGTGAAGCGCAAGAACGTCGTCTTCCGAAATATAAACGCTTTCAATAGCCGGAAGCTTAAGTGTTAAGTTGCCGTCTCCGTCCTCAAAATCATAGGACTTGAGGTCATCGTCAAGTATAAGCTCAAGCTCATCTTTTACATCATCATACGCAAATACGTAAGTTCTTCCGTCAATTTGGAAGGTGAGAATTCCGTAATCGAAATTGTATGTAATATTCTTTTCGTCAATATAAACGGTATCGTTTACCTGCATTGAAAAATCAAGGTTACCGTTTATTTCGTCGGGAGTAACGGTTACGGAAACCTTGTTACCCTCGCTATCGTCTGTGGAGCCAAAATTATACGAATAAGTTTTTCCGTGGAAGGAGCCCTCGTTATATACGATTGCCTTCGTGTCATTAGGATCAAAGCTGTCGTCCGATACGGTTTTGAATACGCCGTCCGTATATACCGCGTAAGTTATTACATTATCTATTTTAATCGTGATTTTTATCAGATCTTCATCGCCGACAAGAGTGTATGTACCCTGTCTTCCGTTTTCGTCAACAACTATAAGATTACCGATTTCAACGCCTTCTTTTACGACGTCGGAACGGAACTCAAAGCTCTTTCCAATCTGCGGATCGGAGTAGAAGGTTTTTCCGCCCATGCTTGCACCGTATTTATATTTTCCGGTTTCAACGCCGTAATCATATTGAAGGTCAACTCCGGCTCCTGTAGAACTAAGCTTTGAAAGAGCCACGGAGTTACTCATAAGGAGCTTACTGGAGTAGGCATCTTTTTTTACCGTATCCATAAGACCGGAATTGAAGGAATAAATGTCCAGAATCTTCTTCTTCGACTCTTCAACACCGCCAAGGCCGAAAATCTCTCCTCTTTCGGTGTAGATATCGGTATAGATAACCGCGCTTTCGTCTTTCGCATTCTGCGGTACAAGACCGCTGTTAACAGCAAAGTTATCAAGACGAAGCTCCGTCGTATTTGTATTACCCGCGTTAATTTGAATACGGTATCTGTCAATTTTCATGGCTTCCCAGGTTCCGTACGCTACGGTAGCATACTCGATATCCACGAGCGTCTTTACACCGTTTACGTAAACGTCAAATTCACGGTTTGCGTCGTCAATGGCAACTGCGATATTTACCCATTCGCCGGAAGATTTTGCAGTGTAAAATTTGTATTTTCCAGAGGCAACTATGCTTCCGTCGGTATAGAAAGTAAGGAAGGTGTTAAATATTCCCGCCTTGGTCTTTCTTCCGATAAGACTAGCCGTATCCTTCATAACTCCGCCGCCGAGGTAGATATCAAAGGATATAACGTGAGAAGCGTCTAACCCGGGAAGGCTCAGTACGGTAAGGTCATAATACGGAGCAGACTTCGCTTTGTCTCGCTCAATACCTAAGTATCCGCCTCTGCCGTTCTCGTCGCGTCTTCCGTAAACGTAGTTCGCTCCCTCCTTGGTTTTATCAGGAACGAAGAAGCTATACGGCTGGTACTGTCCCTCACTCGTAAAAGGACCGAGAGGGGCCTTATTAAAGTTAAAATAACAGAGATACCCCGCCTTTTTTCCGTCGTCAACGTTAACCGAAGTACTTGTGGACGGAATGGTGGGAGTGGAGCCTCCGTCGCCCTCGTCATCACCGTCGTCGGGATCAGTATCGTCCTTTTTACAGGAAACCAATATACCAAGCGGTAACATCAGCAGCGCCAATATTAACGCAAGTATTCTGATTTTTTTCATATATTTGACTCCTTTTAAATATATTTACTTGTTAATATTATATCACCGCACCGTAGATAAAACAATGTAAATTACGAACAGCCAAATGTATTTTTCGCACCCAACTGTTAACAATAACAGCTTTTTTATAACAAAAAAATAACAATTTTTATTATTTTGTGCAGGTTATATAAGGTCATTTTCTTTTTTTTGTTTAATATAACATAGGGAGAGCTTTTTATCAGTTGGCGCAAAGACAAATATATCCCGTTTCTAAACACCGTTGTTTCGTCAGCCTCCAAACGGAAAACGGCGAGAGTAAGAATGCCAAAAAACAAAGGAATTAAGCTTTCCGGACTCCAAAGACTCTCGCCATATAAACAAATATCTATATTCTATTTTTTCGGGTGCGACGGAAAAACCGCGGCAACTATAAGCCCGAACACCATAGCCGCCGAAATACCCGCGGCGGCTCCCGTTATTCCTCCGGAAAGAGCGCCCATAAGCCCGTTTTCCCCCACCGCCTTTTGAACACCCTTTGCAAGTGTATAACCAAACCCGGTAAGCGGAACCGTAGCACCCGCACCCGCAAATTCAACAAGCGGCTCGTAAACTCCTATACCTGTAAGAAGCACGCCGAGAACAACGTACGAAACGAGTATTCTCGCCGGCGTGAGCTTTGTTTTATCTATCAGCACCTGCGCGATAACGCAGAAAACACCGCCTACAACAAATGCCTTTAAAACGTCTAAAAATATCTCCATTTCCGTCTCCTCTTTTTTATCCTCTCACCTTAGAGTCTTTTACCGCCGATATTCTGATAAGGTGTCCTATTCCCGCTATCGAAAGCCCCTGCTGGATTGACATAGGACTCATAAGCGCACCCGTTCCTATCAGCAAAACGTCTTTAAAGCTTCCGTTTTTGAAGCCTTCCATTACATACCCCGCTGTAACCGAGGCGCTACACCCACAGCCCGATCCGCCGCTATGTGTATCCTGCGTCTCTCCGTCGTAAATAAGCATTCCGCAATCGCTAAAATTTCTGCCGAGCTTAAGTCCCTCGCTCTCAAGAAGCTCTCTGCAAATAAGATGCCCTTCCTTACCGAGGTCGCCCGTAACGATAAGGTCAAAATCATCGGGACTACGTTTGTTTTTCACAAAATACTCAATGAGCGTATCCGCCGCCGCGGGCGCCATCGCCGCGCCCATATTATTAGCGTCGCTTATCCCCCTGTCAACTATTTTTCCGGCAAGAGCCTCGGTAAGACACGCAACGGCGGTATGCCCCTCGGCGTCCTCGTTACCTATAACAAACGCCGCAGCGGCGGTTGCGGTCCACTGAGCCGTAGGCGGTCTTTGAGATCCGTATTCAAGCGGAAAACGGAACTGTCTTTCCGCCGAGCTGTTGTGAGACGAGGACAGAGACGCTACTCTGTCGTATATTCCCGAGTTCACCGTCATACCCGCAAGAATTAGTCCCTCTGCCGCCGTTGAACACGCCCCGTAAAGCCCGAAATAGGAAATACCGAACCCAGAAAGCCCGTACGAGGAGCCCGTGCATTGGTTCATAAGGTCTCCAGCAAACACAGCATCAACGCTTTCCGGCCCCGCTTTAATTTTAGAAAGCGCAAGATTAAGCGCCATTCTCTGCATCTCGCTTTCTGCCTGCTCAAAGGTTTTCTGTCCAAACTTATCGCTTACGTCGTGAGCATCAAAATATTTCGAAAGCGGCCCGTCATTTTCCTTTTTTCCTACCACGGACGCCGACGCGAGTATTCTCGGCGCGTTTTCAAATTTAACGATTTTTCCCATACCCCTACCCCCTATTTAGCAAACAGCGTAAAAACGTAATAGATAATTCCGTAAAGTGCAGATGCCGCCGTGCCGTAGAGAATGACGGGGCCCGCTATGGTAAAAAGCTTTGAGCCTACGCCTAAAATCCACCCCTCTGCCTTGGTATCAAGAGCAGGCGCAACCACCGCGTTAGCAAACCCCGTAATGGGAACCAGCGCACCTGCGCCGCCGAATTTGGCAATATCGTCGAACAAATCAAGGCCCGTAAGAAACGTTCCGATAAAGATAAGGGACACCGAAACAAGCGCACGTGCGCTTATCTCCTGCATTTTCATAGCCTCACTGTAAAGTGTAAAAAGAAGCTGACCGACACTGCAAATAATCCCACCGACTAAAAACGCCTTAATGCAGTTACTGAGAATGGGAGAAGGACGAGCATGTCTTTCCGTGTATTTTTTATATTCTTCGTTGCTTTTATTCATTTTTAAAACCTCCGTTTTTTAGTAAATTCGTAGGATAGGTCATCGATTGCCGGAAACCGCCAACAAGTCCACCGCGAATTTGCGCGAAGAACATCACGCTAACTTTTCAAAAAAATTTTTTCCATTTAAAATTATTTTATACCTTTTTCAAAAAAAGACTTTTCTTTTGTGAGGTTTTATGTTAAAATAAAATATATACAGTTTATAAATCACAATTTCACATAATAAAAAGGAACGGGCGGTAAGAATGAAAATTTTAATAATACACACGGGCGGAACAATAAGCTGTACTTATGAAAACGGCGTTCTTTCTCCGAGAGCGGATATAACCCCCATAATCGAAAAAACCTTTAAAAATTATCGGGACGTAAAGCTGGTTCATAAACGCCTCTGTTCTGTTTTAAGCGAGAACACGGACAGTAAGATTTTAAACAAAATCGTTCTCGGTGTCAGAAAATACGTTCTTTCGGGAAAATACGACGGAGTTATAGTTACCCTCGGAAGCGATGCTCTCGCTTACACCTCCGCCGCAATTTCGTATGCGGTAGGCCTTTCCAAAACGCCCTGCATAACGGTCTGCTCCAACCTGCCCCTTTCTGTGCCCTACGCCGACGGAAACGCAAATCTTAAGGCGGCGGTAGCGGTCATACGCTCAAAAAAAGCTGTCGGAGCGCTTACAGTTTACCCCGAAGAAGACGGACGGGTAGCGGTATTCAGAGCAACGAGGATAATGCAACAGCCGCCCTATTTATCGGCACCCGTGCCCGTCGGTGAAATCTACGGAACAGTTAAGGACGGAATCTTTTTCAAAAACGAAAAATACGTCGAGGAAAGCGACTCCTTCACGTTTAACAAGCCCTCCTTCTCCGCTATTTCCCCCGTTTTTCTTCTTAACGTATATCCGGGTATGCTTTATCCCACGCTCCCGCGCAAAACCAAAGCGGTAATACTCGGCGCGTATCATTCGGGCACGGTGAACACCCAAAGCGCAGAGACGGTTAAATTTGCAAAACGCTGTAAAAAAAGAGGTATAAAGGTATATGTAAGCGGCTTAGGCGACGGCGCAGACTACGAAAGCATGCGTCTTTACGAGGAGCTTTCGCTTATCAGACTGCCGAAGCTTTCCTCACCCGCCGCTATGTATATTAAGCTGTGGCTTTTAAATTCTCAGTCGAAGAAATTTACCGACGAAAATCTGTTTTCTCCCCTCGGTGGAGACCTTGCCAAGGCGTCGGTAAAAACCGCCTCCGCACCAAAAACGGCTACTCAAAGCAGTACGGCCGATCAAAAAAACGGGTCCGGCAGCATAAAGGACACCGCGAAACCCAACGATTTAAATAACAACGATACTCAAAAAACGCCCTCTCAATCCAATGTCTCAAATAATAACGACACTCAAAAAAAGCCCGTACAATCCAACGTCTCAAATAATAACGATACTCAAAAAACGTCCCCGTCCCCCGAAAACATTGGCCCGTCAAACGCGGCCGCTCATTCTTACGATAACGACACAGAAACCGAGACTCATTCGGCAGACACGGAGGAAAGCTAATGGACACAGAGCTTTTCGACCTCGCTGTCGCCGCCGCGCTTAGGATACCGTCAAGCGGAATAGGAACTCTATCGGAAAAGAAGGTACACGCCGCGCTGAAATATTACGTTCAGCCCGATAAAGAAAAGCACGAAATAAAAAACTGTGGCTTCGTCTCCGACGCTCTTTCCGACGACGGGGTGTTCGAAATACAAACGAGAGGCTTTTACCGTCTCTGCAAAAAGCTCACGGTGCTGCTTGAAAGCAGCACCGTTACCCTTGTGTTTCCGATAATTTCGAAAAAGCTTTTATATCTTACCGATGCGGACACGGGCGAGGTAACCGTAAGAAAAAGCACGAAGCGTATGACGCCTTATCACGTTTTTCCCGAGCTTTACGGAATACGTAAATTTATAACGTCAAAAAAACTCCGTCTGCGCCTTATTACCCTTGAAACAGAGGAGCATAGGGTTATCAGAATAAAGACGTCAAAAAAGGGCAGAAAAAAGGCGGAAACGCTCTCCTCCGAGACTGTTCCGACAAGACTTATCGATGACACTACCCTTTCTTCCGCTTCCGACTATGAAGCGTTTTTACCGAGCGTTCTTCCCGAGCTTTTCACATCTGCCGAATACGCATCTATCTGTAAAATAAGCCGCGAGCTTTCCGGACTGACGCTTCTTATTCTGACAGAGCTTGGCGTTGTAAAACGCATAGGAAAAGCAGGAAACGCCTATGTTTACAAAGCAACGCGCACAGATTAAAAACACTGCCGCTTTATACACGATAATTTTATTTAAATATAAAAAAACTGCCGAAATTTCGGCAGTTTTTTTCGTTTCTTATTTTTTCCTAGAGCGCTTTTTCGGAAGTCCGTTACAAATATACGCGTCAAATCTATCAGCGCACTTGCTCCATTCCTCGGCGCTTTCAATAGTCCACGCAACTATGGGAGTATTGTAGAGCTTACGGCAAAGCGCAAGGGAAAGATTAAACGGAGCCTTGTGGTTATAAGCGATAAAATCAGGCCTTGAAATTCTGTTTACAAGCAGGTTTTCAATAAAGAAATGCTTAGGATTCTTGCAATCGTCAAATTTAGTGGAAAGCTGTCCTCTTGCAATTTCGGGACGGCACTCTCTGTACCATTTCAGAACGTAGGGATTAAACGACTCTATACAGTAGTCTCCGTTATATTCGTCGAGAACCTCGGCGACTATCGGACAGATAGAAATGTCTTTAGTCTCACACTTAAGCTCAACGATAAGCGGAACCTTTCCGTCAACGATAGCGAGAACCTCGGAGAGAAGCGGAACTCCGTAGCCCTTAAGCTCCTCTGCGGTAAGGTCGGAAATATTCTTTCCCTCTCCGGAATCGTGCCAAAGAGCGCTGTCATGCGCTATAACCGCCTGTCCGTCCGCGCTTACGCGAACGTCAAGCTCTATACCGTAGCCGTTCTCAACTGCCTTAGCAAAAGCCTCAAGTGTATTTTCGCCTATTTTTCCGCCGTGCATACCTCTATGAGCGTAAATCTTATTTTCCGTAAAGGGCTTCATATTCGCTCTGTCCTTAAGTCTCGGGCAGATGGAATAAAGATATGCGCCGGTAACTCCCGCCATAACTCCTAAAGCGATGTTTCTTTTTTTCATATTTTTCCTCCACAACTGTTTTATAAATGTATCGAATTTTAAGTGTTTTTATTCACCGGACGCCGACTGATCGCCGTGCACAAACGCCTCGATAGCCTGCTCCTGCATAAGCTCGACCTCATGCTCGCTCATTCCGTCTCCGTGTCGAACAAAAATCATGGTTATAAGTCCGACAAGCAGGAAAAACGCTGCATACGGGAACAGAACCCTGAGTCCTGCGGGAAGCAGGTCGAAAAGCAGTCCCGTAACGAGTGGGGTTGCTATCTGAGCCGCCATTGAGAAGGTATAATAAAGTCCCGTATATTTTCCGACATCGGCTCCCTTGCTCATTTCAACAACCATCGGGTACGAGTTTACGTTTATCGCCGCCCAGGTTATTCCGATAAGTCCGAAAAGCAGGTAAATTAAAATACTGTACTTTGTTATAAACGAGGTCGCGAGAACCGCGAAAAACAGTATTATAAGACTGGCTATTATCGTGTGCTTTCTTCCGAACTTTTGCGAAACAGCTCCAAGCGGAAGGAAGCTTACGAGAGCCACAAGGCTTCCAAAAAGCATAGGCAGAACGTAGGTTCCGTCATCAAGCAGCCATATATCGCTTGCGTATCTTGAATAATTGGTCTCTATCGCACTGTACGCCATAAACCAAAGGAAAACGCTTATAAAAAGGAAAATGAGACTCTTCCTTACGCTTGCGTGTACCTTTACACCGGCGTTTATCCTGTTAACCCTCTCCTCCTCGGTTTCCTCCTCGGGAGGCATCATGGAAACCAGCTTGTTCTCGTCAATTTTTATAGCCATAACTACAATGCTGACAAGCATAAACGCGGCTATGATTATAAACAGCTTACCGTAGTTTTGCTTTCCCTTAAGCAGCAGTGTCAAAACCTGAACGACTATAATACCGATAGCTCCCATAAGGTTTATAACAGCGTTCCCCTTTGAGCGGAGCGGCTTTGGCGTTACGTCGGGCATAAGCGCGACCGCGGGAGAACGGTAAACGGACATTGAGAGCAGAACTCCAACGACCGCAATAAAGAACAGAATGTTCTTTTGATAAGCGTATGCAACCGGAAGCATCATCATAAAGATAACGGATAAGACCGTTCCAAAAATGATATACGGCATTCGTTTTCCGATTTTAGTGTGCGTTTTATCGGAAACCATACCGAAAAACGGAAGCAAAAACAGCGCCGAAAGATTATCGAGCGTCATTATCGTATTTATGACAAGCTGCTTATCCCTTCCGATAAGATCCTGAAGCATAAGCGGAATCTCGTTGTTGTAGAGCTGCCAAAAAGAAGATATTGTCATAAACGCAAGACCAACGAGCATGGTCCTTTTAGTATTAAATTTCATTTGTGCAAAGAAAATCTCCCTTCCGAAAAGCCGGTACAACGCAATATGCCGAACTCAAAACATTACTTCTATACACTATATATTTTATCATATTCTAAGATTATTTCAAGAATATTTTGTTAATTAAATATAAAAATAAATTTTGTTTTATTGATTAAAGGCAGAATGCTAAGCTGTATAAAAATATCCAAAAAAACAGAGACCGAGCGTTTCTGCAAGGTCTCTGCCGTTTGATTTTATTGTTTTAAAAACCTTTTTGTTTTTGCTTATTTGCCTGCCTTAAGGTCGTTTTCGTACTTCTCGATCATCTTCTTAACCATCTGACCGCCTACGGAACCTGCCTGACGAGAGGTAAGATCACCGTTGTAACCCTGCTTAAGGTTTACTCCAACCTCGCTCGCAGCTTCCATCTTGAAGCGCTCGAGAGCTTCCTTAGCATCCGAAACAAGAATCTGGTTTGCCATTTTGTTTTCTCCTTTTTAAAATCATATCGTTTTCTAATATTTGAGCTGCGTTGGCATCAAGCTTTAAATTGCGTTTTCGCAAAATTCGTTTGCGCCGCTTCGCCTCGCTCTGTTAGTATTATAAACGCTACGGAGAAAATTATAAATGGAAATTTATGCAAAACGTCGTTTTATTTTAAGTTATATTTTCAGTTTAAGCGGTACAGTTAACACTCAGGTTTTTGTATCGGTCTTGAATGCTTTACAAGTATCATATCCGCGCCGATTTTTTCTATCTGCTCCCAGCGTATTACGTAATATTGACATTTAGCAAAAAGCTTATGCGGCTTCGGCACGAAGATAGCGTTGATTCTGCCGCACATCGTATCTATTTCAAGATCGCTGACGTATCCGAGACGGCAGCCGTCGCAGGTGTTTATTACTTCCTTTTTACAAAGCTCGCTGTACCTTACGGGCAGAGACGGACATTTTAACATATCGCTTCTCCTTTACTTTTTAATTTTCAAATATTTTTAAAGCAGTATGCAGATAAGTCCGCCGCTTCCGTCGTTTACTATTTTTTCAAGAGTTCCGCCAAGCTTCGCTCTTGCGTCGGCAGGTACGTTGTCAAGCTTTGCGTGAAGCCCCTCGGTTATAAGCTCGTAAAGAGTTTTACCAAACAGATTGGAGCTCCATATTTTTTTCGGGTCCTCCTCAAATTCGCTCAAGAGGTATCTTATTAAATCCTCCGACTGCTGCTCCGTACCGACGATGGGATTTATCTCGGTTTCAATATTTGCCTTAATCATGTGAATTGACGGTGCGGACGCTTTAAGTCTTACCCCGTATCCTCCACCGCGCTTTATTATTTCCGGCTCGGCAAGTGTTAAATCCTCAACCGCAGGTAAAACTATACCGTAACCGCCGCTTTCAACCTCGGCAAGAGCCGCTGCTACCTTATCGTATTTTTCCTTAACAGCGGAAAGCTCCTTAAGCTGTGTTACCAGAGCCTCCTCGTTTTCTATAGAAAAGCCTGTAAGCTCACTTATAACCTTGTAGTAAAGCGGTTCCTTAAGCTTAACCAGAAGTCTCGCGACACCGCTTCCGCATTCGGTTGAAATTATAAAAGCGTCTTTTATATGCTCGTGTCCGAACAGCGCGTTAAACGCCGACGGTATCTCTCCAAGCTTTTTGATTTTTCTCGCGCACTCGCCTATCGCCTCACGAAGCGATTTTATAAGCCAGTGCTCCGGCTCAAGCGCGGTAGTCCACGCCGGAAGCTCGACGTCAACCATTCTTACGGGGAATTCAAGCAGTAAAAGCTCCATAAGATGACGTATGTCCTCGGAGCTAAGCTCGGTAGCGTTTACAAGCGCTACGGGGGCACCGTAATTCTTTTCAAGCTCCAGCGCAAGGTTTACCGCTTTTTCACTCCCCGGGTCTGCCGAATTAAGCAAAATCGCAAAAGGCTTTCCTATTGATTTAAGCTCGGAAATAACTCTTTTTTCCGCATCGACGTAAACCTCTCGCGAAAGCTCTCCGATGCTTCCGTCGGTGGTAACGACTATACCGACGGTGGAATGCTCAAATATAACCTTTCTCGTTCCAAGCTCCGCCGCAGCCTCAAACGGCATAGGCTCCTCCGACCACGGCGTAAGAACCATTCTGCTCTGCCCGTTTTCCACGGTTCCGAGCGCCTCGGGAACAACGTACCCAACGCAATCTGCAAGCTTAACTCTCATAGTTGCCTGCTCACCGAGGGAAATTTCAACCGCCTTATCGGGGACGAATTTAGGCTCGGTAGTCATAACCGTTTTACCCGCCGCGGTCTGCGGCATTTCGTCCCTTGCTCTTTCTCTTTCGAAGCCCGCCGTCATATTAGGCAGAACAAGCTGCTCCATAAATTTTTTTATAAACGTTGACTTTCCCGTGCGAACCGGACCCACGACGCCTATGTAAATATCCCCTCCGGTTCTTTCGGCTATATCCTTATAAATATTTTGCGTACCCACCATACTGCTCCTCCGACTTTCTTTCGCTGATTTTTTGTTTAATCTATGTCTATGCGTCGAAGTCCAAATTTATTCTCCCGCTTCCGCTTTTTAAAGGATTTTAACCGTAGCGCCCCCTTTTTTAAAAAAGTCAATTATTGAGAGCAATAATGCAAAAGCTTTTCTGGCATCCGTGGTGTTATTTTATAAAGGATTGTATCCGTAGCGGTTTCGCAAAGCCGCTTTTCAAAGGATTTTAACCGCAGCGGTTTTGCAAAGCTTTTTCGTAAAGGGTTACTTGGCGGACGTGATATCAGCTTATAAAATCAGCTCTTCGGCACTAAAAAAACAAGCCGAGCAGGGCACCTGCTATCGCCGATATAACCGCGCATATTATAGTTTCGTATCTTGTAATCGGAGTCCTTTCGAGCCTTGTAATTCTTTCGCTTTGACTTATCTGCTCCCTTACCATATTTTTCATATTTACGGCAAGCTCTCTTACGCTGAGCGAAAGCTCTCCTATAATCTTTATCTGCTCCTCCTGACCGCTCACCCTATGATCAAGCTCCGAAATACGGTTATCGTGGTCGTTGAGCTTCAAAAGGATATTTTCTTTTATTTCTTCCGTATTCAATTAAATTATCCTTTCATTTTTTTGCATCAAAATTTAAAAGAGGTAAAGTCGCCGAAGGGTTCCGATACCGGCCCTTACCCCTTGTAAGAGCTAAGCTCTACGCCGTATCCTAAAACCTCAGCGTCCCCGCTGCCGAAAACCGCGAGACGTACAGAATCGCATTTTGTTACCGCCAACGGTATTTCAAAAACTCCGTCCTGCCTGTCGCTTACGCTCACTATTCTACGCGGAGAGCTGTCCTCGTTATAGATACAGCCTACCCCGATTGAGCCTCCCGCCTTTATTCTTGCATTTAAAAATATTCTTGTCGGGGACATACCGGTTTTAATATCGGCAAAGGTTTTACCCGTTTCAAAAAACCACCTTACCCTGTCCTCAACAGTAGGATACCCGTCTTTAGCAAAACGTTCAACGTTAGACGTATCCGCTCCGTCATAGTCCCAGAGAATAAGCTTTGAACCGTCTCCGTCCTTACAAACTGCCATAAGCTCCCCGTCCATATTTAAAAACTCGGTAACCCCCGGATCGTCCTCTACGCTCCAGCATTTGGTTAAGGTATTGTAAACGTAAATATTTGATTTTTCCTTTTTACCTTCAAGACGAATATAATATTTTCCGTTATACGCCCCCGCGGGAGAGTGGCATACGGCTAGTTCAACACCGGGCAACAGTTCGATAAATCTGTCGCCGCCAAGCTGTTCCTCCGACGATGTAGTCTCGGAGAGCGGGGCAGGTACAGTAAAAAACAAATCCTTATCAAGGGACGAGGATATTTTTTTCGGGAAAGCTCCGTCGTAAGCGTAAACCCCGTTCCTGCCTTTATAGTACACGGTACCGTCTATACACACCACGCTCTTTCCGTCTCTCTTTTTTACTCCCTCGCATTTAATTGTGGAGGCGGTTATTTTTTCATCCGAGATTTTAAGACGGACTATGGAGTTTTCGGTAAACGCAAGAATCTCTCCGCGATATTCCGTAATAGCGGTGAACTCCTCGCAGCCGCCTATATCGACAGACAGCGCGCCGTCGTATTCGCTCCACGAAATCGGGTTATTACGCGCACTCGCATACGCCTTACTTATAAATTTACCGTTATTATCATATCCGCAGAAAACTCCCACTATCCTTCCGTCCAGCAGCGTTGACTGCTGAAGTATTGGCCTTTTTCTACTTAGCGAAAATTTCGTTATTTTTTCTAAATGCGGCGCGGCTCCCGCAAAGTATATGTGCTGGTCATCGGTATAAGAAATCCGTATATATTTTCCTATTTCCCTGTCAACTCCGGTACATTCAAGAACCTCTCCTGCTCTGTGATTTTTTGCAAGAGCAGGCCATTTCACTCTTACGTAGCTTTCGTAAGGATACCATTCGTGCCCCTCGTATATCATCATTTCATAGCCACCGTCTTCCTTCGGCTTTGCCCATAAATTGCCGTCCAGGGCTCCGGTAGGCCTTGTTCCGAGAACGGTATATTCGGATATTACGTTAAAATTCTTATCAACGGTAGCAATCTCAGCTCCGCCCGTCCCCATTGTAAAGCTCGAACTGACAATTCCGAAGTCGGTACTGTCAACAATGCTGAAGTAAGCGCACATCGGCATAACAACGAAGTAATTTCCTACCTTCATAATTTTATGCTCTATGTTATCGAAAAAATATCCTTCCATAATCTTCGTTTCACCGTCAAAAAGCACTCCGTTTTCAATTCTTACAAGCTGCGTGTCGGCAACAGCCGCTGTGATTTTACCGTATTTTCCGAGGGTAGCGCGACGCGGTCTCGGACAGACGGAGGGGAAGGCTCTGTCCGAAATGTTTTCCGCGCGTATAAGAACGCTTCCGCCACCTCTTTCACCAAGGCAAAATCCGCTAAATCCGTCAATACTTTTAACCGCGGTTTTTGGGACGTATAAATCATTTATCTCTTTCATAGCGTTCCCTCCGTATTATAAAATTGTATAGTAAACGGGTTTTTCGGTTTTCCTCGCCCTGTTAACGTAATCGATATATTCCGAGTAAGCTTTCTCAAAAAAACGCGCGTAGTCGTTATACTTATCAGCCCTGCCCTCGGCAAAGGTCGCTTTTTTTACAAGATAAAGCGGATAAAGCTCCGCGTAAGCATTTGGAGCGGTAAGCTCGCTTTTAATGGTCAGCTTCTTTTCTTCCTCTGCATGGAAAAGCTCTATACTTATTTTTTCCTCAAGCTCCGAAAGCCACTCAATGAGACGCTTGTAACCGCCGCCGTATTTGTAGATGCTCTCCGCTCTGTCAATAGCATCGGATACTGTCATATTTTTAGCTCCTCCTTTGCCTTATATTTCAGTCGTCTTTTCTGTTTTCCGCAATGTAAGCGTCAGAAATTCTGTCCTGTCTCTGGCTCTGCTCTACGATTTCCTTGAACTCATAGGGCACAGCGACGCTTTCACCGCATTTTATAAGCATACGTCTGCCGTTTACCGCGACGTATCTTTCATTATCGTTTCTTCCTCTTTTGGGAATAAAAACAATATGTTTTCCGTTATTCATTTTTTATTTCCGTCCTTTCGTAAGAAAAAGGGGCGGCGTCTGCCGAAAAGTAAGGCGCCGCCCCGTGAAGGTGTTTAAATTTTTACGTATCAGTTTTCCGCGGCGTTTTCGGAGAACGCGGATACCGATTCAACTCTTATCATATATTCCTCGACGAGACGCTTTGCGCACTTAAACGCCTTCCAGCCCACCGAGCTACGCTGATTAAGAGGATCGTTTCCGTACCCCTTCTGCTTGATTATGTTTTCAATGCCGCCCTCCATCTCGGTTACGCCGTAAGCGTCCGCGCCGAGAATAAGAGTGGAAAATACGCTGAGTCCCTCGCTCGTTCCGCCCTTGCAGAAAATCTTATCCCCTGCGGAAAGAGTCTTTCCAAGAGCAGCTTCAAGAGTAAAGGTAGTCTCCTCGCCGGACACCGTCGCGGCGGTTATCCTGTTGGCAGCTCCGCCAACATACACGTCTATCGGAAGAAGATCGTCAAGACCGTTAATAGCGCCGCTTACCTTTACGTTTTTCTGACCGGACGTACCGGAAACAACGGCAAAAGAGCTTTTACCGAGAACGGTAGCGGGAGCGAATATTTTAGCCTCGGTAGATTCTACGAATCTTACGCCGCCTATCGTTCCGATTTCACCTCTAAGTATATTTTCGGGCTTTGCGTACTGATTTACGCTTATCCAGCGGTCTCCCGCCTCCTGCATAAGGTCGTAAGCAACGTAGGGGTGAATGATACCTACGTAATAGCCGTCGATTTTGGGTGCGTTCATCGCCTTAAGCTCTGCCGCAGCCTTAAAAATCTGCTTTACGGTAAGCTTACAGGTAGAGTCAAGCGCGCCTCTTTCGATAACCTCGGTCTCTGCTCCGTTTTCGCCAACCTTAGGACAGAACATAACGTTCGTGCCGCCGTTAAGCTCGTTTCTTACAACGGTATCAAGGGTAAGACCTGCCTGACACGCGAGCTTCTTTGTTGCCTCGATTATCGTGTTGTCAACAGAGGTAAGCTCGAAAACGTCGGAAAGCTCAACGTAGTCTCCGTACTGCTCGGGAGTACAGGTTATAGCGGTAACGTTCAGCTTGTTGCCGGTAGGTGTTACGCCCTCGGTAATAGCCTTGGTTGCCTTCGGGAGAGATGAAAAAGAACGAAATTCAACAGAGCGTCCGCCGTTTTTCGGTATCTTTCTCTTCTGTCCGAACTGATCGTGAACAAGGCTCGGAGAGGCAAGCTCTATAAGAGCCTTATCGTAAAAGGTTTTCATTTCGGCGGAAAGGTTATTTCCGTCGGTATCGGAAAGGGTGGTGTTTACAACATCGCCCGCTCCGAAAAGCTTAAGAGAAAATATTTTGTTTTTCATTTAATCTGCCTTTCTTATATTATTTGAATTTGATTTTTTCGCCCGCTTCCGCTCTGCGTAAAAGCTCAAGAACATCGCTTCCCTTTAACGCGGAAACGTTTATGCCGGTAATCATTCCGACGCTGCCGCCGACACCGTTTTCTCTCGGTCGGCTCCGGTTGGCGTTTTTTTGAATTTCGGCGCGTTCTTTTATCTGCGCGCCACCAAAAACGCCTCCTACGGGATCATTATTGCCCGTATTTAAAGCACCGCACACATCTGAAGCGCCGTAATCAACGCCACTGACAATATCGGTAATATTTCTACCGACAGCGCTGCCTTCACGGCTTAAGTCGGAAACGCCGTCGGCTGTGCGCACCGCACCTTGCATCTCCGACACAGAGGCAGAGTCCGAGTCGGCTTTCGTTCTCACGCTTTTCAGCCTGCGACGAATTATGCTTTCGGTTCTCCGTCTGTACGCCTCTCTGTATCTGCCCTTTATCAGGGCGAGAAATTCTTTGTCCTCCTTTTCGGCCTCGGAGCCTTCGCCTGCGGAATTTACGCAGTTATGGGCTTCCGCCGACGAATCGGCGCGGTTCTCCTCAGCTTCTGTCCAATCTGACAGCACAGGCTTCGTCTGACCCACACCGCCGTCAAGGATTTTTATCTTATCCGATAGCATAGACTCATTCCGAGTCTCACCACCGTCAAGGACCTCCGCCTTATCCGACACCACAAACCTTTTCTGTTCCGCGCTGTCATCAAGGACTTCTGCCTTATCCGACACCACAAACCTTTTCTGTTCCGCACTGTCATCAAGGACTTCTGCCTTATTTGATAGCGAAGGATTCGTCTCTCCTCTGCCACCGACCTCGGCACCTGTTTCTACGGCAGAAAAACCTCCACCGCATTTCACGTCATCGGCGTCATGACGTTTTTCCTCCATACGCTGTTCCGGAGCAGTGCAGGGGGTATTCTTTTTTACGCCCGATATATCAGTAAAGCCGCAAGCGGCGTTATCTGTGTTAATACTGTTATTTTCCATAGTATTTTGTTTTTTCCTCCCAAAATATGGGCTAAAATTTCGGATACGTTAACCGATTAAAGTTATTTAACGCTTACGCAGTCCGGATAATTTTCCTCAAGAAGCTCAAATCCAAGGAGCAGGGTATCGAAAATAACACTTAACTCCTCTTCTCTTTCCTCTCGTACCTCAAGGTCAAATTCTGCGTAACCGGGTTCAACCGTTACGCATGAGCTTAAAAAAGCTCCCTCGCTCTGCATTCTTTCTATCTTTTCAACCGCAGTAAGAACAAGTATAGATGCGGCGGCACAGGCAAGGCAATCCTCACCCGTACCCTCGGCTTCTGCGCCTGAGGGCAGCTTTTTATCCTCGTTTACGGCATGTCCGCTTACCTCGAAAAAATATCTGTCGTTATAGCTTCCGCTTGTAACTACCGTCATACCGTTCCGCCTCCTTTCCCATCTGCGTCCTTTCCGCTGTCATAAATTCTGGAAAGAAGCTCGTCTCTGCCTTCAAAGTTCATTGATGCAAGGAGAATAAGAGCCGCTTCTCTGTTTTCAGGAGCGAAAACGCCCATTTCGTACAGCTCCTTAGCCATACTGTTTTGTTCCTCGCGCTTTGTATGTATGCTTTTTTCCGCGGATATAGATATATCAAACGCGGGAAGGCGTCCGTAGCTTTCGCCCCCGTCGTCGCATATTCCCTTAAAACCGCTTATAGAGCTGTTATCATAGGTCAGATAATCCGGCGTGCTTTTCGAACCGTTGGGGCTTATAACCCGAAAGCATCTCGGCACGGTATAAAACTGACGGATAAGCTCTACCATTATAGTACAAACCTTACAGAAGGCTCTGTACGAAGCCGAAATCATATCCTTAGTCATTTTACTTCCCGACTTTTGGAGCGCGCTTATAGCCGCCGCGGCTATAACACCGCCCTCGGTACCGCCCGACGTAACGTCTCGGTTTCCCGACGTCTCCTTTAGCTCGGTAATTTTGTTATTAATAACGTGGATACACATATCGGAAAGCGGCTCGACCTTTATCTCTCTTATTGACTCATAACCGAGTCCCGATCCCTGAATATGTACAAACGGCTTTGTCCAATCGGCAAACTCCTCCTCGTTAACCGAGCCGTCGGCGCGTATGAAATAACGTCTTGTCGCCGACATTTTTGCGTTTTCAAGTATCGCAAAGTCAAGCTTGTCAATCTGGAGCTGAGCGTCCTTCATTATATCAAGAGAACCAAAGCCGCAGGGAGAACCTTCTATGGGATACATAATGTCGGTTACGAAAGGGTATCTGCCGTGGTCGTAAATTCCCTTTTCCTCGTATTCCGGGAAATCCTCGGTACAGTACAGCTTGTGTTTACCGACGAACTTACAGTAATGAATAATCTGTCTGCCCCTCGGGCTTCTCGCCTTGTAGTACCAATCAACCACAACCGCTTTATCGGAAACGTCAACCTCATCATCATATACGTAACGGCTTGTCTCGGTTGCTTCCTCCGTAGGTAACTCCTTTATCTCCGGATAAAGCCGCATAATCTCCTCGGCGGAGCGAAGCTCGGTGTGAAAGACGTTTGGCGAACCGTTAAGGTCGTTTACCCCCGGCTCCCAAAAAAGGTTAAGAACGTCGATTCGTTTAAGCTCTATTTCGCCAAGTCCGTCAAGTGCCTCGGGATTCCAGAATACACCGTAGCAACCGGTACCGTGCTTAAGCTTATCGTTCCAGATAGCTGAATAAATCCCCGGAAAATCGTTCTGTTCAAGAAGCGCGGGAAGAAGCTTTGAAAGCGCCTCTGCGGATTCGGTATCCGACGGCTCTCTTGCCGAAATGAACGGTGTAGGTATTGTATCCATAGCATCGGCGTGCTTAACCGCAAGCGAGTTAAAAAGCCACGCCGAGGCAGGCACGTATTTCACGTCGGAAAGTGAGCGGGTATGTCTTAATTTGTACCACTGCTCGTTCTGAATAATTCTGTTTGTCAGCGCGCTCCTCTGTTTTCTGTATTTTTTCAGCAGAGCGGCTCCTTTTAAAATATCGGGCATAAAAGTATCCTTTCCGTTGCCAAACGGCAACTGCATAAAATTTTAAGCAAAATATCTTTGTTTTGTGCTCACAAAACCGTATTGAGCGTTTTTAGAAAAACAAGTATAAATTTGTATTTGCGGCATAAGGATACGCCTGTCTATAAATTCAGCGGATTATCGCGTATCTCCTTTGCCGCCGTTTTTTTACGGGCGCTTACGGGGAGGTACATACAGAGGTATCTCACCTCGTCTGCAACGTGATCCTCCCCGTCGGTATCAAGGTCCTCGGGGCTTGTTTTTGAGAAGGAAAGAAGGGGTACGGTACGTAAAAACGCCTTACAGTTATCAAAAATATACATAAGGGGGTATCCGTTTTCATCAATAGAAAGACGGTAATGCACCTGCATCCAGCCGGGAATACGCTTATTGTCTCCGGGTGAAAAATAAACCCCGTGCCTTGCCGCCGCATCAGCTATCGCCTCACCGCGTGAGGCGTCCCATATACTCGGATCGGCTACGCCGAAAATCTGCCTTCCTTTAAGATAAGGATGCTCGTTTTCTATTCGGTGTATTTCGGAAAAAATCTTATCCGGAGTCCATTTCACACCCTCGTTAGGCGTACCCGTACAGCCGTAAAGCTCTAAAATTCGATACACCCTTCCGTCGAAGTCCTCTGCCCACCAGCCGCAGCTGAAGGGCTTTGCGTAACCGAAGTCGAAGCTTCGGAATATTCTCCAGTCCCTCGGCGGGTTAAAGGCCTTTATAACGTTTGAATAGCGTCTGCTCTCGTAGCCCTCGGGGTTATCCTTAAGCTCCTCGAAAAACTGTCCCTCGAAAACGTCCCAGTTTCCGTATCTGTGCGCCTGACGGAGCTTTTCGGGAAGAGAATCCAGAACGGTAACGTATTCGGGATTTCTTTCCATTAATATTTTGTTATCGTCAACCGTCGCGGCTATAAACTCATAATCCTCTTTTCTTTCACCGAGGTTATAAAGCTTTTTAACGAAAAGCCGTCGAAACCACGTGTGCCCAACGCCTCCCGGATTTCCCGTAAAAAACATTCTTGGGGAAAAATCCTTTCTCGTGGTTCGGTTAGCAGTCATAAGAAAGCTCACCTGCTCCCAGGTAAAATGGGTACATTCCTCAATACCGATAACGTCAAACTCCTGCCCCTGATACTTATAAACGTCCGCTTCCTTGTCGCAGTATCCAAGCTTTAAGTAGGAGCCGTTTGGAAATTCAAAGCATCGTTCAGACGCCTTATAGTTTACTGCTTCACCGAGAAGCACAAGTAGTGGAACGAGGTGGTTTTCCTTAAGCTCGGGAAGAGTTTTACGAAGAAGAAGACATTTAAGACCTTTATAGCGAAAGCATAAAAGAACAAGCTTTGTTCGCATTGCCCACGACTTTCCTCCACCTCTTGCGCCACCGTAACCGACGAACCTCGCGTTCGACTTAAAAAAACGTTTTTGCTTTTCCGACGGCGGTGGAATTTTAAGGGTAAAATTTCTTTTTGATTTCACCGGTTTCATACTCCATTAAAAAATTCAGCTTTTGATTTCACAGACTACAAGCCTCTGCTTTCACGGTAAATTCTGTCTTCACCTTCATTGGCTACAAGCCGCCGCTTCTTCATCGAACTCAATTTTCACCGCCCCGGCGGCCTCACCGCCACCGGCGGTAGATATGCCGTTAAGCTCGCAGATAACACCGGTAATCTCTTTTATTACGGAGGAAAATTCCTTTAGGGTTTTGGTATCTATACGGCGCGGTGGCTTTTCGTCCTGAGAGACTACGAACAGCTCCTCGTCTTCCGAAAGAGCGGAAAGCATATCCGCTATATTTTCAGCCGCAACCCTGAGCGGCCGGAGCTTTTCCGCTACGGCACCCTTTTTGCTTTTAACTCTCTTTTTCGCAGGTTTCCTCTCTTTTTTTACCTTTTCCGAAGCGCCTACCTCACTGCCGAGAGACTGGCAGCCCGTTAAAGAAGACTCGTTTTCCTTATTTTCGCCACAACAGTCAAAACCCGAAGACAGACCTATGCTTTTGTCTTTCATTTTCTACCACTATTCCCTTTCGTAAGTAACTCCCCCTCTTTTTTAAATCCGATGCAAATGAAGAAGACACCGTTTGCAAAGAAACTCGTGAAACCTATCGGTATATATTTCCGAGGAAATAATTTCACCGCATAAGGAGCAGACGTATTCATCAACGCAGTCCGTAAAAGCATTGCATTCAATACAGTCTTTTTCCCGCAAGGCTCCCTCATTATTTTTCTCGCTGACTATCGGCTCCCTTTTCTCACCCTTCAAATTTCTCCCTCGTCCTTCGACAAATTACGACATTCGAGCTTTTCCGTATTGCAAAAGGCTCTGCGTTGTATAAATCCGCATTAAGCTCTTTCGTCCTCTCTCTACCGCTGTAACCATTTTACCATTTTTCTAACGTGTACTCAATGCAAAACACGAACATTTGTTCGCCATATGTGAAAAACAAACATATAAATCCGTGTATTTAACCCTTAAAGGGGCGTCTTTAACAAGGAAAAATAAAACGAATGAGAAAAAATTTCCCATTCGTTACTATGCGTTATAAAAAACCGCCGCGTTACAATAAAAATCACATAGCAGCAATACGCTTCTTTCCGAGATCGCTCTATACCTATTTCTTAACGGCGGCGCTCGTCATTTTTTCCTATAAAATTTTTTGTCGAAATAAAAATTATACCTTATTATGTTTATGTGAAATTAATTTTCACCTTTAAAAATTCCGCGCACTCTTGATTTTTCCCGACTTTTATGTTATATTTATTATACGAAAAGTAATTTTTAGGTCAGAACGGAGAAATAAATGCACGACTTAGATAAAATAAGCGTCGCTGTCTGCACTCTCGGTTGCAGAGTTAATCAATACGAAAGCCGCGCCATATCCGAATATCTTGAAGCTCGCGGAGTAGTAATAAAAAGCTTTTCCGAGAAATGCGACGCGTATATAATAAACACCTGCGCCGTTACCGCGGAAAGCGAAAAAAAGGGACGAAAAATGATTAACAGAGCGCATAAGCTTAATCCAGATGCGCCTATAATCGTTACAGGCTGCCAGTCTCAGCTTCACCCCGATGCGGTTGCCGCTATTCCGGGTGTAAAATACGTTTCGGGAAACGCCTCTAAGCTTGACGCGGCGAGAGCTGTATTCGAAACGGTTGGCAAGGAGCTGCCCGTGCCGATTTTCGGACGGCTTGACGCTACGGACGAGTACGAAAGCTACTCGGTAAAAAAGCCCGACCACACGAGGGCGTATATTAAAATTGAAGACGGATGCGGGAACAGATGCGCCTACTGTGTAATACCGAAGGTAAGGGGGCCGGTGCGTTCAAAGTTGCCGTCAGACGTTATAAAAGAGGTTAGCGAGGTAGCAGCTCTTGGATACAAGGAGATAGTTCTCACGGGTATCGAAACCTGCTCGTACCAGTATAACCTGACGGAGCTTATGAAGTCTCTGTCGGAAATCCCCGGAATTGAAAGGATACGGCTTAGCTCGGTTAACCCCGCGTTTATAAACCAAAAATTTGCCGACAGTATTAAGGATATTAAAAAAATCTGCCCGCATTTCCACCTTTCTCTGCAAAGCTGCTGCACTAAAACGTTAAACGCTATGCGAAGAAGATACAATACCGATATGCTGATGAGAAACTGCGAGGCTATACGATCCGCTATTCCCGGCGTAACGTTTACCGCCGATATAATCTGCGGCTTTCCCGGAGAAACGGAGGAGGACTTTAACACCACCCTTGAAAACGTCAAAAAGCTTTCTCTGCTTTCCGCTCACGTTTTCCCGTATTCTAAGCGTCCCGGAACGGAGGCGGCGGAAATGCCTATGCAGGTTGACGAGAGGATAAAGGCAGAGAGGTGCGAGAAAATCTCGGAGGCGGTGGAGAAAAGCCGAAGAAAAATTATAGAGAACCTCGTAAACTCCGGCGAAGAATTTTCCGTTTTGTTTGAAACCTACGCGAGCGGCTACCTCTACGGACACACCGAAAACTTTATAAGAGTTAAGGCAGAAGGAAAAAAGTGCCTGACCGAGAAAATATGCAAGGTAAGACTTACGGGTGTATCGGAAAACGAGAAGGAACCAACGGCAAGCGCGGTTATAATTTCCGACAGTAACAAATAACAAAAAACAGCTTTAGGCATTTATCCTAAAGCTGTTTTCTTTTTTAGTTTTAATCAAGCTCTTTCTTTCCTGTGTAAAGCTCGTAATATCTTCCCTTCATTTCAAGCAGCTGCTCGTGAGTTCCTCTTTCGATTATCTCACCCTTTTCAAGCACCATTATAGCGTTTGAGTTTCTTACAGTTGAAAGTCTGTGCGCGATAACGAAGGTGGTTCTGCTCTTCATAAGCCTATCCATACCGTGCTCTATATGTCGCTCCGTTCTCGTATCAACCGAGCTCGTCGCCTCGTCGAGAACGAGTATAGGCGCCTTGGAAAGTGCCGCGCGGGCAATGTTAAGAAGCTGTCTCTGTCCCTGAGAAAGGTTAGTACCGTCTCCCTCAAGCTTTGTCTGATAACCGTCGGAAAGCCTCATTATAAAGCTGTGAGCCGAAGCCGTTTTAGCCGCCTGAATTACCTCCTCGTCGGTGGCGTCAAGCCTACCGTAACGGATGTTTTCCATTATCGTTCCGCTGAAAAGGTGGGTATCCTGAAGCACCATCGCGATATTTTTGCGCAGATGCTCGCGCTCGAAGCTTTTAAGCGGAATACCGTCTATCGTTATCTCACCCTGCTCTATATCGTAGAAGCGGTTAAGAAGATTTGTAATAGTTGTTTTTCCCGCGCCAGTAGAACCTACAAAGGCTATTTTCTGTCCGGGATGAGCGTAAAGCGAGATGTTTTTAAGAACCGTTTTCTCGGGAACGTATCCAAAGCTTACGTCCTTAAACACAACGTCTCCCTTTATTTCGGGCGTTCCCGCTTCTTCAGCGTCAAGAATCTCGGGGTCGCTATCCATTACGGCGAACACACGCTCCGCGCCCGCAAGAGCGGAAAAGATAGAGGTTATCTGCATCGAAATATTGTTTATCGGGAAAGAGAACTGTCTTGAATACTGCGCGAAAACGGTAAGCTCACCGACGGAAAAGCCGGTGGTACACATAAGAACTCCGCCTATACCGACGGTAAGAGCGTAGCTTATCTGTCCCGTGTTGCCCATTATCGGGCCCATAATTCCTCCGAAAAACTGCGCCTTGAACTGCTTGTCGCGAAGATCGTCGTTAAGCGTTTCAAACTCGCTTATACATTCGTTTTCACGTGTAAAAACCTTAACAACCTTCTGTCCCGTTACCGTTTCCTCTATATATCCGTTAACCGCGCCAAGCGCTGCCTGCTGTCCCGAATAGTATTTTCTGCTGTGCTTTGCTATCTTACCTCCGCCCATAATAAATATCGGAATAAAGACTACGGTAACGCAGGTTAAAATCCAGTTTGTAGTAAGCATAAACACAAAGGTTCCGACAATGGTTATAAGTCCCGAAATGATGTTTAAAAGCGAGCTGTCAATCATCATTCCTATTATATCGACGTCGTTGGTAAAGCGGCTCATAACCTCACCCGTGGGGTGGGTATCAAAGTACTTTACGGGAAGGCGCTGTAGCTTTTCAAAGAGATCGGTTCTGATTTTTTCAAGAACTCCCTGAGAAACACCCATCATAACCCTATGCTGAATGTAGGTCGAAATAATACCTATTGCGTAAACCGTTCCAAGCACGATAAGAGCAGAAACGACGTACATAAGTATATCAGCCGCTCTGTGGTTTTCGAACACCGAGTAAAGAGCCGGCTTAAACAGGTCATAAAACCTCGAAATAACCGCGTCAGCCTTTGTCGCAAGCGCACCCGTGTTAGGCTTCTGAACTATTCTGTTCAGTATAGGCGCGAGCATAAACGAGCCTATAAGAGACGTAACGGTTGCAAGTATCATGGTAAACACGACTATTATAAGCCTGAATTTATACGCCGAAAGGTAGCCGAGAAGTCTTTTAACCGTTTTCTTGGTGTTTTTCGGCTTGCCGCCCATACCTTGATTATGTCTCCCTCTCGGTCCGGGAGGTGGCATAACGCCCTTTTTATTCATTGAAGCGGAGCTGTTATACTGCTTTTGAAGCTGTTCTAATGTTCTTGCCATAACTCACGCCTCCTTCTTCTCTGACTGGGAATAATAAATTTCTTTATATTCCTCGCAGCTTTCGATAAGAGTATCGTGCGTACCTCTGCCGACAATTCTTCCCTCGTTCAGTACCACTATCTCATCGGACTCCTTAACAGAGCTTATTCTCTGCGCTATTATTATCTTGGTAGAACCGTCGAGCTCCTCCTTGAACGCGCGTCTTATCTGCGTCTCGGTTGCGGTATCAACGGCACTCGTGGAGTCGTCAAGTATAAGTATCTTCGGTTTTTTAAGCAGCGCGCGAGCGATACAAAGTCTCTGCTTCTGTCCGCCGGAGACGTTAACCCCTCCCTGCTCAATCTCGGTCTGATAGCCGAGCGGGAAATTACGTACGAACTTATCCGCCTGCGCGTATTCGGCAAAACGGCTATACTCGTCCACGGTAGCGTTCTCATCTCCCCAGCGGAGATTTTCCTCTATCGTTCCCGAGAAAAGAACGTTCTTCTGAAGCACCATTCCGACGCCGTCGCGGAGATTTTTAAGACTGTAATCCTTAACGCTTACTCCGTCAACCAAAATCTCTCCCTCGTCGGGGTCATAAAGCCTTGCGATCATAGAAACCAGAGTGGTTTTACCGCTTCCCGTTGAGCCTATGATACCGACGGTGCTGCCCGCCTTTATCTTAAGATTGATGTCGTCAAGCACCTTTTCCTCGCTCGTTTTATAATATTTGAAGGAAACGTTTTTAAATTCAACCTCACCCTCGGTAACGGTTAAATCCTTTTTAGCGGCTTCGCTATCGTTAATATCCGGTGTTTCGTCAAGCACCTCTCTTATACGCTTTGCAGAGGCCATCGCCCTTGAAAACATCATTATCATCATGGTAATCATCATGAGCGACGTAAGAATTTGAGTACAGTACGTAATAAACGCGGAAAGCTCCTCAATAGGCATAGGAGCGGTCTCGGAAAGAACCATGTTACCGCCAAACCATATTACCGCCATTACGGTAAGGTTCATAAACAGCGTCATAACCGGAGAAAGCAGTATCATTATTTTCATTGCCGACATACCGGTATTTTTAAGATCGCTGTTTGCTCTACCGAATTTTACAGTTTCGTAGTCCTCTCTGACGAAGGACTTAACCACTCTTACGTTGGTAACGTTTTCCTGAACGGTGTTATTAAGTCCGTCAACCTTTTCCTGCATTTTGGAAAATCTCGGAAATGCCCTGAAAACTATCGAAAGTATTGAAATAATAAGGAGGGGCATCGAAACCGCAAGAACAACGGCAAGTGAAGGACGGAGCGTTACCGCCATAATGAGCGCTCCTATCATCATACCGGGAGAACGCAAGCACATACGAAGCAGCATATTAATAAAGTTCTGCATCTGTGTTACGTCGTTAGTAAGTCTGGTAACAAGCGAGCCCGCGCTGAATTTATCTATATTTGAAAAGGAAAAATCCTGCACCTTGGTATAATATCGTTTCGCAGATCCGCGGCAAAATTTACCGACGCCTTGGCGCCGAAGTACGCGCCTCCCATACCTCCCGCCATCATAAGCAGCGCAGTAAGTATCATAAGCGCCATTATACCGAGACTGTATCCCGGAGTCGCATCCACGCTTTGTCCCAGCACCATCGCAAGATATTTCGGCATAAGCACCTCGCCTATGACCTCAATTATCATACAAAGAGGACCGAGAATAAAATAAGCTGAATACGGTCTGACGTATTTCATCCATCTTTTCATCTAAGCAAACGTATCCTTTCGTTTTTTGTTTTTTAGTTTAGTAACGCGCCGTTTTAACCCGTGTTTTATAACCTGATTTTTTAATTTAGAGCTTTATGGCTCCCCGTTTTAATCCGGCGTTTAATAGTACATCGTTTTTTATATTTTAAAATCTGATAACAACTGTTTTTAGCTTAACTAAGGCCCCTGAGATATTCGTCAGCTTCTTCTCTTGTTTTGAAGATATAAATTTCTTTTTCATTTTTGTGTTTTTTTATAAGAGCGTTAATTTTCGGAAGCGAGCGCTCGCGGAAAGTAAGTATCCATTCCTTGAACTCCGGTGTAAGCTCCGTCTCGATCCACGGAAGCTCCTCCCGTTTTTTCCCTATTCTCGCCTCAGCGCCTTTAAGACACTCCTCTGTCGGAATATCCATAAAGAACACGGTATCGCACGCGTCAAACCGTCTTTCCAGCGTGCGGCTGTAATTTCCGTCAATTATGTAGCTGTCGCTAAGAAGTATCTCACCAAGTCTTTGGTCGAAGCTTTCCCTTGAAGCGTTGGTTTTATCCGGCTTATGCCATATCATATCAAGATAGTAAAGCGGAAGTCCGGTTTTGTCCCGAAGCCTTCTTGAAAACGTGCTTTTTCCGCTTCCCGGCGAACCTATAACAATAACCTTTTTCATTTTAATCACCGCTTTTCCCCCACGGACAGTAGCAAAAAGAACAACCGTTTTTTCGTTTTAAATCGCAAAAGCTTTTCGGAAAAATCTATTCCTCAATAAGACGCATATCGACAAGCTTTCTTAAAAGCCTTCCGCAAAAGGCGGTCATCATAGCGTCGTATTCCTCTTTTTTAATAATACCGCCTATACCCATTACGTCAAACGTAACACTTGCCTCTTTTATCTTTATCGGCAAATCAACAAATCCGTTTTTAAGATAAAACTCTCGCCGCTTTACTCTCTGCTGACAGTTATCGGCGCTCTCGTCGAGGCTTTCTCTGGCTAAATAGAGCCGTTTTCCGTCATATATCCTTTTAAGCTCGGTAAGAACAGCACTTCCGTAACCCTTACCTCGGAAATTTTCCTCAACGGCAAAGTAATAAAGATAAGCAGTGTCAAGATAAGGAATCACGTATGCAAAGCCGACAAAGCCTTCGCCGTCCTTTGCAATATAAAAATCACCCTTTCCGTTTTTCTCCCTGCTTTTAAGAATATAAAACGGCGGTCTTTCCTCCCTCGGAAACGCGGATAAATACAGACTTTTAACCGTTTTATAATATTCTTTTGTTATTTTTTCCAGCCTGACATCCATATTTTCCGTCTCCCATTAATTGCGCGGTCGAATTACTTTTTATTTTAGCCCGCTTCCGGCAACGAAAAAGGATTCACGGGAGCACGGCTTATAATCAATAGCCATTCCTCCGTCTCTTAAAACAGTTGCCGAAACCGAAGATCCGCAAGAAAAACATTCCACCGTTAAATCAAAGCATTCCGTAACCTTTAAAAGCTTCGCTCCACAACCTGGACAAATTAATGTTTTTCTTTTAGCTTCTGTCTGCATTTTTCCACTCCGTATTCAGATATTAAAAGCGTTTGCGCGCTAAAATTACAGAAAGCTATCAAGCTTTGCCGCGCACACACATATAAAAGTATAATATAAGTTAAAAATTTTGTCAACACAAAATAATGTAAAAATATTAAAATAAATGTAAAAATAATATTTTTATTAAATAAAAATGCTTGACTTTACTCCCCATTAATGATATAATTGAAATTAACAACTCGCAAGAAAGCACGTCCGCGATTTAAAAGAGGTTATATGAGTAAGGTTTTATCAAAGCAGGAGCTTATAGAACGAAGCATTAATAAAAAATTCCGCAAAACGATATGGAATCCATTTATTGAATCGGTTAAAAAATATCTGCTCATAGAAGAAAACGACAAAATCGCGGTTTGCATATCGGGCGGAAAGGACTCCGCTTTACTTGCAAAGCTTATGCAGATGCTCCACAGATTTTCCGAAATACCGTTTTCCCTTGAATATATCGTTATGGACCCCGGTTATCTTCCCGAAAACCGAAAGAAAATTCTTGATAACGCAAGTAAGCTCGGAATCGAAATAAAGGTTTTCGACTCCGATATATTTAACTCGGTAAGCGGTGTTGAAAAATCTCCCTGCTACCTCTGTGCGAGAATGAGGCGCGGATACCTATATGAGTTCGCGCGGTCGCTCGGCTGTAACAAAATAGCGCTCGGACACCATCTTGACGACGTTGTTGAAACAACGGTTATGGCAATGTTTTACGGCGCTCAGCTTCAGGGAATGCCGCCGAAGCTAAGAAGCACAAGCCACGAGGGAATGGAGCTTATACGCCCTCTCTACACCGTAGAGGAAAGCGCAATTTGCGCATGGAGAGATTATAACGAGCTTTCGTTTTTACAGTGCGCCTGCCGATTTACCGAAAAGGCGGAAGCCGATGAGCACCTCAGTAAACGCAGCGAGACGAAAAAGCTGCTCTCCGCGTTAAAAAAAGAAAACCCACTTATCATAAGGAACATATATAATGCGCTTCACAACGTTTGCCTCGATACCTTTTGCGGATACAAACAGGGCGAGCAGAAGCACGAATTTAACGAAATTTACAAAAAAAGAAAAAATATAACCTAAAAAGGAGATTTAACAGTATGAAAATGACCTTCAGATGGCAGGGTGAGCAGGACAGAGTTCCGCTCAGATTTATAAGACAGATTCCCGGAATGACCGGCGTTGTCTCTGCGGTTTACGATGTAAAGCCGGGCGACGTTTGGAGCCACGAAAGCATCGAGGCGGTAAAAAAACAGGCAAACGACAACGGACTTGAATTTGAGGTAGTTGAATCGGTCCCGGTTCCCGAGGCAATAAAGCTCGGAAATGCCGACAGAGACCGCTGCCTTGAAAACTTCTGCGAAAACGTACGCCGCTGCGCCGCTCACGGAGTTAAGGTTATCTGCTATAACTTCATGCCTGTTTTCGACTGGACACGCACCCAGCTCGACAAAATGGCAGAGGACGGTTCCACCTCTCTCGTTATGTATCAGGAGCAGCTTAAGCACATCGATCCTTCGTCGGACGAAATTTCGCTTCCCGGATGGGACGCCAGCTATTCCAAGGAAGAAATGGCGGCTCTCTTAAAGGAATACCGTGCTATGGGTGAGGAAGGACTTTGGAAAAACTTTGAGATATTCCTTAAGAAGGTTATCCCGGTTGCCGAGGAGGTCGGAATCAAAATGGCAATACACCCCGACGATCCGCCGTACTCCATTTTCGGTATTCCGCGTATAATCACCTGCGAGGAAAACCTTGACCGTATGCTGAAGATAGTAGATAGCGAAGCTAACGGACTTACCTTCTGCACCGGCTCTCTCGGAGCATCAAAGAAAAACGACATTCCGAGACTCATGGCAAAATACGCCAAGATGAACAGAATTCATTTCGTACACATGCGTAACATTCTCATAATGGAGGACGAATCCTTCGAGGAATGCGGACATAAGAGCGACAAGGGTTCTCTTGATATGTACGAAATAACCAAGGCGCTTGTAGAGAACGGCTTTGACGGCTACGTACGTCCCGACCACGGCAGAATGATTTGGGACGAAGACGGACGTCCCGGCTACGGACTTTACGACAGAGCGCTTGGCGCGACATACATCAACGGTCTTTTCGAAGCAGTTGAAAAGAGCTTAAAGTAAGTAATACATTTTCGTATTATATTTTAAACACTCTGAAAATTTTGGTATAATTTTTGACAGTTGCAGGTACCCTTTGGCGCCGACAATCCGGCGTCAAAGGGTTACCGGATTGTTTATCCCTTATTTTTTCTGCGAGTGTGTGCGAATAAATTTCGCCACCCCCACTCATTTCATTCTTTTATTGTTTTTTCACTTACCCCTTTATCCCTTCTGCGAGTGTGTGCGAATAAATTTCGCCACCCCCACTCATTTCATTCTTTTATTGTTTTTTCACTTACCCATTTATCCCTTCTGCGGGTGTGTGCGAATAAATTTCGCCACCCCCACTCATTTCATTCGCGGGTGTGGCGAAATTGGCAGACGCGCCAGACTTAGGATCTGGTGTCCCCGACGTGAAGGTTCGAGTCCTTTCACCCGTACCACGAGATTTTTCTCTTTTTAAAATCAAAATCAATAAAACCAAAAAGGAGATTTTCTATGAAAGTTAATGTCGTCCTCGTAGGAATAGGCGGCTTCGGCAACGTTCATTTAACCGAGGCACTTGAAGGAAAAACCAAAGAGCTTATTAATATTGTGGGAGTTGTTGAGCCTTATCCGCAGTTCTGTCAGAAAATAGACGCGGTCAAGGAAAGAAATATTCCGATTTATTCAAATCTTGAGGATTTCTATAAGGAGCACTCCGCCGACCTTGCGGTTCTTTCCACACCTATCGCTTTCCACGCCGACCAAATCGTTTACTGTATGGAGCGCGGCTCCAACGTTCTCTGCGAAAAGCCTCTCTGCGCTGACGAAAAGGACGTTGACCGTATGCTTGCGGTACAGAAGAAAACGGGAAAATTCCTTCTTGTCGGTTACCAGTGGTCCACCAGCGAGACGATACTCAATATGAAGAGAGATATTAGAAACGGTGTCTATGGTAAGCTTAAATCAATGAAAACACTCGTTCTGTGGCCGAGAGGTGCAAAATACTTCAACCGCAGCACCGGTTGGGCAGGTAAGAAGTACACCGCAGACGGCACCCCTGTATTCGACAGCATAGCCAATAACGCCTGCGCGCACTATCTCCACAATATGTTCTTCGTTCTCGGAGACGAAATGGGAACGTCTAAAATGCCTGTTTCTATCCACGGTGAGCTTGCCAGAGCAAACAACATAGAAAACTTTGATACGTCTGTTATAAGCTTTAAGTTTGATGACGGCGGAGAGGGCTACTTTATCGCCTCCCACGCTACCGAAAAGACTGCCGAACCCGTATTCTGCTATGAATTCGAAAACGGAAGGATAGTTTCCGTTCCCGATGCACAAAAGGGCGAGATTATCGGTGAGCTTAGCGACGGAAGAACGATAAACTACGGAAAGGCAGACGTTGCCTCCAACTGCTACAAGCTTGAGGTTGCGGTAAGACTTTGTATGGGTGAGTCTCACGACTACTGCGGTCTCGTTGGCGCTTCCGTTCAGACAAGGGTTATAAATTACATACAGAAAAACTGTGAGATAATGAACTTTAAAAACACTCGCGTTGCAAACGATACCACGGTGGTTGACGGACTTTACGAGCTTATGCACGAGATATACGAAGCCCCCGCTGTCGGAAAGCTTGAAAAATTCGTTAAGGAGAGCTGACTTATGACAAAGTTAAAGGTTGGAATTTACGGCGCAAACGGCCACCAGATATGGAATTTTCTTGAAAAATATGACAGAATAGAATTTACTGCAGCGTCTGCTATTCCACAAAGCCGTCTTGAAAAATATAAGGCTTTCCAGAACAAAACGCTTAAAATTTACGACACACTTGACGAAATGCTTGAAAAGGGCGGCATTGACCTCGTATGTCTCTGCTCCCCTATCCGCGCCGAGCAGGCAAACGATGCCATAAAAGCTCTTAAAGCAAACGTTTCGGTTTACGCGGAAAAGCCCGCGGCGCTTACCGAGGCTGAACTCGATATGATACTTGAAGCTGAAAAGGCGTCTAAGGCAGAGTTCCACGAAATCGCCGACACCACCTTTTTTGAGCCTTACGACACAATGAGAAAGCTTATAAAAGATGGAGAAATCGGAGAGGTAGTTCAGGTATATGTCCAGAAATCCTACCCGAACGGCTTTAATGCCAGACCCGAGGACGCAAGGGTTGACGGCGGTATTACCCGGCAGGCAGGTATTCACGCAATGAGATTTATTGAGCACTGCTGCGGAATAAAAATAGACAGAGTCAATGCGTTTGAAACAACGAAGGGCGCACCCGATTTTAAGAAAAACCTCGTTATGGCGTCATCTGTATCAATGACGCTTGAAAACGGCGCCGTAGCTTCCGCGTGTATAAACTACTGCAATCCCGCTTCCTTTGGAATGTGGGGCAACGAGTCGGTAAGAGTATTCGGAACCAAGGGCGTTATCGAAATTACCGACGGCGGAAGACGCACCCATCTTTGGAACGACAAGGGAGACCTCGGTGAGTTTGCCAATATGAACACGCCCACAAAGCCCTTCCTTCATTTCCTTGCAGAGCATCTTCTCGACGGAGCCCCTATGCCGTTTGACAGCGAAACGGAGCTTCATCCGCTCCGCGCAGTTATACGCATGAAGGAATCGGCAGATAAAAATACCCTTTAAATATTTCTGGAAACAAAATTTACCGGTCTGAAAGACAGCGAAAGGAAAAAATCATGAAACAGGTTGCCATAGTTACCGGCGCAGCGGGCGGAATAGGCTTTGCGGTTGCCGAGAAGCTTCTCGAAAACGGAATAAGCGTAGTAGGAATGGATATCGCTCCCTCGATGCCGAAGGCTCTTGACGGAGAATTCACATATGTACAGGGAGACCTCAGCAAATCTGCCGACAGACAAAAGGTTATTGATGCGGCAGTTAATACGTACGGCAAAATCAATATCCTCGTAAACGTAGCGGGTGTTGCTCCAAGAGTAAGAGCAGACATTCTCGAAATGACTGAGGAAAGCTACGATTTCGTTATGAACATCAACACCAAAGGAACTCTTTTCCTTACTCAGGCTGTCGCAAATAAGATTATTGAGAACGAGGGCGACTGTAAGGGCGCTATCGTCAACATCTCCTCTATGTCAGCTTACACCAGCTCGACAAGCCGCGGAGAATACTGCATTTCAAAAGCGGGTGTTTCTATGATAACCGCTCTCTTTGCTGACCGTCTTGCGGAGTACGGGGTTACCGTTAACGAAATTCGTCCCGGTATTATAGCTACCGGAATGACCGCTACCGTTCAGGCAAAGTACGACAAGCTGATATTTGAGGACGGAATTCTTCCCATTAAGCGTTGGGGAAGACCGGAGGATATTGCGGCGGCAGTTCTTTCTCTCTGCAACGGCTCTCTCCCCTACGTAACCGGACAGTCGATAGACGTTGACGGCGGCTTCCATATCCGTAGGCTTTAATCGGGGGCGTGTATTAATTACATGCTTTACCGAACCTTAGGTTAAACTTATAGTTTAAACGACAATGCTTTAGCTTAACGGTAATGCTTTCAGCTTAAATGTTAATACAAAAAATATAAAGGCTCTCGGAGGAGACTACCGAGAGCCTTTAAAATAAACAAGTGCTTTTCCAAAAGAAAGGATTTTCAAAAATGAATTTCAAGTCTTTTTACTACGATTCCGTTGTAATCGGTACAGGTGCCGCAGGTTATAACGCGGCGGCAAGAATAACGCAGATGGGTAAAAAAAGCGTCGCCATAATCACCGAAAACGTGCTCTCCGGAACCTCCCGTAACACGGGAAGCGACAAGCAGACGTACTACAAGCTCGGTCTTGGCGGAAGCAATGCGGACAGCGTGCGTCAGATGGCCGCAGACCTTTATTCGGGCGGCTCGGTTGACGGAGACAACGCGCTTTGCGAGGCGGCGCTTTCGGGACGTTGCTTTTTAAATCTCTGTGAGCTTGGCGTTGAATTCCCTACCAACCGTTACGGCGAATACGTCGGCTACAAAACCGATCACGACCTCTACGCAAGAGCAACCTCCGCAGGGCCGCTTACCTCTAAGTTTATGACCGAGGCTCTGCAAAAAAACTGCGAAAGCCTTGGTGTAACGGTGCATAATAATCTCCTTGCGGTAGAGATACTTAAGGACGATAGCGGCGTTATCGGTCTTGTCTGCCTTGAAAAGGAAACGGGAGAGTTTACCGTATTCTACTGTCCGAACGTAGTTTTAGCGACGGGAGGCCCCGCAGGAATTTACGCTGATAGCGTTTATCCTCAGGGACATACGGGAACCACCAGTCTTGCAATTCTCGCCGGCGCTCATCTTCAGAATATGACCGAATGGCAGTACGGACTTGCCTCGATATCTCCCCGTTGGAACGTTTCGGGAACCTATATGCAGGTGCTTCCGAGACTTGTTTCGGTTGACGCTGACGGGGGAGAATACGAGTTCCTCACCGAGTACTACTCCGATATTTACGAGGCCCTTTCAATGGTATTCTTAAAGGGTTATCAGTGGCCCTTTGACAGCCGCAAGGCGCAGACGGGCTCCTCTGTCGTTGACCTTCTCGTTTACAGAGAATGTGTACTCCGCGGAAGACGCGTATATCTCGACTACACTAAAAACCCCTTTGGACTTGACGAAATAGACTACAAAAAGCTTTCGCCGGAGGCTTACGAATACCTCTGTAAGGCAGAGGCTTGCTTCGGTACACCTATTGAGCGTCTCCTTAAAATGAACTCACCCGCAGTTGACCTTTACAAAAACAAAGGGCTTGATATAACTAAGGAATACCTTGAAATCGCGCTTTGCGCTCAGCATAACAACGGCGGCATTGCGGTTGACCTTTGGTGGCAGACCGCTATCAAGGGGCTGTTCGCGGTAGGCGAGTGCGCGGGAACCCACGGTATAACCCGTCCCGGAGGAAGCGCGCTTAACGCAGGTCAGGTAGGCTCTCTCCGCGCGGCACAGTACATTTCCGAAACGCCCCTTAGAGCCCTCCCCGAAAAGGCGGTGCTTGAAAAACTCGCGAGAAACGCGGTTGAAAAGCAGGTTTCTCTCGTAAACGCGGTAAAGGCAAACGAGAACAACGTTATCGAAAAAATCAAAAAGGCTCAGCGCCGTATGAGCGACTGCGGCGCGGCTATACGTAACCCCGAAAACATGGAAAAGGCACTTTCGGAAATTCTTTCCGAAATCAAGACGTTTTCAGCCGAGGTCGGAGTTGACAGCGTAGGCGGTCTTTACAGAGTTTATAAGCTTCTTGATCTGCTTTACGTTCAGGCGCTTGCTCTTACGGCTATGCTTGACTTTACCAAGACGGTAGGCTTAACGAGAGGCTCCGCGCTTTACTATAACGCCGAGGGTGAAAAGGGCGAAGGCCTTGAAGAACAGTTCCGCTTTATCTCCGGCGGCACAATTTGCGGAGACAAGGTGCAGGAGGTATATCTTGATAACGATACCCCCATTGCCTTTTGGAGAGACGCCCGTCCTCTTCCCGCAGACGACGATTTCTTTGAAAACGTATGGCGCCGTTACCGTGAGGACAAAAACGTTTATTAAATTACGGACGCTTTTCAGAGGCACTGTAAAACCACTTGCTTAACGGTTTTATACCCACAGTTTTAACGCATACAGTTTTTAATATATTTGATTTTAATATATTCATTTTAATATATTCATTTTAATATATTCGGTTTTTAATACGCAAAAAAAAGAGTGAACAAAGCGAAAAAAAGCTTCGTTCACTCTTTTCATTTGTTTATGTAAGCTGCCTTTGTAAATACCGCGTCTTTCCCGTGTCTTACTTCATATCCTTAATGTCCGGAATATCCTCGGCTTCAATAGTCATCATCGCCTGCTTGGAAATCGAACCTACGCCATTTTTCATAAGACGCGCAGCCTGTCTCTGAACCGCAAACTGGAAGGTGTTTCTCGCGGTACGCGCGTTACCGAAGAACTGGTCTCTGTTTGCGTACAGTGTTTCAAAGTTACTACGAATAGTCGCCTTTGCCGACGCGCTGAGCTCGTAGTTATTCTTTTTGCAAAGTCCCGAGAATATTTTCATAAGCTCGTCAGGTGTGTAGTCCTCGAAATCAACAACGTTACTGAAACGGGATTTAAGACCGGGGTTGGTTTCGATAAGCTTCGCCATAGGACCGGTATATCCCGCCATAATAACGACGAGCTCGTTACGGTGGTCCTCCATCGCTTTAAGAATGGTGTCAATAGCCTCCTGACCGAAATCCTTTCCACCGGAGCCGCCGAGTGTATATGCCTCGTCAACGAACAGAACACCGCCGAGCGCACTATCACATGCCTCCTGCGTTTTGATAGCGGTCTGACCTACGTAACCCGCAACAAGGTCGTTTCTCGCAACCTCGACGAGCTGACCGCGTTCAAGTATTCCGAGAGCGCGGTATATCTGCGCCATAAGTCTTGCAACGGTGGTTTTACCGGTTCCGGGGTTTCCGTTAAATACAAGGTGATAAGAAAACCCTTCCGGAACAGCAAGTCCCTGCTCCTCACGGAGCTTAAAGAACTGGATCTGAGCAACCCACTCAGTAACCTTCTTCTTAACCCCGCCAAGTCCTACGAGGGAGTTAAGTCTTTCAAGCGCCTCTTCAACGGTAAGCTGCTCCTCGGGCTCTTCAACCTTAGGGCCGTTTTCATCCTTGCCGTTGGTTTGAAGCTTATCTCCGCCCTTGTTTTTACCATTTCCCGAATTATTGCTACTTCTGTTATTACTTCCGTTATTATTTGCGCTACCATTTGTATTATTGTTACCGCCGGCTGTAAACGGACCGTTCGCCTTATTCTCGCATTCCTCGGCAAGAGCCGTATATTCTCCTTTTTTGCCGGATACGAGTTCAGCTGCCTGACGGTATTTTTTTGCCGCGGCTCTGTACGACTGCGCTGCGGAAGGCATTCCGCACCCCGCCTCTCTCTCCGCTTTATCGTACATTGTTTTTGCCGCAATTAAAATATAATCAGCATTCATTTTTACGTTAATTCCTCTCTTTCCAAACAGCGTCCCCGCTGTCTGTCCTTTACCTTTACGCCGCAAAAACGCGGCGTAAAGACTTAAAAGGTGTATAAATCTTACCTATAATATTTTATAGGAACCTGTTTCGGTTTATAAACCGATATTTATAAGCCAAGGTTATAAGATGTTTTTAGTCCTAAATCAGCTCTAATTTATAAAACAGATATTAGGAACATCACAGAACACAGTCAAAACCGAGATTCCGTTCTTAGTTCATAAGACCGAGGTCTCTCTTGAGCGCGTCGTATCTGTTTTCGTCCTTGTTGCCCATTGTGTCGGTAAATACCGCGCTGGATCCGGAGAATGTATTCATGTTAATTTCCTCGCTATCGGCAACCATAGATGCAGTTCCGATTTCCTCAAGCTGCTCGTTACTTCTCGCAACAGAATCCTTAAGGAACATTGCAAGTCCTTCGAAGTCGGCAAATCTTCCGCCGGTCATCTGCTGGATCTTTGCGTTGGTAGCATCGAGATCCTGCTGCGTGGAAAGTCTGTCCATAAGACTCATCTGCTCCTGAAGGGTTGAAAGAGCCTGACGGGTACGCTTTATAGTATATTGAACGGAGTTGCGCTTCGCGTTAAGCTGGTCGATCTGTCCGTCAAGTATCGTGCACTCGGAAGGAGTTGCGTTTTCACGCTTTATAAGTAAGGGCTTAAGCTGTGCGTTAAGGTCAGAAAGGTCGTCCGAAAGATCGTCTAACTTGTCGTTGTACGCGTCCATGCTCTGCTGAATCGACTGCTTCGTCTTATTGATATCCTGTGCCATAGCGGCAGTGCCCATCTCGGAAGCGTTAAAGCCGCCGAACTGAGTCTGTCTTGCCTGAGAGGTCTGCGCACCGGTACCGAATACCGAGCCTCCCTCCTCCGCAAAGGGGTTAGAGAAATCAACAGAATCGGTTTCCGCGAAGGGATCGCCCATGGTTCCAAAGGCGTTAACCTGACCAAAGACAGCCATATTCGCCTGTGTCTGCGCCATAGTCTGCTTCTTCAGCTCGTTTGCCTCTGTCATATTCTCGCGTAAAACGTCGATCTGATCGTCGCTGACGGTACGGTTCTGAATAAGGGACGCGTTGTCCTCGACAGCCTGCTGCATGCTCGTAGTAACGTTCTCTCTCTGAAGCTCAATTTCGTAGCTGTTGATTCTCTCCTTGGTCTGGGTAATCTGCATTTTTACGGTGTTAGCCTGAGATATAACCGAGCGGTCGTTGGGATTCTTCTGATAACGCGCCTTGAGCATATCCATAGTTTTCTGGAGATCCTCAAGCTTTGCGGTTTCGTTCGCAATTATCTCGGAAAGCTCCTCGGCTCTTGTTCTCTCAACCTTAAAGCCCTGCTTTGCAAGCTTCTTTTCAAGCTTTGCCTGCTCCTTTGCCGCCTTAGCATCCTTCTTGGTAAGCTGTCCGCCCGAGCCACAGTTTATTTTTCTGTTTGCAACGGCAGTCTTTACCTGACTAAGCTTGGTAATAACCATGCTATCCTGTCCCTTTATAACAGCGGCGTTCACCTCGCCGAGAAGTTTCTTTATAAGCATATCCTGCTTTAATACCTCCTCGGAGCCAGATGCTCCGTGAGACTGCATTTCAAGCTGGAGATCCTTAAGCATCGCGGTAGCTTCTCCGCGGCTGTTACGCATTATGTTGCTTATATCAGAGATAATCTGCTGCTTATTCGCCTCGTTAAGGCTTGTCATATCGTTTTTCTTTTTTCCGAAAAGACCCATTTTCATTTCCTCCAAATATGTTAAATTAGTTTAATTTTTTGCCGCATCCGGAGCAGAAAATAGAGTCCGCCGAACACTTCATGCCGCATCTCGGGCAGTACTTTACAGGTACGTTTACGCCGTTTGCGTTATTATTGTTATTTAAATTCTGAGCCGTGTTTCCGCCACCCTGAGAGTTCGGAGGCTGAATGTTTCCGACAAGAGAGTTAATAGCGTCAATCTCTGCGCGCTGAGCTCTTTCTCTCTCTCTTCTCTGCTCCTTCTCCTCTTTTTTACGGTTGGCGTTATCAAAGAAATCGGTTCTCTTCTGCTTATATTCATCGTTAAAGTGAATGCCCTTAAGCGCGAAGGTTTCAATACCTATTCCGCATTTCTCAAATTCGTCAAAAAGCTTATCCTTCATCTCTGCGGATATTTCGGAAAGCTTTGCGTTAATGGAAGAATAGTCGTATTTTCCGAGAACCTCTGCAAGACTTGCCGTCATAAGCTCGGAAAGCTTTGCTCTTATGTAATCGTCTATATGCTCAAGCTTAATGGTGTTTTTACCGAGAACAGTACAGAGTACCCACGGCTGAAGAATGGAGATTTTGCACTCTCCGTGAGCGCCGACAACCGTTTCGGTATTAATTTCAAAATCCTTGAACGGAACTCCGCCGATACCGCAGAAAATCTCGTAAGTTTTATCTGCGTTAGCGCCGACGAGCTGAATTCTGTTTCCGAGCTTTTCGTCAGCCTTAGCGTTAATTACCCAGCGTCCGGAGGGGTTTATCGAACGGGTAGCGCCGTTAACGATGTAAATACCGAGAGCGCCCTGCTCTACGTATAACGTAGCATCTCTGGCAACGTTTGAAACGTCAACGTTCCAGATTACGTAATCGTCGTTTGTTGAAATAGTAACCTCTTTGATTTTATCCTGCTTACCAAACATTTTAAAGTACTCCTTTTATGTTATTTAACTTTTTTAATTATGTTTTTTATATATTCAGCCGGAACGCACATCGACATACCGCCCTCACTCTTTGAAGGCTCAAAGGTGAGCATTGCAATAACGTTGTTATTCATATCGAATATCGCTCCGCCGGAATTTCCGTGGTTAGATACTATATCCGTCTGTATTACAGTTTCAAGCTTCGAATGATACTCTGCGCTACCGAAGGTGTTTTTTCTGTTCGGGTTTGAAACTATACCCTTCGAAACACTAAGTCCAACTCCGAGAGGGTTTCCTATCGTATAAACCGACTCTCCGAATTTAACGTCTCCTATACGGAGATTAAACTGCTTCGTAGGATTATAATTTGTGAATTTAAGAATGGATATATCGTATTCGGGCAAAATGGTGAGCGGTAAAAGATTGTATGTACGGGAGTCAACCGTAGGCTCAAAATTTGCCTGAACACAGGACGGGTTGCTTCCTACTACGTGAGCGTTGGTTATAACAAGTCCGTCTATAATAAATCCGGATCCGCGGCTTACCATACGGACGCCCCCGTTGGTTTCAATAGCAGTTATCATAACAACTCCGCGCATAGCGTCGTTTACCATGGTTACGAAATCTCCGCTTGACGACGGAATCTCTATCTGTCTGTTCGGGTTTTCAAGAGCCGCTTCGGTGTTTATCGTAACGGTAACGGTTCCTGCCTTCGAGTCCGACTCCGGCGCAAGAGAGCTTACGGCGTGTGTCGGCACAGAGTCGAAAAAGTCCTCGCTTTCAAGGCGGGTTTTACTCGGAACGTGTCCCGCGTCCGCGGCAACCTTAAACCATTTATAGGCGGTAAGCTTGTCGCCTCCCTCAATACAAAGCTCGGCGTATCTGTACATACTGTCAAGGTGTCCTCTGAAGGCAAGCACACGGTATATTTCCTGTACCTCTCCCGGAGCGCTCTGTATAACTCCCATCTCCTTGGCAACCGCTACTTTATAGAGCTGAGCCTCGTTTAAAACAGATGCGTATTTCAAAAATATCGACATAACGCCATTCTGCTCGCCTTCGTGCGCACTTGACGCAGGCACGGCAGAAATATCAGTACCGCACGATGTACAAAAACGTGCGTCATCTTCCGCGCTGAACCCACATTTAGAGCATATTTTCATCTATTTCAGATCCTTTCGTTTTGGATTATAATTAAATTTCAGTTAGCTTTGGATTATAACAAAGCTTAAGTCCGTTTTAAATTATATAATTAATACGTTTCTATTTCCGTTTTGACTGACACTGCCGCCTTGTTTTACCGTTTTAGCGTTTTAGCGTTTTTTCTGCTTCCGTTTCTCCGCAGCGTATTTCAAATCAGCCCTGATTATGAATGTAAAGAGTTGAGTCTTTGGGCAATAGCGGAATATATAACGGAATTAAGGTCGCTTCCGTCCTTTATTCCCGCCTTTACTCCTCCAATATAATATTTAAAGTCATCGCAGATATAGGTAATGGTTCTTCCGCTGAGGCCCTCCGACATTTCGGCAAAGCCCTCAAGGTCAAGCTGTCCTATGTACTCGCCCTCAAGCTCGGAAAGCTTACTTCTGAAGAATGCAAGTCTCATATTCTTATCAGGGAGAGGGATATGTATGCGCTTTCTGAAGCGGTCGAGAATACCGTCGTCAAGCATCTCCATACAGTTGGTGTTTGCAAGAATAAGAAAGCTCTTATTCTGCTTTACTCCGTCCATGTTACGGAGCAGCGCGGGAACCGCAGATGCAGACGCCTTGTCGTCTCCGCCGCGCTTTTTTGCTATTTCGTCAAGCTCGTCAAAGAACACGGTAAGGCCGCAGTTATTTCTCTCGGTGTAGTCGCGCAGAGCTGCAAAAACCTTATCTATATTTTTTCCCGTTTCACCGACGTAGCAGTTTACAAGCTGAGCCACGTTGATAAGAGCAAACGGCTGGTTAATCTCCTTGGCTACCGCCTTAGCGAAGGTGGTTTTTCCCGTTCCGGGAGGTCCTTCAAGAAGAACCGCTTTGTTATCCGCAAAGGAGTAGTTGTAGTGCTGAGGATATTTTATGGGATTAATTACGTATTCCGTAACCGCCTCCTTAGCCTCATCAAGACCGACAACACCTTCAAAGCCTTCTTTTAAGTCCTCTGCGTTAAAGAAGGTGAAATACTGCGACATATCGTCGTCTGTCGCGCAGCTGCTTCCGTCCCCCTGATCTCCGCTGTATGAGCTGCCTCCGAAGGAGGCGCCCTGAGAACCGTAAGCGTTTCCGCCCTGAGAGCCTGCGCCGTAGCCGTTCTGCGCGCCGTAGCCCGGCATCTGCTGAATCGGCACCTTAATCATATCGGCAATATTTTTAAGGCGGTTTGCCTGAGCAATCATTTCTTCTTTATTACCGCCCGCAGACATCTGCGCAAAGCGTAAAAGATACGCCGAGGCGTCTGCAAAATTCTTTTTTGCTGCCGCAAGATTACCGTAGCTTTTTGCGTTCATTGCCGCTTCGTAGCATTTTTTAAACATTGAATAGAAATATTCGTCCGAATAACCCATTTTATGACATTTCCTTTCAATAATCTTCAAATAATAAAGGAGCTTACCGAGTGCCACCGTGAACTTGTAAACTCGGCACTCGTGTTTTCCAAAAAAGCTTAACGTAACCGCTTACGTTAAATTACTGGTCGTTTTCCTCACGCCAATCCTTAAGCTTGATAATATCGTCAGCCTGTACCGAGGAGTGAATTTCAGAAAGAGCTGTTGTAAAGTCCTCGTCGGCAATATACTTTTCGCCGGTTTTAATTCCTCTGATAATAGAGATTTCCTCTATGCGGTCAAGAAGGTTGCTGATATCCGAGCAGTTATAGCCGTTGGTATTTTCTGCGAGCGTCTCTACGTTAACGTCGTCCTTTACCTCAACGACACCCTTCTTAAGTATCTTTTCGATACGCTTTTTAATCATATATTCTCTCGCGGGATAATCGGGAAGACCGACATATACCTTGGTTCCGAAACGTCCGGGACGGAGGAACGCGCTGTCTATATCCCACGGCTTATTGGTTGCCGCAACCAGGAATAGAATTCTGTCCTCGCCCTCCTTGTAGCTATCTATACCCTGAAGCTGGGCAAGGAACTCGGAACGAAGCTGTCTTGCAGCGGTCGATTTAGTATTCTTAGGAGTAAGAGAGTCCATTTCGTCGAAATAGATAACCGCGCACGGGAACTGACGAGCCTGAGCAAACAGAGCCTTAACCGCCTTTTCGGTCTGACCGAGACCCTGCATAAGAAGGTCGGAGGGCTTTATGGAACAGAACTTAGCGCCTATCTCGTTCGCGATAGCAGCAGCTATCATAGTCTTACCGGTTCCGGGAGGTCCGTAGAGACACATACCGCCACCGCTCTTCTTTTCGTATCCTTCAAACGCCTCGGGGTTTTTAAGAGGAAGAAGAACCTTAACTCTTACTATATCCTTAACGTCCTCAAGTCCCGCTATATCGTCAAAGCCAATACTCGGCAGACTCTCCCAGTTGAACTTGAACTCGGAGGAAGCACCGAGCTCCTCTCCGTTTGCGCCAAGAATCTTATCCTCGGGCTTTTCGTTTTTCTTGTCATTTCCGCCGTCGGACTTTTTGCCGTCCTTCTTTTCGCTCGGAAGTACAGGAGGCTTGTTAGCATCGTTACCACTCGGTGCAGGGTTATTTCCATTAGGCGCGGGGGTGTTACCGCTCGGTACGGAACCGTTACCGTTCGGTGTAAAGCCGTTGCCGTTCGGCGCAAAGCCGTTGCCGTTCGGTGTAAAGCCGTTGCCGTTCGGTGCGAAACCGTTGCCGTTCGGTGTAAAACCGTTGCCGTTCGGTGTAAATCCGTTTCCATTCGGTGCGAAACCATTGCCGTTCGGCGCAAACTGACTGTTACCGCCAAAGCCCATTCCCATGCTGTCCATAGCACGGGTGGGAGTCTCTTTTCCGGCAGAAGACGACGGTGCGGAGAACTCAAGCTCAAGCGCCTCAAGGCTGCTGTCAATTCTCTGTGTTTCGTCGTTTATTCCGTCGTTAAGAAGTCCGCTTACCTCCTCGTCGGTAATGTCGGAAATGGTATCAACGCTGCTGGAAAACGCGGCATTGTTGTCCTGAAGCGCCTGACGGAGCTGCATCGATGTAACATTCTGCTGACAAAGAGCCTTCATAAATGTTTTTTCGCTGCTGCTTACGTTTATTGCCTTACAGGTCTTATGTACGTTTTTCATAACGCTGTCAAGCGATTTTACAAACTTTTTATTAATCTGTTGCATCTCGCACATATCCTTAGCGATAGTGAAGTTCGCAACCATATCCTGCGCCTGCGCAAGATTGAACATCGCGTTTTTAAGAAGCGCAACCATCGCGTTATACTGCGACATATTTCCGAGACGCTTGGCCGTCTTTGCCTGTTCTATGTACGAATCCCTCTTTTTGGAAAGTGTGGAAACCGCTCCGTTAAGCATTCTTAAGGTTTCCGTCTGCTCCTTTTTCATTTCGAGCTGTTTTTTAAATTCACGGTAACTTTTAGCCACGTTAAATTCCTCTCTTTTAAATGTATTTTGTTAATGTGTTTAATCGCGTGCCGTTAACCCGTTTTTTACTTCGGATTAAAAGCACAACGGAGTCATTCGTCCAACTTAATTAAAATTTCTGTCTGTTACTGTTGTTAAATCCGAGAGCGGAATTCGCAAGATTCACGTCGTCGAGCATTGAATCTATCTCATCGTCAAACTCGGTATATTCATCTTCGTTGACAGACACGGCAGAGCTGTACTCTCCAACGGCTATCATCTCGTCGATGTTCTCCTTCTGCTTTTCCATCTTGAACATCGCCTTCTTGTACTTTTCCTCAACCTGCTTTACGTTTGCGCTGCCCTTGCTTGCCGATACAATGTCGTCGGAAAGAACGGAAATTCCCTTAAGAAACTCGGTGTTAAGCTCCGCAAGATCTCTGGACTCCATGGCAAGTTCAAGAGTCATAAGCATTCCTTCGGCACGCTTGCCCGCCGCCATAGTCTGCTTAAGAAGACCTCTCGCCTGCTTTTCCTGAGAGGCAAGACCTTTATTTCTCGCCTCAACAACCTTAGAAAAAGCGTTGTCCTTTTTCTTATTTAACTGAACGATTTGAAGCTTAAGGCCCTTCTGAACCTCTCTGATTTTGTTTTCCCTTTCGGCTTTTATCTCCTCGGGGCTTTTTTTGTTTTTCTTTGAACCGAACATAACTACCTCTTTATAAAATATTTTTATTTACAATTTAAATCTTTACTTAAATATTTTTCGCTTTCTACTAAATCCGCCGCTTATGTATTTAACTTTTCAATTAAAGCACCGTTTAAGCATTTTTCCTTTTCAATTAAACCATCGATTAAGTATTTTTACCTTTTCAGTCAAAGCATCGCTTATTGCAACCGCTTTCAAAGAACTGATTTAATCCGGTCGCTTAATCCGATTTATTTAATCTGCGACGCAGTACGACGCATAAGCTCGTAATAATTTCTCGCACTGGCTACAAGCTCAGCGGTAATTCTTACAGTATCTCCCGAGCCGTGAGCAATACAGTTTCTGGTCGCCACTATGTATTTTATTTCGGTGTGCTGCTTACTGTTAATAATGCCTTTATCTCTGGCAATATTCGCCCAGGCGTTAGCATTTCCGTTCACAAGCTCGTAAGCAAGGTCGTTCATAAGGCTTACGTTATCAAGGAAACGCACGTTGTTTTCGCTATCCGATGCGCCGTTACTACCGCCGCCGTTGTTTCCCGAACCGCTGCCACCGGAAATACCGCCATTATTACCGGAGCCTCCGCTACCGCCATTCCCCGAGCCGCTGTTTCTACCGTTTCCGTTTCCGGAGCCTCCGCTGTTCCCCGAAGCATTGTTCCCGCCGTTGCCGGAACTACCGCTCGAACCGCCGCGTCCCGAGCCTCTTCTGTTCGAACCACCGGACGTTCTGCCACCGCTACCGCCTCCGCTATTTCGACCGGAACCGTTATCGGAGCCGTGTCCGTCGGCTACACTCTCGCTCTGTCTGTTTCTCAGAGAGTTTGCCTGAATGCTTTGTATAAGGCTTTCCGGAGGAGCGGAAAATCCGCCGGAGCCCGTCGGAACCGAAGGAGCCCCGAACATCGCTCCGATATACCCGGTCGCGGGCGTGCTTCCCAACGTAGGCGCGCCGTTTCCGTTACCGGTATTACCGGTGCCGCCGTTATTCCCCGAAGCACCGTTGTTTCCCGAACCGCCGCTTCCGGCTCCGAGTGCTTCTTCGGTAAATTCATTTTTACAAAAACGACACAAAAAGCTATTTCCGTTTTGTTTCATTTCCGTATTACCGCATATCGGACAGCTATATATGTTTTGCATCTTGTTTTCTCCTATAAATAAAGAGTTATTTATTTAATATGTTAATAATATAAAATATTATATCATAAATAGGAAGAAAAATCAAGTGCTTTTTGAAAAAAAGTACAGCGTCAAATTCATTTACCATAAAAAGGATTTTTCACAGCTCCTTTTGGCTCAAAAAAATAAACACAAATCAGCACTTTTTATCTATTACTAATACATAAGAGACAATTATTCTGTTATTAATGCAAAAAACAAAACAGACCTATCAGCGCTTCTGGCGCACAAGGTCTGTTTTTCTCTTAATTTTATTAATTATGTTTTTCTTATACGTTATTTCAGAATAAAGCTCTGGTACAACAAAAAGAAACACATAACACACTGTTAATGACAATAACTAACTAATTAATAGTTTTCTTCGTGGATTTCAAAGAAGCTCTGAGGATGCGCACAGGTGGGGCAAGCCTTCGGTGCTGCAGTACCAACTACGATATGTCCACAGTTACGGCATTCCCATACCTTAACCTCGCTCTTAGCGAAAACCGATGCGGTTTCAACGTTTTTAAGAAGCGCGCGGTATCTTTCCTCGTGCTGCTTTTCGATAGCCGCTACCAAGCGGAATTTTGCAGCAAGGTCGTGGAAGCCCTCCTCGTCAGCAGTCTTAGCAAAGCCTTCGTACATATCGGTCCACTCGTAGTTTTCTCCCTCTGCTGCGTGAAGAAGATTAGTAGCGGTATCACCTATTCCGCCAAGCTCCTTAAACCAAAGCTTTGCGTGTTCCTTTTCGTTTTCAGCAGTCTTAAGGAAAAGAGCGGAAATCTGCTCATACCCCTCTTTTTTGGCAACTGAAGCAAAATATGTATATTTATTTCTTGCCTGAGATTCGCCGGCGAAAGCGGCTTCGAGATTTTTCTCTGTCTGTGTTCCTGCGTATTTGCTCATTTTTATATCTCCCTCTTATAATTTTATTTCTACGTTCAGTATATCATATTTCCTAGCATTTTTCAATAGATGTTTTTTAATTTTTTGTTATTTTTACCCTCATCAAAAAACGTAAACCATAAATTCCTATCAGTTATACCGTTTAACTTAAAAATTACATCTTGGGTGTCTCACTCTTACGTAGATAAAAAAGTTTTTTTGCGGGTAGCACTCGATGCAAACTGCGACGGACGGGTAGCACCCGTTGGCAAACTGCGACGGTTTAATTTGAGCGAACATATCGAACGTCGCAAAAAATAAGGTTTTCTCTCGGTCCAACTTATTGGGCGTAGCCGCTAATAAAGTTTTTGCCAAGCTTTTTTCAAAAAGCGGGAAGTTTTTGCAAGCTTTTTTCAAAAAGCGGGAAAAGAAAAAAGCCGAAACATGCGTTTCGACTTTTTCATTTTCAAGACTCTTTATATCGCGTGAACGCCAAGCTCGCTGTCGCCGTTCTTACCGTCGATGCCGAGGCGCTCCTTTTCTCTGTTATCAAAGAATTTTGCAGCAACCTGCTCGAAAAGCGCGTAGGAGAGAACGTCCTCGTCGCTTATCTGACCGTCAACAGCCCAGACTCTGCACTTATCACGGAGAGTGTCCATTTCAGGCTCAAGAGCATCTGCGGGACGGTAGTCGATAAGCTCAGCGTCCTTACCGAGTATCTTCTCAACAAACTCAGGAGCAATAGGAGCAGGAGTCTTACCGTATTCGCCCTTAACAAGTCCCTTGAATTCCTTAGTTACCATCTTGTAGCGCTCGCCGCCGATTATGTTAAATACAGCCTGCGTTCCTACTATCTGAGACGAAGGAGTTACAAGCGGAGGATAACCTGCGTCAGCGCGTACTCTCGGTACCTCCTCAAGACACTCAAGAAGCTTGTCGCTCTTTCCCGCCTGCTTAAGCTGGGAAATGAGGTTAGAGAGCATTCCGCCCGGCACCTGATACATAAGCGCATTAACGTTAACCTTAAGAACCTTGGGATCAAGAAGTCCCGATGCGATATACTTTTCTCTCAGCTTGTCAAAGTATTTAGAAACCTCGTCAAGCGCGGAAAGGCTGAGTCCCGTGTCGTAATCGGTTCCTTCAAGAGCCGCAACGATAGGCTCGGTAGCGGGCTGGGACGTACCCATAGCCATAGGAGAAATAGCGGTATCTATTATATCAACCCCTGCCTCAACCGCCTTAAGAACGGTCATAGAAGCAAGTCCGGAGGTATAGTGAGTATGAAGCTCCAGCGGAGTTTCGCCTATCTTGTTCTTTATAGCTCTTACAAGCTCGTATGCGTCGTAAGGCTTTAAAAGTCCCGACATATCCTTAATACAGATAGAGTCAGCACCCATATCCTTAAGCCTCTTTGCGTAGTCGGCAAAGTACTCGTTGTTGTGGAGCGGAGAGGTGGTGTAGGAGAAAGCTATCTGGCAGTGTCCGCCCTCCTTCTTAGTCGCGTTTATAGCGGTCTCAAGGTTACGGGGATCGTTAAGCGCATCGAACATTCTGATTATATCAATACCGTTCGCGATAGACTTCTGAACGAAATACTCAACAACGTCGTCAGCGTAGTGTCTGTAACCGAGAAGGTTCTGTCCGCGCAGAAGCATCTGAAGCTTTGTATTCTTAACAGCGCCTCTTATCTTGCGGAGTCTCTCCCACGGGTCCTCGTTAAGGAAACGCAGACAGGAGTCGAACGTCGCGCCGCCCCACGCCTCAAGAGAATAGTAGCCGATTTTATCCATGGTTTCAAGTATCGGAAGCATCTCCTCCGTAGTCATACGGGTTGCGATAAGCGACTGGTGTGAGTCTCGAAGAACGGTTTCACATATTTTTACGTTTGCCATTATATTAGTCCAACCTTTCGTATATTTAAATTATGTAGCTTCTTAACCGAAGCAGCTGAGAAGCACGCCTGCCGCAACGGCAGAGCCGATAACACCCGCAACGTTCGGTCCCATAGCGTGCATAAGAAGAAAGTTTTTCGGGTTAACCTTTTGTCCCTCGATCTGAGAAACACGCGCCGCCATAGGAACTGCGGAAACACCTGCGCTTCCTATAAGCGGATTTACCTTACCCTTGGTTATAAAGCACATAACCTTTCCGCCGAGAAGTCCTCCGACAGTGGAGATACAGAACGCGGTAAGTCCGAGAAGAATAATCTTTACAGTGTCAAACGCAAGGAAGTTTTCCGCGTTCGCGGTAGCGCCAACGGAAACTCCGAGCATTATAGTTACTATGTTAATAAGCTCGTTCTGTGCGGTCTTGGAAAGACGGTCGGTTACACCGCATACGGTAAAGAGGTTACCGAGCATAAGGAAGCCGACAAGCGGAGCCGCGTCCGGAACTATAAGACATACGACGAATGTAACTATAATCGGGAAAAGAACCTTCTCGGTCTTAGAGACGGGACGGAGAGTCTGCATCTCTATAACTCTTTCCTTCTCAGTAGTAAGTAACTTCATAAAGGGCGGCTGTATAATCGGGATAAGCGCCATATATGAGTAAGCCGCTATCGCTATCGCGCCGAGAAGGTGCGGAGCGAGTGTTTTGGTAACCAGAATAGCGGTAGGACCGTCAGCTCCTCCGATTATACCTATCGCGGCTGCCTCAAGAAGGTCAAAGCCGAGAAGGATAGAGCCGAGGAACGCAACGAATACTCCAAGCTGTGCCGCCGCGCCGAGAAGAAGGGTTTTCGGGTTAGCGATAAGCGAGGTAAAGTCGGTCATCGCTCCTATTCCGAGGAATATAAGCGAAGGATAGATACCTGTTTTAACCCCGAGATAGAGGTAGTCAACAAGACCGCCGTGAAGGAATACCATCTTGACGGAATCAATAAGCGAGAGATGGCTCGGATCTATTTTCGCCTCGGCAAACCATGCGGCAAGCTCGGGACTCATAGTCTCGATATCCGGAGCAATAAAGAAATCCATGTGGAAAACGTTGGTCGAAAGCGCGCCGGGAAGGTTAGCAAGAAGCATTCCGAACGCTATCGAAACGAGAAGCAACGGCTCAAACTTTTTAACGAGCGCAAGATAGAACAGAAGTCCGATAATAACGTACATTACAAGATACTTGCCTATCGTGGTCGGCGTTTGCGTTCCAAAAAGCTGATATACACCCGTGCTTTCAAAGAACTTTTGAATTGACTCTAACATCTTTGTATTTATTTCCTTTCATAGAGTAAGATAATCCCGAATTTCACTTAGTTAAGCGAAACGAGAAGATCACCCTGGTTGATGGTTGCGCCCTGAGAAACGTTTACACTTGCAACAACACCGTCCTGAGGTGCCTTTATCTCCTGCTCCATCTTCATTGCTTCAAATGCGAGAAGCGTGTCGCCGGATTTAACGGTATCTCCGGCCTTAACAACAACCTTAGTAACTGTTCCGGGCATAGGAGCCTCAATTTTTACTGCGCCTGCGGAAGCTGCCTTGGGAGCCGCCGCCTTAGGAGCTGCTGCCTTAGGAGCTGCTGCCTTAGGAGCTTCGGGCTTTGCCGCCTCTGCTACTACTGCTACGGGAGCGGACGCTACCTCTCCAACCTCTTCTACTTCAACCTCATATACTGTTCCGTTTACGGTTACGTTGTACTTTTTCATAATATTTCTCCATTCTGCTGTTTTTAAACAGCCTAAAAATTTATTTGTTTTACGGGACGTTCCCGTCTTTCGCATCGGTAAAATTCCGACGTTGATTTTTATCAAAAAGCCTTCAGGTTATCTTTTTCTAAACGATACTACGCGAAATCCCGTGGACTTTGTTCCGCTTACGGCAGCCTCGTCGGCTCTCATTGCCGTAATCGCAGCTATGATAGCCGCAACAATCTCGCCGTCGTCGTTCGACTCCTCTACAACCTCGGTAACAGGTGCTGTTTCCTCTACCGAAGCAGTTGCGGAAGCCTTTTTGCTTCTTTCGGGTATCGTATAGAAAACGTATTTGAACACCTCAAGACAGCCCCATATAAGCGCCAGAACAACGAAAACCGTCGCTATTCCGAGAACAGCGGTCGGAATCCCCTTTTGAACGAAACGGGCAAACCAATCATCCCCGAAATTATCGGTAAACTTCGTCGTTTCGGCTAAATAATACATACCTTGCATTTCAGCGTTCCTTTCTTAAATTAAGTTAAGCGTTCATCATTTCGATAGCCGTGCAGATACGCTGACGAAGCTGCTCCGCAACTATAATGTCGTCAACGGCGCCGTTTCTTGCCGCCGCAACTGCGGATGCGCTTTCGTCCATCCACTCGGCAATTTTTTCATTCTTGAAGCTTTCGGGATTTTCCGAAGCCGCCGCCTCCTTACCGTAAAGGAAGGAAACCGTCGCTTCGGGGGAGATTGCGCTGATAACAGCGTTTTCGGTTGCGTAAACTATATCCGCGCCAACACTCTTAGAGCCGAGAACAGTCGCGCTCGCGCCGTAAGCCTTGCCGATAATAACGGTTACGAGCGGAGCCTCTGCCTGTGCGTAAGAATATGCAAGAGATGCGAGCGAGGAAGCGTAAGCGCTCTCGTTTTCGCTCGTTCCCTCGGTTCCGACAGAATCAACAAGCGTGATAACCGGAATACCGAATGAGGTACAGAGATTTACAAATCCCGATGCCTTGTCGGCTGCGGCAGGGGTAAGAGCACCGTGCTTAATACCGGTGTTATTTGCCACAACTCCGCAGGAGTATCCGCCAACGGAGATAAATGCGCATATCATTTCGGGAGCGTAAGCAGAAGCAACCTCCAGAACGCGTCCGTTATCCGCTACAGAATTAATTATTGCCGTCATATCGCCACTTTCGATAGCGTCCGAAAGCTCGGGAGTAAGACGGTTAAGGTCGTCATCGTTTTCCACCATAGCCTCGCACTCCGAGTTTTCGGGAAGGAAGCTTATAAGGTCTTTAATTTTTGAAGTAAGCTCGCTCTCCTCGCAAACTATATCGCAAACTCCGGACTCTGCCATTCTCTCAACGGTATTTGCGGTCTTTTCGTTACCCGAGAAAAGGAAAGGAGAGGTTACGTACATATCCGCGGTTTTAGAAGCTATTACGAAGTCGCTCATAGCCGCAAAGGTAGCTGCGCTTCCCGCGCAAACACCGTTAACAACGGCTATTTGAGGAATAAATCCGGATGCGTCCGATGCCTTTTTCATAACGGAAGCATAAGCCGCCATAGCGGGAATACCCTCCTCAATTTTTGCTCCGCACGAATCAAACACGCCAATTATAGGCGCGCCCGCCTTCATAGCCATATCGTATATGGCGCATATTTTTCTCGCCTGAAGCTCTCCGAAAGCGCCTTTCATTCTGGAGCTGTCCTGAACGAAGGTGAAAACGAGTCTGCCGTCCATCGCTCCGTATCCGGTTATAACTCCTTCGAAATCGCTTGCCTTATCTCCGCCGTCGGCAGAGGTGGTAGAGCGCTTTACGTAAGCGCCGAGCTGAACGAAGGTTCCTTCGTCAAACAGCGATCCGATAAAAGAATTTGCAGAACTTTCAACTGCAAGCTCTTCGCGAAGCTCACTTACTGACTTGCTTTTTTTGGTTGCCATTTTATTTCCTCCATATTTATTATTATTTACATTAATTTTTGAAGAGTAAAAACGGTATTTTAAGTTTTTTATTTCCACAAAAACCATTCTACCCCATTTTACTAAATTATAATATTTTTACGCCTTTTTAACAAGTTTTTTCTATATATAAACGGTTAATTAAATATGAACAAAATACTTTCCTTGCCGACTCGCCCTATCACAAAATAATTTTTATAGAATCCGTCATAAAAACACGAGGAAAAGCGACCGCGCCGAAAAATAACGGTATTTCTCATGCTCGGTTTTGGAAAAAGCGACCTTCTTATTTTTCCTCTTGTTATTTAGCTTTCTTAGAATAAGCAAACACTTTTTTATTTTCGCATATAATATTAATGTAAAAAACATACTCCAAACAGCTTCAAAATGACGTCCAAGCAGCTCCAAACAGCTCCAAAATAGCTTTCAAAAAACTTTTTTCAAAAAAAATAAAAAAATTTGGAAAAAGGTATTGACAAACGAAAAATTATATGATATAATAGAGCACGTCGCAGAAAGAGAGCGAACAGCATGGGAGCATAGCTCAGCTGGGAGAGCACTTGCCTTACAAGCAAGGGGTCACAGGTTCGAGCCCTGTTGTTCCCACCATGTGGCCCGGTAGTTCAGTTGGTTAGAACGCTAGCCTGTCACGCTAGAGGTCAGGGGTTCGAGTCCCCTTCGGGTCGCCATTTTTTTATGCGATAAGCCTCTGTAGCTCAGTTGGTAGAGCAGGGGACTGAAAATCCCCGTGTCGTTGGTTCGATGCCGACCGGAGGCACC
>JAZUBT010000022.1:0-3495 GCA_045638685.1 Eubacteriales bacterium | reverse complement strand
AAGGCGCTTATATTTGTCGTTATGATTTGGATTTTACAGCAGATTGACGGAAATATAATAGCTCCGAAAATAATCGGAAGCAGCGTAGGACTTTCAAGCTTCTGGGTACTGTTTGCCATACTTCTTTTCGGAGGACTTTACGGATTTTTCGGAATGATAATCGGTTCGCCCATCTTTGCGGTAATATATCACGTTATCGGAAAGAGTATTCGTAAATATGCCAAAATAAGAGGCGAGCACGATTTTGTTAGAAATTACGACGAGGAATTTCTTTCCTCGCAACAAAAACCGCTTCTGAGGTACCGTTTCAGAAAAAAGAAAGAAAACAAAACGGTATCGGAGCGCACTTCTGCGGAAGCCGGTGCGGAGGAATCAGCCACGGATAAAACAACCGTGGAGGAAATAGCCGTGGAGGAGACAGCCATGGAAAAAACAGCTGCGGAGAAGTCTGTCGCAGAGGAAAACAAGCCCGAAATAACAGAAAATAACGGCACGGCGGCTTCCCGTGATGCGTAGATAACGGACAAACACAGAAATTGTTTTTAGTTTGCGGTGCTATTTATGGGCAACGAAATGGAGATAAATATGGAAATTAAAGAATATGTTTTAAGTCTTTGCAAAAGCGTAAAGGAAGCGCAGAGAGGCCTTGCGGTCTTAAACGCCGATAAGAAAAACGACGCGATAAGAAAAATTGCAGGGGCGCTTGTAAAAAACTCAGAATATATAATTTCGGAAAACGAAAAGGATATTAAGGCGTCGGAGGGCGTTATACCGAAAACAATGGTTGACAGGCTTATGCTGAACACGGCGAGGATTGCCGCTATTTCGGACTCGCTTATTCAGGTGGCCGCGCTTCCCGATCCCATCGGAGAGGGTAGCGTTACCGTTCGTCCAAACGGTCTTAAAATAACCAAAAGCCGTGTTCCGCTCGGCGTTGTCGGTATGATATACGAGGCGCGCCCCAACGTAACTGTTGACGCGGCGGCGCTCTGTATCAAAAGCGGTAACGGAGCGGTTTTGAGAGGCGGCAAGGAGGCCCTTAATACCAACCGTGCTCTTATAAAGGTAATGAAGGACGCCCTTATGCAGTCGGAGGTTTCCCCCGACGTGGTAGCCCTTATAGACGACGTAACGCGAGAGGGAACAAACGCCCTTATGTCGATGAAGGGGTACGTTGACGTACTTATTCCGAGAGGCGGCAAGGGGCTTATAAAGGCGGTAGTAGAAAACGCAACCGTGCCGGTTATAGAGACGGGCGCGGGTAACTGCCATATCTATATAGACGAATACGCCGATATAGAAAAAGCGGTTAGCGTTGCCGCTAACGCAAAGCTTTCCCGTCCTTCCGTTTGTAACGCGGTGGAGACTATGCTGGTACACAGAGCGGTAGCAAAGGAGTTTTTGCCTCTCTTTGCCGAGAAGGGGGCGCCGTACAGCCTTGAAATAAGAGGCTGCACAGAAACGGTTAAGATTATTCCCGAAGCGGTTAAGGCTGCCGAAACGGACTACGAAACCGAGTTTGACGATTATATTCTTGCGGTTAAGGTTGTGGATAGCCTTGACGAGGCTATTGAGCACATAAGAAAATATACCACGGGGCATAGCGAGGCAATAATGACGGAGCATTACGGAAATGCGACGAGGTTCTGCCGTGAGCTTGATGCGGCGGCGGTATATGTAAACGCGTCAACGCGTTTTACCGACGGCGGAGAGTTCGGGTTTGGCGCCGAAATAGGCATATCAACGCAAAAGCTTCATACGAGAGGCCCTATGGGACTTGCCGAGCTTACGTCGGTAAAATATATCGTAGAGGGCGACGGTCAGATAAGATAATACGTCGAGTGCTCCGGCGCAGCGCTCTGACACCGGGCGGTGCCTACGTTAAAGAGACTTACGTTTCTTTTACGTATGGGCAACAAAACACACAGCAAAGAAAAATCCGCATTCGTTTGAATGCGGATTTTTTGTTATTTAGTTTTGTAAAACTGTTTTTCACAGTATTTTACATTACGGCTACAACCGTCGGGCGATACCCCGACAAAACTGTTTTGTAACGCTTATGCCTTACATCACGTATATAACCGTCGGGCGATACCCCGGCAAAACTGTTTTTTGATACTATTAAAACAGTTCCCAAAGACCGGTGTTCTCTTCAAAGAAGCTCTGGTCTATACCTTTAAGCTCGTCGTCCGACAGGACGGGGCTCGTAGTGATTACATCTGACTTGCTTATCGCTACTACATCTGCCTCAGGAGTTACGTATTTTTCTTTTCTCATTCTTAATCTCCATTCTGCTGCACAAGGGCAGCCTTGCCAATCTAAACGAAATTTCTTTGTTGGTTTTTGAAAATCAGGAGTACAAGCCGTGAAGCGTAATTTGATGCGCACACGGCTTACACTCTTTGTTGTTCATTAAAGGCTGTTTACGTAAGCTATCGCTGCGTCTGAGTAAAGCTTAATTGCCTTCATAAGGTTCTTGTCCGCATCGTCTGCATGCTCCCAAGCCATCATGGTCTTAGCATAGTAGAGCGCCGAGAAGGATGCTTCAAGTCCGGTGTAACCGTCGTCAGCCGTTATGCTGAAATCAATGGTTTCGTTAAGCTGGCTTGCCGATACCTCGTATTCAAAGCAGTAGATGCTTTTGCCTTCCTTGTCAAATGCGCCGGTGTCTGCCGCGGTTAATTCGACTCCGTTTGCCATGCATATATAATCGTCAAATATGTAATATAAGTCCGCGGCGGCTATCTCGTCAAAGGTGAAGTAAATCTTAACCTTTATTTTGGATTTAAGCTCAAGAGTGAACGTGTAAAGCTTTATAATTCCGTCATAATCGGGAGTTCCGCTTGCGTCTATTCCGTCAAAGCTTACATCGCCGATAGGATCTGCCGCAGGTCCGCCCGCAAGCACCGCCGAAGCGTTCTTGCCGTAAGCGTCAAGTGCGCCTACAAGGTCCTTAAGCTCCTGTGTTACCGCACCGTCAAGATCGCCTACCTCTCTTGCAAGGATATCGTCGATATATGCCTGAGCAGAGTAGGTGTACTCGGAGCCGAAGCTTTCGTCTGCCTTTACAAGTCTTACCTTTACGGTTACGCCTAAATCCTTCGCAGAAACGCCGTAGGCTACCTTGTAATAGGTTCTGGTGCCTATTACGGTAGGCTCAAGCTCGGAAATCTCGTATGTTACTATGTCGTTTTCGCGGCCTATCTCAATCTTTGCGCCTTCTGCCTCTGCCTGCGCAGTGTCTATGTCAAGGAAGAATGCAACCTTAATGTCGCTGCCAAGCGTAAGATTTTTTCTGTAAAGAGAGGTGATTCCGTCCGCCTTAGCTCCACAGCCGAGGCAAGCTCCGAGTTCTGTGGATTCATCGTGGTTAACGCCGTCGCAAGAGCCGAGTATTTCGCCGTTAGCTGCGACACGGTAGAAGGTTCCGGAAAGCTCGAAGTTCTCGTTCTTGTAGGTTCCGTCGCCGTTGTAGTAACGCTCGATTCCGTCAAT
>JAZUBT010000021.1:0-8368 GCA_045638685.1 Eubacteriales bacterium | reverse complement strand
AGTTCGCCGAAAGTTACTATTTTAGCCATTGCTGCGTGCCTCCTTGACTATTTCAACAGATTTTTTGCAAAGTTCAATGATCTCGTCCCATTTGTTGTTATCGATAAGGTCTGCGGTTACCATATAGGAACCGCCGCAGGCGCAAATAACAGGGCAGGAAAGATATTCTTTGAGATTTTTAAGAGAAATACCGCCGGTTGGCATGACTTTGAACATGGGGAAAGGTGCGCTCATGGCTTTGATTTTTGCAAGGCCGCCGCTCTGTTCCGCCGGGAAGAATTTAAGGACTTTAAGTCCGAATTTAAGTGCCGCATGATAATCGGTAGGAGTGGTGCAGCCGGGGAAAATCGGAAGTTCCTTTTCCTGACAGTATGCAACAAGTTCCGGATCAAAACCGGGGGTTACAACAAACTGTGCGCCAGCGGCAAGTGCTTTATCAACCTGCTCGGTGGTAAGAACGGTTCCCGCTCCTACGAGCATATCGGGAAAATTCTTAGTAATAAGGGCGATAGCTTCGGCCGCGCATGCGGTACGGAAGGTTATCTCCGCAACAGGAAGTCCTCCGTCGCAGAGAGCCTTTGCGAGCGGAAGCGCCTTACTTACGTCGTCAATTTTAATTACCGGAACAAGTCCGTAGCTGGCTATTTCTTTACAAATCGGATCCATTTTTGTTTCCTCCAAAAAATGTTTTATATTTCTGTCCCCACTAAAGAGGTTTAACAGTCTTTTTAGCTTACAGCTCTAAAATATAATTAAAGCAGCCTAAATGCTCTTTCTTATTTTAGAGTCTTTTCAAATTCCTCGGCCCTGCGTGTAACCTTACTCACGTAAAGCTTTGTTTCAAGGTACGGTATTTCCTTTAATGTTTTTTCGTCATCAGAGTATTCTGGGTTTTGCAGCCACGAAGAAACCGTCCCCTCGCCCGCATTATACGCCGCAAGCGCGGTTTCGGTTACTTTAAAGCGCTTAATTAGATACGATAGATATTTGCAGCCCGCCTCAATATTCTGCCTTGGACTGAATATATCCCTTGCCTCTCCACTGCTAAGCTTCGGCAAAATCCAATCAAACGTATCAGGCATAAGCTGCATAAGCCCCGATGCACCTGCAACGGACACAGCTTTTTCATTAAAACCGCTTTCGCACTCGATTACGGCATATACAAGCGACGGTGGTAATCCGTATTTTTCCGAATACTCTGAAATAAGCTCAGCGTATTCAGCGCCCGGCGGATTTTTTTCGTGTTTTGGAAGAAACAACACCAAAACAACGAGAAAAAGAGATAAGACAAAAAGAAACGCAGCACTTTTAAATCCCTTTTTCTTTGAAAATCCTTTCAATAATGCTGTTAATCTGCGCATTTAAATCCCCATTATTACTATTATATATCACAAAAGAAGAATTTTCAATATAAAAATCATTATTTTTTTGATTTTTTATTCTTTTTTTAGCTTCCTCTGCGGAAAGCGCACTTCTTTTGCATATCCTTTCCACCCTTGTTTCCTCATCAGCAACAACGGATACAACGTAGTCGCACCGCTTATCAAAGCCGCTTTCAAACATCAGAGGAACCTCTATAAGAAGCATTTTTTCTCCGTTTTTTTCGTAATCGGAAATAAGCTTTTCGGTTTTTTCTATAACCGCTTTATGAGAAATTTCGTTAAGTTTTGCGAGCTTTTTCTTGTCGGAAAAAACTATTTTTGACAGTTTTTTTCTGTCAATCGAACCGTTTTCCAAAAGAATTTCTTTACCAAATTCTTTCGCAAGAGCTTCTACTGTTTCGGAAGGAGAATCAACAAGACTGTGGTAAACGTTATCGGTATCAATTTTTTTAAATCCGCGGTCAGAAATCATATCAGAAACATAGGTTTTTCCGCTACCTATCGGCCCCGTTATTCCAAGAATAATCATATACTCTCCTTTCAAAATTTATACATATATCGCAAACTAAAGCGACCTATTTTATCATTACACCTTGATTATTATCACTAATGATCGCATTTTCCAAAACTTTTTGAATATCCGCAGCTTCGCTAAACGACGGTGATGCCGCGCGTTTTTCGTGTACGCAGTTAAGGAAGGAATACATACAGTGAAGGTGGCCGCGAAGCCAACCTATCGGAGCTTTAAACGAGGGAAAAATCCCACCCGGAGCGGGGTATCTTCCGCAACACTCTATCTTGGTAAATCCTCTCTCTCCGCCGTAGCTTCCGTCTGGCCTTTCCGCATCGTAAAACCAAAGCCAATTCGGATCCATAAGCGAAAACTTAAGCGCGCCCTTTTCGCCGTAAACCGCAAAATTCAGCTCGTCGTTTGCACCGACGGAGAGCTTGCTTGCCTCTATCGTTCCGACGGCGCCGCCCTCGGTCTCACAAATCATATAAAACGCCTCGTCTGCGTTGGTTTTCCATTCTTTTCCGTCCATACCCATACGAACCGGGTATGCTATCTGACTTTTACCCATAACAGAGCTTATTTTTCCGCAAAGGTAGTAAATTATATCGGTAGCGTGTGAGCCGATATCAAAAAGTGTTCCCGCTCCGCATATATCCTTATTTTGCTTCCAGCCCGCGTTTTTATTCGGATCGGTAGCACTTGCGTGCAGATATTCGCTTCTGAAGCTCAAAATTCTTCCAAGTCTTCCCTCGTCTATAAGCTCCTTCGCTCTTATAACCGGCGGCAAAAACCTATTATTAAATACAACCTGGTTTACAGTTTTAGCTTCCCTTGCAAGCTCCTCTATCTCCTTTGCCTGCTCATAGGTAACAGTAAGGGGCTTTTCACAGTAAACGTGCTTTCCTGCTTTTATAGCTTTTTTTAGCGTCTCGTAGTGATAGATATTCGGTGTACATATATCAATTATATCTATACTGTCGTCGTAGATAAGCTTATCCTCATCGGTTACGGCATTATTCGTTCCGAGCATTTTAGCCGCCGCCTCAGCGGTTTCCTGTTTGGTAGTACACACTCCGCCGTAGGTAACGTTAAACGGCAGATCCTTATAAAAATAATTTAAATTGTTTACGCACCAGGAATGTGTTTTTCCCATATATCCAAATCCAAGAAGACCTATTTTCATATACTTTTTCCTCAATAAAATGATTTAATTTCTTAAAACCGTGTAAATTTAAAAAATAAACGAATAACTTATAAAGCCTCTTTGCCTACAAAAATTATGCTTAAATCCATTATATAATGAAAAATACAAAAAAGCAATACCTATTTTGTAACATTTGTTTACAAATTAAAAAAGAAATCCCCCTTTACAAACGGAAAAAAATGTTATATTATATAATGTATATACGATATTAAAACATTTTATTTAGGGCAACCTTACGCTTGGAGGATAACAATGAACAAAAATTATCTTGCGGAAAATATGACGATGCTTTGCGATTTTTACGAGCTTACAATGTCCAACGGCTATTTTAAAACCGACATTAAAAACCGCATAACCTATTTCGACGTTTTTTTCAGAAGCATTCCCGACGGGGGCGGATTTGCAATAGCGGCAGGTCTTGACCAGATAATTGATTACATTGAAAATTTAAAGTTTACCGACACGGATATAGAATATCTCCGCTCGCGTAAAATATTCTCCGAGGAGTTTCTTGAATATTTAAGGAGCTTTAAGTTCACAGGAGATATATGGGCTGTTCCCGAAGGAACTCCCGTTTTCCCCGGAGAGCCTGTTATAACCGTAAGAGCTCCCGCTATCGAGGCTCAGTTTATTGAAACCTATCTTTTACTTGTATTTAACCATCAGTCTCTCGTCGCAACAAAGACAAACCGTATTGTCCGCGCGGCTGAAGGCCGGCCGGTAAGTGAGTTCGGTTCAAGACGCGCTCAGGGAGCGGAGGGCGCAATTCTCGGCGCAAGAGCAGCGTATATCGGCGGCGTCGCAAACTCCGCGTGTACCATTTCCGATATAAGATACGGAGTTCCCGCAGGCGGAACCATGGCGCACAGCTGGGTAATGATGTTTGACGACGAATATACTGCGTTTAAAACCTACTGTGAAACCTATCCGGAAAACGCAACACTGCTCGTTGACACCTATAACGTGCTTAAAAGCGGTGTTCCGAACGCAATAAAGGCGTTTAAAGAGGTTCTCCTACCTCGCGGGATTAAAAAATGCGCAATAAGGCTTGACTCGGGCGACCTTACCTATCTTACCAAGAAAGCAAGAAAGATGCTTGACGACGCGGGACTTACCTACTGTAAGATTGTCGCGTCCAACTCTCTTGACGAGTACATTATAAGAGACCTTCTCCGTCAGGGCGCGCAGGTTGATGCCTTCGGTGTAGGAGAAAGACTTATAACCTCGAAATCAGATCCTGTTTTCGGCGGAGTTTATAAGATTTCCGCTATCGAGGACGAAAAAGGAAATATTATTCCAAAAATTAAAATCAGCGAAAATATCGCTAAAATCACCAATCCTCATTATAAAAAACTATATAGACTTTTTGAAAACGAAACCGGTAAAGCAATCGCCGACCTCATATGTGTTCACGACGAGGTAATTGACGAAAGTAAGCCGCTTGAAATATTCGATCCTCAGCATACTTGGAAACGCAAGGTCTTAACCGATTTCAAGGCTGTTGAGCTTCAAAAACAGGTATTTAAGGCGGGAAAATGCGTATATCCGAGATACGCTACCGCTGAAATCAGAGAGCACTGCAAGGGGCAGCTTGAGCTTCTGTGGGACGAGGTCAAACGCTTTGAAAACCCGCATAACTACTACGTTGACCTTTCGGAAAAGCTTTGGAACATCAAGCATAATCTTTTAAAAGAAAATAATATGGCAAAAACGTTTTAACTACTGTAAGTAAAATTTATAAAGGACATAAGGAAAATGATACAGAAACCAAGAGGAACAATGGATATACTCCCCGGAGAGTCTAAAAAGTGGCAATTTATTGAAGCTGCCGCAAGAAAGGTGTGCAAAAAGCGCGGCTTTGGCGAAATTCGTTTCCCAACCTTTGAAGAAACGCAGCTTTTCAGCAGAGGTGTCGGTGATACAACGGACGTTGTACAAAAAGAGATGTACACCTTTATTGACAGAGACGGAACGAGCTACTCTCTCCGTCCCGAGGGAACGGCAAGCGTTGCAAGAGCGGTTATAGAAAACGGTCTTGCGGGCGACACTATGCCGCTTAAGCTCTTTTATATTATAAACTGTTTCCGCCACGAGCGCCCTCAGGCAGGAAGATACCGTGAATTTTATCAGTTTGGAGCTGAGCTTTTCGGAGCGGCAACACCTACCGCCGACGTTGAGCTTATCGCTCTTGCGGAAGAATTTTTAAGCTCTCTCGGAATTACGGGAACAAGGCTTCACATTAATTCCATAGGATGTCCGACCTGCCGTCCTGCGTACAAGGACGCGCTTGTAAAGTATTTTTCGGAAAAAAGCGAGGAACTTTGCGATACCTGTCGCTCAAGACTGGTATCAAATCCTCTGCGAATTCTCGACTGCAAAAGTCCGATTTGCTCAAAAATAGCGCTCGACGCACCCAAAACCATTGAGCACCTCTGCGACGAGTGTAACGACCATTTTATCGGTCTCAAGGCAAGACTTGACGCCTGCAAGATTAATTATATAGTTGACTCTCACATAGTAAGAGGTCTTGACTATTATACAAGAACGGTATTTGAATTTATTACCGAGGGAATCGGAGCGCAAAGCACCGTTTGCGGCGGAGGTCGCTATGACGGTCTCGTTCAGCAGATAGGCGGCCCTGCGCTTTCGGGTATAGGCTTTGCCGCGGGAATAAACCGCCTTATCCTTTCTATGCAAAACGGCTCCGCGTTTAGCGAGGAAAAGGATTTTGTGTCTCTTTATATTGCCGCGCTCGGCGAGCAGGCCTCTGTTAAGGCTACCGAAATCTGCGCCGCTCTCCGTGAAAAGGGATATTCGGCGGAAACGGATATCGTCGGAAGAAGCCTTAAAGCGCAGATGAAATATGCAAACAAGATTAACGCAAAGAATACGCTTATTATCGGAGACGGCGAGCTTGAAAACGGTCTTGCGCAGCTTCGCAATATGGAAACCGGAGAACAGACTGAAATTACTCTTAACGACTTCGAAAAGCTTGAAGCGTTAATAAAATAAGCGTAAAGCTATTATTTTTCCATTATTTTATCCTAACATTTCATTATAACAGTTAAAACAAAAGCAAAGGATGGCTTAAAAATGGCAGAATTACTTAATAAATCAGATAAAAGAACAAAATACTGCGGTCTTTTTACAACCGAAGATATAGGTAAAGAGGTTTGCGCTATGGGTTGGTGTCAACGCCAGAGAGACCTCGGTGGACTTATATTTATTGACCTTCGCGACAGAAGCGGTATAATACAGCTCGCTTTTGATAATGATACCCCGAAAAGCGTTTCCGAAGCCGCTTTCAAGGTGCGCTCGGAGTTTGTTCTCTGCGCCAAGGGTACGGTAAGAGCAAGAAGCGAGGGCGCAGTAAATAAAAATATCCCTACGGGAGAAATTGAAATTGCAGTTAAGGAGCTTAAAATTCTCTCCTCGGCTCAGACTCCTCCCTTTGCGATAGTTGAAAACAGCGACGTTAAGCCTGAGCTTCGTCTTAAGCACCGCTATCTCGACCTTCGCCGTCCCGATATGCAGAATAATCTTATCGCAAGAAGCAAAATCACCAAAATAACCCGCGATTACTTTGAAGAAAACGGATTTATTGAAATTGAAACTCCTAATCTTATAAAGCCTACTCCCGAGGGCGCAAGAGACTATCTCGTTCCCAGCCGCGTTCATCCCGGCTCCTTTTACGCGCTCCCGCAGTCTCCCCAGCTTTATAAGCAGCTTCTTATGCTTTCCGGCTTTGACCGTTACATTCAGATAGCAAGATGCTTCAGAGACGAGGACCTTCGCGCCGACCGTCAGCCCGAGTTCACTCAGATTGACGAGGAGCTTTCCTTTGTAACTCAGGATGACGTTATAGAAATAAACGAGGGGCTTCTTAAGAGACTGTTTAAGGATTTCCTTGGAATGGATATAGAGACTCCTCTGCCCCGTATGACCTACGCCGAGGCTATGGAGCGCTACGGCTCCGATAAGCCTGACCTTCGCTTTGGCTTTGAGCTTAAAAACATATCTCACCTTGTTAAGGACTGCGGCTTTAAGGTATTTTCCGGCGCGGTCGAGGCGGGCGGTTCTGTAAGAGCTATTAATATTAACGGCGGAGCAAAGCTTTCAAGAAAAGAAATCGACTCTCTCGGAGAGTTTGTAAAGACTTATAAAGCAAAGGGTCTTGCGTGGTATAAAAACGCCGAGGACGGCACCGTTTCCTCCTCTTATGCAAAATTCCTTACCGAGGACGAAAACAAGGCGATACTTGACTTTATGGAAATTAAACCCGGCGACCTTCTCGTTATCGTTGGAGATGCTAAAAACGACGTTGTATTCGACTCTCTCGGAGCGCTTCGCCGCGAGGTTGCTTTCCGTATGAACCTTATTAAGCCCGGAGACTACAAGATGCTCTGGATAACCGAATTCCCGCTTCTTGAGTACAACGAGGACGATGGACGCTACTACGCTAAGCACCACCCCTTCACGATGCCTATGGAGGAGGATCTTCAGTATCTTGATTCAGATCCCGGCAGAGTTCGTGCGATTGCCTATGATATAGTTATTAACGGTACCGAGGCAGGCGGCGGTTCTGTACGTATTCACGTTCCGGAGATTCAGCAAAAGATGTTCTCCGTTCTCGGAATGGAGAAGGAGGAATACGAGGAAAAATTCGGCTTCCTGCTTGACGCTTACCGCTACGGCGCTCCTCCGCACGCAGGTCTTGCGTTCGGTCTTGACCGTCTTACATCTCTTATGCTCGGTATTGACGATATACGCGACGTAATTGCCTTCCCGAAGGTACAGAACGCATCCGAGCTTATGACGGGCGCTCCCGCTCCCGCAGATTCCAAGGCACTTGACGAGCTTATGATTTCGGTTAACAATGAGTAATACGCTACTTTATACCTAAAAAAAGGGCATATATTGAGCTTCTTCTGTTTTTCAAAGATATAATAAAAAAACGAGCCATTTACCGCTCTTATCATAGGGATTTTTAGACAATATAAAAGACTAACGAAAAACTCCGTTAGTCTTTTTTTGCTTTACAAAACACACGACTTTGCTTGAAAAGTATAGTGTGCTATACTTTTGAAAATGTTTTTCCACAAAGTGCAACAGGTCGATAAATTGGAATTTGTCGTTATAAATCGATATTGATTTCGTATTGATTATCAATGAGTATGTAATTCGCATTATGCTTTTGTGCAAGGGAAAGAACTTCAGCATTATCTGCCGATATACTCTGCATTGTACACCATTCATCATCCACACGAT
>JAZUBT010000020.1:0-40355 GCA_045638685.1 Eubacteriales bacterium | reverse complement strand
GAACCGTTCTTACCACCGAGCAGGTTGACCGTGCTGTTGAAGCAGGCTCTAAATTCATAGTAAGCCCCGGATTTAATCCGAAGATTGTAAAATACTGCGTTGACAGAAACATACCGATAGTTCCCGGCACCTCCCGTCCTTCCGACGTTGAGGCTGCTATTGAGCTTGGTCTTGACACCGTTAAGTTTTTCCCTGCAGAGGCAGCGGGCGGAATTCCGATGCTTTCTTCTTTGGCAGGTCCTTACGCAAACGTCAAGTTTATGCCTACCGGTGGAATTGACGAAAAGAACCTCTTAAATTACCTTAATCTTAAGAATGTAATCGCCTGCGGCGGAAGCTTTATGGTTAAGAATAAATACATAGACGAGGGAAGATTTGACCTTGTTACCGCCGACGTTAAGGCGGCTATGACCGCGATGCTCGGATTTAAGCTTTCGCACATCGGTATTAACTGCGATAACGCTGACGAGGCAAAGAAATACGCAACGCTTATCGAAAACATGTTCGGTATGACTGCGGCGGAGGGAGCCGGCTCTATTTTCACAGGCGGACAGTTTGAGTTTATGAAGTCTAAGTATTACGGAGAAAAGGGACACATCGCTATTTCTACCAACTTTGTTGACAGAGCGGTTGCATATTTCGAGCGTCAGGGCTTCAAGTTTATTGAAGAATCTAAGGGATACGACGAAAAGGGCAAACTGAACTGCGTATACTTTGCAGACAATTTCTTCGGATTTGCTCTCCATCTTAAAAAAGCGTAAGCTTTACGGTAATACATACACCCCGATATTTTTAATTTCGTTTAGGGCGGATTTTTGAAACGCTTTTACGGATAGCGGGGTGTTTACCTATTTTAAATCTTTAAATACTTATTTGCGGAGTTTAAAATGTTAGACAAGCTTGAAAAGGCAGAAGAAAACTACTTAAAAATCGAGTCGGATCTTTCATCACCTGAGGTTATATCGGACAATGAAAAGTACGCGACTTTAATGAAAGAATACAAAAATCTTACTCCGATAATCGAAGCGTTCAGAAAGTATAAGTCAACTGTCAAGGAAATGACCGAGGCGGAAGCACTTATGAACGATGCAGATGCCGATATGAAGGAGCTTGCGGAGCTTGAATATTACGCAAAAAAAGAGGAAATTGAAAAAATAACCGAGGAGCTTAAGATTTTACTTCTTCCTAAGGACGAAAACGACGATAAAAACGTTATCGTCGAAATCCGCGGCGGAGCCGGAGGCGAGGAAGCGGCGCTTTTCGCGTCGGCGCTGTACAGAATGTACGGAATGTATGCCGATAGAATGAAATATAAAATAGAGCCGCTCAGTGTAAACGAAACAGAGCTCGGAGGAATAAAGGAAATTTCCTTTACCGTTATCGGAGAAGGCGCCTATTCAAGGCTTAAATTTGAAAGCGGAGTCCACAGAGTACAGAGGGTGCCCGAAACCGAATCGCAGGGGCGTATTCACACCTCCACGGTTACGGTTGCCGTTCTGCCCGAGGCAGATGACGTCGAGGTGGAAATCAACCCCGCCGATTTAAAGATAGAAACCTGCAAAAGCTCAGGCGCTGGCGGTCAGCATATAAATAAAACAGAATCCGCAATAAGAATACTTCATAAGCCGACCGGCATTATCGTTGAGTGTCAGGAGGAAAGAAGCCAGTTTAAAAACCGTGATAAGGCTATGAAAATGCTGAAAACAAAGCTTCTTGACATCAAACAGCGAGAGCAGGACGATAAAATTGCTTCCGAAAGAAAGTCTCAGGTCGGAACAGGAGACAGAAGCGAAAGAATAAGAACCTATAACTACCCTCAGGGCAGAGTTACCGACCACAGAATAGGTCTGACTCTTTATTCGCTTGAAAGCTTCTTAAACGGCGATATTTCGGAAATGATAGACGCGCTGATAACCGCTGATACAGCGGAAAAGCTAAAGGAAAGCTGAAAATGAATACCGAAATACTATACGACACCTCTGAAACGGATATAAAAAGGGCAGCCTCGCTTATTTCATCGGGCGCGCTTGTTGCATTTCCCACAGAAACGGTTTACGGGCTTGGCGCAAACGCTCTTGACAGCGAAGCTGTAAAGAGAATTTTTCTTGCAAAGGGTAGGCCGGGAGACAATCCGCTTATTGTACATATTGACAAAGCGGAAAACGCCGAAAAATACGCCTATACAGGGGAGCTGTTCAAAAGACTCTCAGAAAAATTTATGCCGGGGCCTCTTACAGTTATAATGCCAAGGCGCGAAAATATCCCCGTAGAGGTTACCGCAGGGCTTGACAGTGTTGGAATTCGAGTTCCGCTTTCATTAACGGCGAGAAAGCTTATAGAACTTTCCGGTGTGCCTATTGCCGCTCCGTCGGCAAATCTTTCCGGAAAACCGAGCCCTACAAAGGCTGACCACGTTATAGACGATTTAAGCGGTAGGGTAGAGGCAATACTTTGCGGAGATGACTGTCTTGTGGGCGTTGAATCCACGGTGGTCAAGATTACGGGCGAAAATTCGCTCGTAATATGCCGGCCGGGCGGAGTTACGTACGAAATGCTTAAGGAGGTGTGTAACGACGTTACGGTTGATCCGGCGGTTATCTCTAAATTTGACGGAAAGCCGGTTTCTCCGGGAATGAAATACCGTCATTACGCGCCGAACGCTGAGGTAAGCGTTTTAGTCGGAGGCGAAAGTGAAATCTTAGAGTTTCTTTCTGACAAGGAGGATTTCGGAATTATTTGTTACGACGAGGACGAGAAGCTCCTTATGCTTGATAACTCGTTTTCGCTTGGAAAATCCGACAACCCTTCAGAGCAGGCGGCGAGGCTTTTTGACCTGCTGCGCTACTTTGACGGCGTTAAAAGCATTAAGAAAATCTACGCAAGAATGCCCGCCAAAGAAGGTGTTGGACTTGCAGTTTACAATAGACTTTTAAAAGCAGCAGGATTTAATATAATTGAAACTAACAAATGAAACATTGCGCATTTATCAATTACACCTGTATGTTATCATTTGTGATGCTTGTTTTTAGATTATTTTCCTTTATATTAAAAATAAAACCTGTTTTCTGTTTTATTATGCCAAGTAAACATATTAATCCCTGTTTGGGGTTAGATTTGAATTACAATAATTACCTTATACCTTTAACGTGATAATTGATAACGAAAACATTGTTTCTTGTTATTTTATCATTTACGAGACAGTGTTATCATTTGTTCACCGAATTACATCACACATCAGTAACACAAACGAAAGGGCGAAACAATGGCAAGAAAAAAATTACCTCTTGAAGAAGCAAACGAGCCGGAGGCAGAAGCAAGACCTCAGTATATAACGGACACAATAATTACCAATTATATGCCGTACGTTATGAGTGTTATCGTTTCGAGAGCTATACCGGAAATTGACGGATTTAAGCCGTCCCACCGTAAGCTTCTTTACACAATGTACAAAATGGGGCTTATGACCGGAGCGAGAACTAAGAGCGCCAACGTTGTTGGACGCACAATGCACTTAAATCCCCACGGAGATATGGCAATATACGAGACCATGGTTCGTCTTACAAGAGGACACGCTGCTCTTTTACATCCTTTTGTTGATTCGAAAGGCTCGTTCGGTAAGCATTATTCCTCGGATATGGCGTTTGCTGCCAGTCGTTACACAGAGGTTAAGCTCGATCCTTTTTGTAACGAGGTTTTCCGCGGAATAGATAAAGATGCCGTTGATTTTGTTCCTAACTATGATAATACGACAGAGGAGCCGACGCTGCTTCCCACATCCTTCCCGAACATTCTCGTTTCGGCAAATATGGGTATAGCTGTCGGTATGGCAAGTAAAATATGCTCCTTTAACCTTTCGGAGATATGCGACGGCACCATTATGCTGTTAAAGCGTCCGTTTCTTGACGAGGAAAAGCTCCTTGATGTAATAAAAGCGCCCGATTTTTCTTGTGGCGGCTATATTATATATGATAGAGAAAAGCTTTCCGAGATTTATAAAACGGGCAAGGGCTCTTTTAAGCTCCGAGCAAAATACGTATATGATAAAGAAGAAAACTGCATCGATATTATAGAAATCCCGTATTCCACGTCAATCGAAATCATACTTAAGAATATTGCTGACCTCGTTAAAAACGGAACGGTAAAGGAAGTATCCGATTTCAGAGACGAAATTGACCTTAGCGGATTTAAGCTTACCTTAGATCTTAAAAAGGGAGTTGATCCGGATGCGCTTATGACAAAGCTCTTTAAGCTCACAAGGCTTGAGGATAGCTTTGAATGTAACTTTAACGTACTTATTAACGGCGCTCCGAAGCAGCTCGGCGTGAAAGGAATACTTGAAGAGTGGATTAAGTTCAGAATAGACTGTGTAAAACGCGAAACCAAATTCGAGCTTAATAAAATCAACGACAAGCTGCATCTTTTAAGAGGCCTTGCCGCGATACTTCTTGATATTGATTTAGCTATAAAAATTATTCGTGATACAAAGCACGATAAGGACGTTGTTCCAAACCTTATGAAGGGCTTTGATATTGACGAAATTCAGGCTGAGTATGTTGCAGACATCAAGCTCCGCGCGCTTAATAACGAGTATATAACCAACAGAATTGACGAAATCTCCGAGCTTGAAAAGGAATCCGCTATGCTTTTCGAGCGTTTAAATAACGAGGATAAGATTAAAGAGGTTATTATCGCTCAGCTTACCGAAATAAAGAAAAAGTACGGTAAAAAGCGTAAAACAGAGCTTCTTATGCCTCACGAGGTTGTTTCTTATACTGTCGAGGAGAAGGTAGAAAAGTATTCAGCTAAGGCGTATTTCACCGACAAGGGATACTTTAAGAAGATAAAGCTCACGTCGCTTCGAATGAACGACGAGCAAACTCTTCGCGACGGAGACTTTATTATACGCGAGGAGGACACCGATAATACCGAGTACGCTATGTTCTTTACGGACAAGGGGCAGGTTTATAAGGCTAAGGTGGACGATTTTGAGCCTTGTAAGGCGTCGGTTGTTGGAGATTACGTTCCAACAAAGCTTTCGTTCGAAGATAACGAGCGTATGATAGGCGGCGTTCTTATTAAAGAAAACGAGGAAAAAGGAAACCTTGTATTTATATTTAAGAACGGAAAAGGCGTAAAAATACCGCTTCTGAGCTACAAAACGAAGGGTTCAAGGAAAAAGCTTACAGGCGCGCTTTCGACTGATTCTCCCTGTGTTTACGTTGGCTTCGAAAGAACACCTTACGATATAGTTCTTCTTTCGGAAAACGGCAGAGCTCTTGCGGTTAATACCGCAGATATGCCGATTAAGACGACCAGAACGGCGTCGGGAAGTACTCTTATGACTCTTAAAGCGAAAAGCTTTATAGAAAAAGCAGAGGCAGCTTCGGAGGAAAAGCACGGAAACATCAAAAGGCTTAAAAAGAGCATTCCGTCTCCCGGAGTTCTGCTTAAAAAATAATTAAAACCCATATTTTTAAGTAACAAATAAAAAATATAAAAATTAAAGGAAAATCTATGAAAAACGATAAGAAAAACGGAAGATATCCGCTTAGGGTCAGAATTATGTGTATAACCCTTGCGGCGCTTACCGTTATCGGAACGGCGTCAATTCTGATTTATATGCTGTTTTTATGAGCAAAAAACGTATTAAGCGGACTTGTTATCTGAAAAATGCCGAAGAGCTTGCGCCGTGGTTGCTCGGAAAAATAATATGCCACAGAGTAGGCGAGGAAATAATACGCGCAAAAATAACCGAAACCGAGTGTTATCTCGGAGAAAACGACACCGCATGCCATGCGAGTAAGGGTAAAACTAAGCGAAATGCTCCTATGTACTTTGAGGGTGGACATCTTTACGTTTATCTTTGTTACGGAATACACAGCCTTATAAACGTTGTAAGTGGCGAGGAAAACAGCCCTGAAGCGGTGCTTATAAGAGGTGTTGAGGGAGCGAGTGGCCCGGGGCGGGCATCAAAGCTGCTGAAAATAGATACCTCTCATACCGGACTTGACCTTTGCACGTGCGACGCCGTATGGCTTGAGGATGATGGAAGCTGCGCGGAATACACCGTTTCAAAGCGTATTGGCATCGACTACGCAAAGGAAGAGGACAGAAACCGTCTTTGGCGTTTTATAGTTAAAAACAGTTAAATTACAGAAAAGCAGACCTGTTTAAGTTAAAATTGATATTTATTTCGGAAGGTTAAAGCAGAATGTTTCTTGCAGATTATCATACGCATACAAAATATTCCTTTGATAGTAACGAGGAGCCCGCGGCGCTTTGTGAAAAAGCTATTAAAAAGGGGCTTAACGCTATCGCTATAACCGATCACTACGACTGCGATTACGATGAGTATGAATATCCGTTGGTTTTCGATACGGAAAATCGCAAAAAAGTGATAGGGGAGCTTAAGAATAAATACGACGGAAAGCTTGAAATTATCTATGGCATTGAGCTTGGTCAACCCCACAGCCGTCCCGATATAGCAAAAAAAATCCTCGAAAAAGGAGATTTTGAGTTTGTAATAGGCTCACTTCATAATATCAGAAGCCTACCCGATTTTTACTATTTTGACTACACTAAGGTTAAGGACAACGTGCTCCATGCAATGATTAAAAAAATGCTTAACGAATTACAGGAAGTGGCGTCCTTTGAAGGGGTAGATACCTTAGCTCATATCACCTATCCTCACCGATATATAAAAGCCGCAGGCGGAGAAATTGATTTCAAAAAACATTACGCGGAATTTGATAAACTGTATAAATTATTGATAAAAAACAACATTTCTCTTGAAATAAACACATCGACTCTTTGTAGGGGTTATGGGTTTACAATGCCAACCGAGGAGCTGCTAAGGCTATACTACGAATGTGGCGGAAGGCTTATAACAGTAGGCTCGGACGCGCACATCGGAGACAACGTCGGAGGTGGAATTTCCGAGGCGTACAGTATGCTGAAAAGCATTGGCTTTAAAACCGTAACAACGGTAAGAAGCGGAAAAAAGATACAGACCGAAATATAATTTTTTACTGTTTTCAAAGCAACACGTTTCAGAAGCAAAAAAAAATATAACGTAAATAGATAGCCGTTTTGCGGCAGAATGGAGAAACATAATGGATACTATTCTTAAACTTTTAGAAACCAACTCGCAGCTTACACCCGCGCAGCTTGCGGTAATGTGCGATAAAACCGAGGATGAGGTTAAAAATGCGATAGCGAAATACGAGGAAGACGGAACTATCGTCGGGTACAAAACGCTTATTGACTGGGATAAGACTGACAGAGCCTACGTTAACGCGATGATAGAGCTTAAGGTTTCGCCTCAGAAGGACCTTGGATTTGACAGAATAGCCGAAACCATCTGCCTGCACTCCGAGGTTCAGAGCGTACATCTTATGAGCGGAGGATACGACCTTCTCGTTGTCGTTGAAGCAAAAACGTTAAAAGAGGTCTCTGATTTCGTATTTAACAGACTTGCAACAATGGACGGCATCGTTTCAACCGCCACGCACTTCATTCTTAAAAAATACAAGGATAAAGGTGTCATATATAACTCCTCCGAAGAAGATAAGAGAGGTAATATGCTGTGATAGAATATAATAAAATTCTGTCCGAAAAGGCTATGGGGCTTAAGCCCTCCGGCATACGTAAATTTTTTGATATGCTCGATGAAATAAAGGGCGTTATAGCTCTGACCGTCGGTCAGCCTGATTTCGTTACACCGTGGCATATAAGAGATAAAGCAATAAAAAGCCTTGAGGATGGCGAGACCTACTATACCTCAAACAGCGGACTTCTTACGCTTCGCGAGGAGATTTCAAGTTACCTTGCAAGACGTTTTAGTCTCACATATAATCCAAAAAACGAAATAATTGTTACCATCGGCGGAAGCGAAGGTATAGATATAGCTATCAGAGCTCTTGTTAATAACGGAGACGAGGTGATTATTCCTACTCCTTCCTTCGTTTGCTACGGCCCTATGACCGAAATGGCCGGAGGGAAGCCTATATTTCTTCCAACCTATGAAAAGGATAAATTTAAACTGACAGCAGAGGCTCTTAAGGCGGCGATTACACCGAAAACAAAGCTTCTCGTTCTTCCTTTCCCGAATAACCCGACGGGTGCTATTATGACGAAAAGCGAGCTTGAGGCAATCGCGGACGTTATAAGAGACACAAATATTATGGTTCTTTCCGACGAAATCTACGCGGAAATGACCTATGGAGGCAAAAAGCACGTTTCCTTTGCGTCGATTGACGGAATGAGAGAGAGAACCGTTGTTGTAAACGGATTTTCAAAAGCGTACGCAATGACCGGGTGGAGAATGGGTTACGTTGCCGCTCCGCACGAAATTACCGAGCAGATGTACAAAATACATCAGTACGCAATTATGTGTGCGCCGACAACAAGCCAATTTGCAGCCATTGAAGCTCTTAAAAACGGAGATGCCGACATAAAGACAATGACAGAGGAGTACGACCGCAGAAGACGTCTTATCGTTGACGGACTGCGCAGTATCGGAATCCCGTGCTTTGAGCCTGAGGGAGCGTTTTACGTCTATCCGAATGTAAGCGGCTTTGGAATGAGCAGCGAGGAATTTTGTGAAAGACTGCTTTTCGAGGAGAAGGTTGCAATAGTTCCCGGAACTGCGTTTGGAGAGTGCGGAGAAGGCTTTGCAAGAATTTCCTACGCTTACTCGGTAAAGCATATTACAGCAGCTCTTAAAAAGATGGAAAGCTTTGTAAAAAAGCTTAAAGCGGAGCAGAATTTAAAATAAAAAACAGAAAACGCCTTGAACTACGTCAAGGCGTTTGAATTTTAATAGAGGATTACTGATATGGAAGAAATAAAGCTCGGAAAATATCGGCATTTTAAGGGAAACGAATACGAGGTTATAGGAGTAGGGAGGCATTCCGAAACGGGGGAGTCTATGGTAATATACCGCGCGCTTTACGGCGACGGTGAAATATGGGTTCGTCCTGCGGCGATGTGGAACGAAACGGTAGAAAGAGACGGAAAAACCTATAAAAGATTTACCTTTTGTGAGAAACTATAACAAAATCGCTACCGCGGGGTAATTCTTAAATTAAATCATTTACGGAATTGAAATTTCTTCGATAAGTTATTTAAAAACGCACCGTATATGCAAAAACAACCAAAAAACAACCGATATGATATGAATTCAACTTTTAGTTGTTTGCACTTCTGCGTTTTGTGTGATATAATTAACTTATAAACCACAAGTAAAAAAACAACAGGACAAGGAGAACAAAAATGGCACTCGGAAATACTCTTGCGGAATTACGAAAAAAATCAAAATTAACACAAAGCGAGCTGGGAGAAAAGCTGAACATCAGCGCTCAGGCTATTTCAAAATGGGAAAATAATCTTTCAGAACCTGATATTGATACGATTAAAAAACTCGCGGCTATTTACGGCGTTGCTATATCAGATATTTTAGAAGTAAATGAAGAAGCCAAGCCTTTTGACTCCCAAGCTTCAAAAACATTGTATGACGTATATATAACAGCTATAGATGTCGGTAACAGCTTTGATGTTATGGTCTATCTTACCGATATGCTTGGTCTTGATATATCAGAAGCGGAATCTGCCGTTAATGAGCATCCATACCTTATAGCGCGTAGCGAGGATGCGGAAAAAAGCTCACGTATATCGGCCGCTCTTTCAACGCTCGGCGCAAAGGTTACATTAGAGCCGGTAGCAGACAAAAACTCGGAAAAAACCATATCTAACGCATATGAAAGCAAAATTGCTTCCAAAGATTTGTGGAATGCTGAAAAGTCTGAAAATACAAAGCCCTTACGCACCATGCATAAGAGATTTGTCGTCGCAAACGTTACTGCGGCGGTCCCTGCACTTGCAGTTATGATACTTATACTTTCCTGGTCATCGTTTTCTTCGATATCGGTAATACTTTCGGACGTTCTTTTCTCGGTTTGCCTCTGCGTCTGCCTCTATTCCTTGATTTTCCTTGCGTGGTATCCCACATTTACACGAAAATTCTTTGCTCCGATAAATTCATTAGTTCAAGGAGGGATCTTTGGAACTATCCTTTTTATGCTTCTTATATTGCCGTGGATATTGATTGCGTTAGTAATAGCTCCCATAAACTACATATTTGCAATAAAAACTCGTATTGAAAGAATGAAGACAGAGGATTTGAATGACGATGTTTTCTTTATTCATTTTATCAATAATTAAATTTCACACCTAATATTTTAGGCTAAGTCAAAAACTTTTTTAAAAAGTAATTGGCTTAGCCCTTTTTATATGCGGAAAAGATACCAACAAGCGCGATCTTTTGTTTTTTTAAAATAAAAAGCCGCAAGGAAATCCTTGCGGCTTCAAGTGCGGCTTAGCCGCTTTTGGCGGAAGCGGTGGGATTCGAACCCACGGTACCGTGAGGTACAACTGATTTCGAGTCAGTCCCGTTATGACCACTTCGATACGCTTCCATATACGCTATTTGACATAGCCTATACATTATATCACATCTTTAATTAAAAATCAATAGTTTTTTTGAATTTTTAAAAATATTTGAAATATAACTTTGTTTTTTGTTTAAACGACAGTTGTTTTTAAAATATTCATATTTTTTCAGTGCTGTTTCGCGAAAACCCCGAAAACAAAGCCTATTTCCGTTTCAAGCTCGCATAGTGTTTTAAGCTTTTCCTTATCGCCATCGCTCGTGTTATAGTAATACGGTGTCATTGAGAATAAATCCATAATGCTTTCGTTGGTTGTCAGCGACATACTTCCGGTAATAACGTCCTCGCTAACCTTTTTAAGTATTTTCGGCACAAAGGTTGACGGTGGATTTTTGTATGGATTTTCATAAATAACGCTTTTAAGTCCGAAAAGGTGGTTTTCCGAGGGGCTTACTGTTATAAGAAGACCTCCGCTTTTTAAAACTCGGTTAAATTCCGTCTCGGAAAGGGGAGCAAACAGCGAAAGAACTATGTGAAATGACTCAGCTTCAAAGGGAAGCTTATTGACGCTTGCAACCGAAAAATTAATGCTTTTATAGCTCTTTGCTGCTTTTGCCACGGCGTCCTTTGAAACGTCGGCGGCATAAATGATAGGGGAGTCAGCTAAAAGAACGCTAAGCTTTTCAAAAATTCTGCCCGAATAATATCCTTCGCCACAGCCTGCGTCAAGTACAGTAGGCTTTTTTATGCCGTTTTCCTTACAAAATGCAGCAATTATCTCACTAAGCTTCTCTGCAATTACGACATAGTGTCCGAGCGAAAGAAAACGCCTTCTCGCCGAAATCATTTCCTTATTATCACCGTGCGCACCGCTTTTTTTATTGCTAATGAGCAGATTAACGTATCCGAATGACGAGACGTCGTAGGAATGACCTTCCGCGCATTTAAAAGAATTTTCGGTTTTTATAAGCTTTTCCGAGCATTTCGGGCAAATGTACATCTCTTTACGTTCCTTTTTTTCTTTTGATACTAAAATTATACACCTTATAAATTTATTTGTCAATAGAAAAGGGAATTTACAAAATTTTATTGAAATCAGAGATGTAAATATAGTATAATTAAAGAAAATATATTATTGAACACGGGGATTACTATGCTTGAAAAACTTATAAACATTATAGCCGAGAGGCTTCGGCTTAACGTGGACGACATAACGCTTGATTCAACTATAACGGATGACCTCGGAGCAGATTCACTTAATATCGTCGAGCTTGTATTTGATATAGAAAACGCCTTTTCGGTTAAGGCAACCGACGAGGAAATAATGGGCATAAAGACTGTCGAGGATATTTTTATTTTCCTTGAAAGCTATGCCGAAAGAGAACGCAAAGCAGACGTTACAGAGGGAAGTCAGCTTTCTTGGTAAAAAAACAATATATTTAAGGACAAAAAAATGAAAAAAAACTTATTTTCTCCCGCGATAGCGTTTATACTCGGATTTTTAACGCTCGGACTTGGGAATAACGTTAATATATACATGATTTCCGACAGAATAGCCTTTGATAAGGACGGAAACGTTTTCTACCCGATGCGCGAGGCTATCCTTAACTTTATTACGTTCGGATTTTACGGTATTTTTTGGACGTATAAGATCTCTAAAACGGTAAGCGCTGCGCTTAACGATAGTGCCAAGGGCTTTGTCGTTCTTACAACAGTAATGTCAGCGCTTCCTTTTCGCTGTATAAGCATGGCTCTTATCACAAATAAAATTTTACTTTCGGAGAGACGTTAAAAATGATTGCTATCGGTTGTGAAAATATATCGGTTGCTTACGGAACAGACGTCGTTCTTGATAAAATAACGTTCAGCTTAAACGAAGGGGAGCGTCTTGGCATAGTCGGTGTTAACGGCGCGGGCAAAACCACACTTCTCAGGTTTTTAACCGGCGAAAGAGAGCCTGATGAGGGCAAGGTTTTTATTTCAAAAAATCTTAGTGTCGGAGTCCTTAAGCAGCACGTCGGATATGAAAGCGAAAAAAGTGTTTACGACGAGCTTATTTCCGGATTTTCAGCGCCGAACACGGCGGATATTAACGTTATTGAAGCGGCAAAAGGGGAGTATATAAGCCGTGTTAAGGGCTTTTTAAAGAATCTCGGCTTTAACGACGAGCAAACCTACAAAATCCCCGTGTCCGCTCTTAGCGGCGGTCAGAAAACTCGTATCGCTCTTGCCGCTCTGCTTCTTAAAAGCCACGACATTTTAATGCTTGACGAACCTACAAACCATCTTGATATTCCGTCTCTTTTCTGGCTTGAGGATTATCTTAAGGCGAGCGGGAAAACGGTTATAATTATATCTCACGACAGATATTTTCTTGATAAGATAACCACTAAAACGCTTGAAATTGAAAACTGCAAGGGTAAAATGTATAACGGAAATTACTCGTTTTACGCCGAGCATAAGAAAATTGACCGTGAAATTCAGGAAAAGCACTACAAAAATCAGCAAAAAGAGATTGCAAGAATTGAAGCGTATATAGCTAAGCAAAGACAGTGGAACAGGGAGCGTAATATTATAGCCGCAGAGAGCCGCGAAAAGCAGCTCGCAAAAATGGTTAGGGAAGAACGTCCCACGGCGCTTCCGGACAAAATAAAGCTGAAATTTAACTCAGCGGGGCGGTCCGGAGACGACGTTTTATCTGTAAGAAACGTCAGTAAGTCATATGGAGAAAAGACGCTTTTTTCCGATATTTCATTTGAAATAAAGTATCAGGACCGCGCTTTTTTATTCGGTGAAAACGGCTGCGGAAAATCAACGCTTATAAAGATAATCGCAGGTAGGCTTCCCGCCGACAAAGGTGTTATTGACTGCGGATACAACGTTATAGTCGGATACTACGATCAGGAAAATCAGGATCTAAATCCCGAAAACAGCGTTATGGACGAGCTTTGGGCGGTAAACGAGACGAAATCCCCCGGTGAAATCCGCGCTTTACTTGCAAAATTTCTGTTTACCGGAGACGACTGCTTTAAATCCGTCGAAAGCCTTTCGGGGGGCGAGAGAGCGCGTCTTACACTTGCAAAGCTTATAATGTCAAAGAATAACCTTCTTATACTTGACGAGCCTACGAACCACCTTGATATTAACAGCCGAGAGGCGCTTGAAAACGCCCTGCTTGAGTACGAAGGAACGATTTTAGCAGTCAGCCACGACAGATATTTTATTGATAAGCTGTCAAAAAGAATGCTCGTTTTCGGCGCCGTGGAGCAAGGAAAAATATTTGATTACAAGGGCACTTATTCCGAATTTAATGCCTATAAATCAACGTATTTAACTCAAAATAGCGGTAAAAACGAAGAAAAAACAGAATCAGCTTCAAAAAACGAGTATTTAAAAAAGAAGGAAGAGGCTGCGGCGCGCCGCAAACACGAGCACAAAATAGAGGTTTCAAAAAGGGAAGTCGAAAGGATAGAAAAGCGACTTTCGGAAATCGAAGTGGAAAGCAGCGGAGAGGCGGCGTTTGACCACAAAAAGGCCCTTATGCTTTATGAAGAAAAGGAAAGCCTTGAAGCAAAGCTTTTCGAGCTATACGAGTTCCTTGATGAATGCTCGGCAATTTAGATGCGGTTAACCTTGTAAATATGCGACGGTTATTTCATCTGTTAATTTATGTACAGTTTATGAATCCTACGTCTGACACGTTATACACGTAAAAATCAATATTCTAAGCTAAAATGCCTGTATCCGATTAAAACTCTTTAAATTTGTTAATAATAGGTATATCTGATATACAAAGCTATACAGTAAAAAAATTAAAGGCGCGAGGGTGCGATAAAAATTTTATTTACTAAGTTTAATAAAAGTAAAAATAAATATTTGTAAAAAACAGTACTGAAGTTAATTCGCGTTTTTTGATAGCGCACGTTTAATTAAATCACCGAACGTGCATATAGTTAAATCAGATACTAAAAAACATCACTTTGCCTTATGTATTTATAATTTAAACGTATATTGTAAAAATCTCACTGCACCTTAAACGGCGCGGTGAGATTTCTTTTTTTGCTTGTTTCACTCCCCTTAATTATACTAAACTTTAATTTGGTATAATAATGTGCATATAATTTTGTAAATAGATAAATAAAGGATTTTCTGCGATTTTACTATAGCGCAGCACAGAAACGATGTATCTTGCCTATAAGCAATTTGTATATTGCGAATTTAACAAAAAAAGACCGCCGAAATTAGGAGTAACCAGTCTCCGTTAGATCAGCAATCTGTTAATAATAGTGTATAGCACATTTATAAAAAATGTCAAGGGATATAAGCGATATTCTTCCCCGCTCTCTTAAAAATAAAGTTATTTCCTTAGGTTATATTTTTCCTTTGGCGGTCATATTTATTGAGTGTACAAGCATTAAGCTGCGCGGACAAGTATTTTAAAAACAGAATTTGATTGTTAATATATAAAAAATAACGTTTTAGCCGTAAAATTACGGCGGAAAGGCATAAATTTGTTTACTGACGAAAAGTTATCCGCAGAAAAAGAAAAAATTAACTCCTACGTATCCTCTCTTTTTCCCGAACATATAAAATCAGCATGCAAAAATTATCTTTCGGCATATTCGGGCATCAGCGAGGTAAGATTACGGCTCGGCTCTCCCCTTTCCTTTACGCTTCCGGATAAAAACCTTGTTACAGGTATTAAATGCAGCCGTGAGGACATAGCCTACTGCATAGATAAAATGACTGAAAGTAACTATATGCGCTTCGAGGATATGATGAAAGCGGGATACATAGTCCTTAAAAACGGTTGCCGAGCCGGTATTTCGGGGGACGTTTTTACCTTAAACAGCAAAATCAAGACGTTAATGAGCATAAGCTCGGTAAATATAAGGCTTCCAAGCGTTATTTATATCGAAAACCGAGAGCTTATTGAGTATCTTGAAAAAAACAACCATTCAAAAAGCGTACTCGTAATCTCCCCTCCCGGTGTTGGAAAAACCACTGTTTTGAAAAACATCGCTTATTCTCTATCCACACCGCCCGTATCTAAACGGGTTGCCGTTGTGGACACGCGTCATGAGCTGTATTTTGAGGGCGCCGCTTCCCTTTCGGATTATTTTTCCGGATACCCCAAGGCTGACGGAATAGCCATCGCGTCAGCATATTTTAATCCCCAGTACATAATTTGTGATGAAATCGGCGGGGAAAACGAGGCAGAAGCAATCTCATCTCTTCAGCATATCGGAGTTCCGCTTATCGCTTCGGCCCATGCGGAAAGCTTTTTTGACGTTAAATTAAGAAAAAATCTTAGAGTTTTGCTTGAAAACTGTGTTTTTGACGCTATAATGCGCCTATACAGGGCAAATAACACCGTGAGATCGGAAATAAAATCTGTTAGCGAGATATTCAAATAAAACATTAAATTAAGGAAAAACATGAAGCTGATATTATCTTTTATACTCATTTTTCTTTCTTTTTTGATTGCCCTTCTTAAAACGTCTGAGTTAAAGCGAGATGTAAAAAACGCTGAGCTTTTGCTCAGACTGTCGGAGAAAATAAAAAACAATATTAGCGGAGAAATGCGCTCGCTGCTTACCCTTTCTAAGGATTTTTTTAACGAAAACTCCCCTTTTAGTGTTTCTTTTTCCTCTCCGGACGAGCTTATAAGTTACGTTAACGTGCAGTTTTCCGCTCTCCCCTATATTTCCGAATACGCAGGTGAGCTTGGTAAGATTCCAACTCTTTCCGCGGATGAGCTGCACGGATGCAGTAAGAAGCTTATAGAAATAGCGGAAAAGGGACATAAGGATATCGTTATGCAGTACAAGAAAGACAGCAAGAACGCGTATATTCTTTTTCCGGGTATAATCTCGATTTTTATATTAATATTACTTTAAATACAAGCTTCCGTACTGGCGGATAATAAAAAGGCGCCCCTGTGCACGGATTAGCTCCGGTCAAAAATGTAGGGAATGCTTTTAAGAATTTTATATCACAAAAGCGTCAAATGTCAATAGAAAAGCATGAAAAGGAAAAAATAGCGGACTAGGAGAATGATATGGACCTCGGAATTATACTTAAAATTGCAGGAATAGGGCTTATTGTAAGTGTTTTATGCCAGGTTTTAAGCAAAAACGGGCGTGATAGCGAGGCTACTATGGTTTCCCTTGCAGGAATAATGGTAGTGCTTTTTATGCTTATCGGTAAGCTCTCAGAGCTTATAAAGGTTATAGAAGGAGTTTTTGGAATTGGTTAGTGTTTATAAGATATGCGGCGCCGCCGTTATTGCGATAATCCTCTCCGCAGTGCTTAAAAACAGAAGCTCCGCCGTTGCTCCGTATCTTACAGAAATAACCTCTATTTTAATAATTTCAAGCGTTATAACGGCACTTTTCCCTCTTGTAAGCTTTATTAAAGGGCTGATGTCAAACGGGGCGATAAAGTACGACGTATTTGAAACGCTTATAAAATCAGCGCTTATTGCCGCCGTTTGTCAGGTGGTTTACGACGTTTGTAAGGAAAACGGAGAAAATATGCTCGCCTCTGCTGTTGAGTTCGCGGGAAACGCTGAAATAATACTTTTATCACTTCCTCTCGTTAGCGGTCTCTTAAAGGATACCTTTGAAATGCTAAGTGTATGAAAAGAATAATTATTATACAGATAATGCTCCTCTTTTTCAGCTTTCCGATATTTGCAGACGGCGTAACTATAACAGATGAAAGCGTAGAAGATAGCTTTAAAAGTGAAAATTTTATTCCAAACGAGGTTCAAAGCGTCCTTAACGAAAATAACCTTGATATAAATAGTCCACATATGGCAAAAGACGTTCTGGGGTTAGTTTCAGGGGCAATAAAAGCCGTTTTTTCTGATTTTTCGAAAAATATCGCATTATTACTAATAATAATTGTTTTTGTGTCATTGTTTTACAAATTTATTGATAATAAGCCATTTAAAACGATAATATCATACATAATAACTCTTGTTGTGCTGATAGAGGTTTTTGGGATTACAAAAAATATAATACTAAACGTTTCGGATACTCTAAGCTCCGTAAGCCAAATTTTAAGCGCCGTATTACCTGCTTTTTCAGCGGTGCTGTTAATGGGGGGAAGCACGTTTACAACCTTTACACAAAGCGCGTCCTTTGGCGCGGTACTCACCTTGCTTAACCATATCATTAACACACTGCTTGTACCCTGTTTAAGCCTTATAATGCTTATAATGGTTTTCGAACGACTGTCTCCACAGCTTTCAGAGCTGAATTTACTTAGATTTTTCAGGAAGAATACTATAACTGTTATTGCTTTTATAACTATGATAATGCTTACGGTTATATCATATCAGCATATAATAAGCGCAGGTAAGGATTCGGTGTCCGGAAGAACGGTAAAATTCGCCGCAGCGAACTTTATTCCGATAGTGGGCGCGGCTTTTGGAGAGTCTCTAAGAACGATTAGTGCGGGACTTAAATATTTAAAAAACACGGTCGGTGGTGCGGTCGCGCTTTCGCTTATTATAACCGTTTTACCGGTAATTTTGCAGATTTTTCTTGTAAAGATTTACTTTAATTTTTTGTCCTTTGCCGCGGGACTTATGGGATGCAAGAGCGAACAAGGGGTATTTGATGCATCTGTATCTGTGTTTGATATTCTTAACGCTATTATCATTTGCGCCGCGATATTATCATTACTACTTATCATAACCTTTGTATTATCAGTGTTTCCGGTATCGACATGAATTACTTGAACATAATAAATTCAGCAAAAAATCTCGTTTATGTTTCGCTTATCTGTACACTGCTTACTCTCCTTCTTTCGAAAAGCAAATTTTTAAGCAGCGTCAAATATATTTGCGGTGTATCGGTGCTTATTACCGTTCTAACCGTAATCGCGCCGTTTATAAATTCTCTTGGAGAGCTGATAAACATTGATTTCTCTATTGGAGAAGACGGTGGCGGTGATAATGATATATCGGACGAATTAATAATCAAGCAAAGTGCCTCATATATTTGTGAGTACGTAAAAACGCTGATTAGTCAGAAATACGGTATTCCACCGGAGAATATATCGGCAGCGGTAACACTTGACATTAGCGATAAGGAAAACGTAATTATTAAAAACGTAACGCTTTCATTTAAGAACACAGATGAAAGCTTATATCCGGAGATTGCAAGATATATTTCCGATACTTTAGGCTCTGAATGTGCCGTAATATCAAAGTAATATGAGCCAAGAATATCTCCGTTAATTAAAAACTGTTTCTTTAAAGAGTTAAGAAGCCGGCGAGTAAATAAAACCTTATGGGTATGAAAGGAAAAGCTTATGAAGCTTGATTTTTTAAAAAACAAAAACGTGCTTGTAATCGTTATAGGATGCGTCTGCGGTCTCCTTCTTATTCTTCTTGGAAACGTTAGCGAGAAGGAAAAAAACGACGTTACTGTAAAAGAAAATATGTATTCCACCGAGGAGCTTGAGGGTTACACCGAGACTCTTGAAAAAAAGGTGTCGTCTCTTATTTCCCGTATCGGCGGCGTTTCCGACGTAAGCGTACTCGTTACCGTTGAAATATCTAGGGAAAAGGTTTACGCGACTACGGGAGATAATAAAGACTTCGTAATAATAACCGATGCGTCCGGCAATGAATCGGCACTGACCGTTGCCGAAATTAATGCAAACGTAAGAGGAATTGCCGTCGTATGTAATTACGGAGAAAATGAAGCGCTTAAAATGGAGCTGATAAATATGCTGGCTTCTCTCTTTAATATCGGAGCCAACAGAATATCCGTGATGGCGGCGTAGCTTGTAATATAAGAGTTAATCCGTCTTTAATTTATGAATTTTTCAAAAACAACTGTCGTTTAAGTGTGGAAATTTAAGATTTCATTCTCTTTTTAAAAAATAACTATTGACAAATAAATAAAGATATGTTAGAATTAATCGTAATTTTCTGAAAAAAAGAAAAATTTGATTTTTTGTCAAAAAAGAGGGTAAATGAAAATAGATGCTTTCAGCGTAAGGCCACCTCCGAAAGCCGTTTGATTTTTTACTTTTTACAATGGAGTACGACAGAAAAAAATCAACGAAAAAAAAAGAGGAAAAATAAAAATGTGGTTTGTATATGCGCTTTTAACTACCATTGCCTGGGGCTGCGCGGACCTTTTTTATAAAAAGGGCGCAGATGAAACTGACAGGTACAGTCATCTTAAAACATCCGTTATGGTAGGCCTTGTAATGGGTATTCACGCCTTTATAATGCTTATTATTCTTTTTGTTAACGGAACAACATACAATTTCTTAAACCTTTTGATCTATCTCCCCGTGTCGCTTATGTATATTCTTTCGATGACCGTAGGCTATTTCGGACTGAGATATCTTGAGCTTTCGGTCTCCTCCCCTATCCAAAACGCTTCGGGAGTTGTATCCGCAATTATAATGATCCTTGTTCTGCGTGAGCTTCCCGCTCCCATTGAATACGTTGCTATTGCGTTTATCACGGTAGGTGTCGTTATTCTCGGTATTCTTGAGAAGCAGAAAGAGAACGAGTTTGAGGCTGCAAACGATAAAAAATACAAAATAGGCTTTATTGCATTTTTTATGCCGATTGCATACTGTATAATCGACTCAATAGGAACTGCTCTTGATGGAATATACCTTGACGATTTTACAAAAACTCCTCTTGTCGGTGTTACCGAGGAGAATTTTGAGGACGTGGCAAATATTTCCTACGAGCTTACCTTCCTTATAGTCGCAATTGCGCTTTTCGTGTTTATCAAATTCATTAAGAAAGAAAAATTCGGTTTGTTTGAGCAAAGAGACCGTGCGGGAGCCGCTATCTTTGAAACTGCGGGACAGTTCGCTTACGTTTACGCTATGAGCGGAAACGGCGTTGTTGCCGCTCCGATGATAGCTTCTTACAGCATAGTTTCAATAATTCTTTCAAGAATTTTCTTAAAGGAAAAGCTGTCCAAAAAGCAGTACGCAGCCGTCATTTCGGTTATGCTCGGTATCGTTATTCTCGGCGTTGTCGAGGGACTTTTAGAGGCAGAAAGCCTCCCTGCTTGGCTTGGTAACTTAATCGGAGCCGGAGAATAAGCTAAATATAAACAGCAGATGTAAGTAAAATGATAAAAACATCATTTATGCTTAAAAAAACTGCTGTTTTTTTATTATTTGCACTTGAAAAAATTTGTTTTATATGGTATAATATTACATAATAAAAATGCATAACTTATGAAAGTTGAGGTTTTACATAATGGCTGAACTCAGATGGAATCCTATGATTGACGACTGGACCATGGTTGCGTCCCACCGTCAGAACAGACCGCAGATGCCGAAGGATTTTTGCCCCTTCTGTCCTAAATTCGGAAAGGTTCCGGACTACGACGTGCTTGCTTATGACAACGATTTTCCGGCTCTTTCTCAGACTCCTCCGAAAATGGACTATCCTTTTACTGAAAAGGGTAAAAAGCTTTATAAGGTTGCTCCGTCTTACGGTAAATGCGAGGTTATTTTATATTCTCCCGAGCACGAGGGCTCCCTTTGTCTGCTTCCGCGCGAACACATAGTTAAGCTTGTAAAGCTTTGGATTACACGCTTTAACGCTATGAAAAGCGACGAAAATATAAAGTACGTTTTTCCGTTTGAAAACAGAGGCGATAAGGTTGGAACAACAATGCCGCATCCCCACGGTCAGATGTACGGATTTTCCGTAATGCCTAAAAAGATTGAGCTTGAGCTTAACAGCGCAAAAAGACATCATGAGGAAAACGGCAGCTGTCTTTTCTGCGATATGAACGAGGAAGAAAAGTCGTTCGGAGAGCGTATAGTTTACGAAAACGACAGCTTTTTAGCTTATATGCCCTTCTTTGCCGATTATGCTTATGGAATCTATATTTCAGCAAAGGCGCACGTTTCAACCATTGCGGAGCTTGATGAAAAACAGATAACCGACCTTGCAGATATAATAAAGGTTATCACCGGCTCCTACGATGAGCTTTTCGATTACAAATTCCCTTATATGATGTGTATGCATAACGGTCCTGTAAATTCCGAGAAGGAGTATCCCGGTAACTCCGATTATTACCATTTCCATATAGAGTTTTATCCTCCGATGCGTTCTGCTGACAAGCAGCAGTTTATGGCGTCCTCTGAAACCGGAATATGGGCGCACTGCAATCCTACCGCTCCCGAAGAAAAGGCGGCAGAGCTCAGAGACGCAGTTAAAAAGTTTCTCGACTCCGGCAAATAATCGTTTTTAGAACATAAGCCAAAAGTTATCTACCGTGAATTTTGGCGACTTTAAGGCTTTACTGCTGTAAAAACATACCAAACATATGCGCGATAAAAAGGAATCAATAAATGATTACAACGACAAAATTCGGTACGCTCAGCTGCGGTAAGGACGTTACCGCATATACTCTTTGCGCTGAATGTGGAGTAGAGGTTACTATCCTCTCTCTCGGCGGAATAATTCAGTCAATTAAAATGCCCGATAAGAACGGAAACGTTAAAGACGTTGTCTGTGGATATGACACGCCCGAAGAATACCTTACCAGCGAAGGTTATAACGGTGCGCTTATTGGAAGATATGCTAACAGAATTAAAAACGGCGAGTTTACCCTTGACGGTATTATCTACAGTATTACGAAAAACGAAAAAGGAATAACCGCTCTTCACGGCGGAAATCTCGGTTTTGACAAAAAAATATGGAACGTAAAAACCGGCTCTTGTAAATGCGGCGCAGACAAGCTTACGTTTACGCTTAATTCTCCCGACGGCGAGGAAGGCTTCCCCGGAAACCTTAGCGTTAAAGTAGTATATAGGCTTTCCTCTGGCGGAGAGCTTTCAATTTGCTATTTTGCCAAGGCTGACAAGAATACTCCTATTTCGATGACCAACCACGCTTATTTTAACCTTGCGGGCTATGATACGCAGAACGTTTTAAATCAGGTGCTTAAAATTAATGCCGATAAGATTGTTGCGGTTGATGATACTCTTATTCCCACAGAGCTTATGGACGTAAGCGGAACCGCGTTTGATTTCCGTACTCCTAAGCTTATTGGCAAGGATATAAATAGCGCTGAGGAGCAGATTAAGGTTGCGGGAGGTGTTGACCACACCTTTGCAATAAACACTGACGTAAAGCTTAACTGGAGGAACGACATTGTTCTTAACGAGGCGGCGGTGCTTTACGACGCTGAAAGCGGCAGAAGGCTTACCGTTTACACTGATGCGCCCGGAATACAGGTTTACACCGGTAACTTTATGGGGGGAAGCATATTTAAGGGCGGAGTTGCCTCAAAAAATCACGGCGCGGTATGTCTTGAAACCGGATTTTATCCAGATACCCCCAACCGTCCCGACTTCCCTTCCTGCATTTTCGGTCCCGATAAAGACTACGAATGTGCTACGGTATTTAAGTTTGAAGCCGTATAATTAAGATAATAAAAAGGCTGGGGTTTTAATCTCCGGCCTTTTTAAAACATAAAAACGCACTCGTACGGCTAACTGTAAATAAAGCCACCTGCTACTGCAGGTGGCTTTATTTACGAACGGTTATTTTATATTTTCAAATCAAGGGAAGTTAACATTTTATTGAATTTATCAATGCTTTCATCTGTAACGCCGGCTTTAAGACTCATTTCATGTTTAACTCGTTTTCTGCTGAAAAAGAGCAGGCGCAGCCACCGTTTTATCTGGTAAAAAGGCGTTAAAACAGGATATTTTACCAAAATAGGATAGGTGATTTTCAGTTCGGCGTACGGTAAAAAAATTCTTTTTAATACAGCTTTAAATCTTCCGCCGTTTTTTATCTGATCAACCATAGCTATATTATCTAAGCTGCCGTAAACTCCGGAAAACAGGATATATTTTTGAATCTCTTTTGAAAGCTCTGTATGCTCCCCGTCATTAAACCAGACGTCAAAAAGATGCTCCGTCTCCTTTGTGAAGGTGTAAAGCCCTGCTTCTTTTAGTATTTTATACGCTTTTTCAAGGTCAGTGTCCATTTTATTTTTAATAAAATACAAATCAATGATAGGTTTTATACCTACTCCACCGTAAATGAAATGCCTTGCCATGTGAGCCATGTGATAAAGCATAAAATATTCACTCGGAAGGTGATAAAGAAAGTCGCTTTCCTTATCTTTTACAGCGACGTCCCATACTTTTTCGAGGACTTTTTCAGCCTCCGGCATTTTTTCGATAAGCCTATAATGAAGCTCAAGGTGCATTCCGCTTGGAGTTATAAGAGAAACGTCGTGCTCGTCGCCTATAATAACGGTTTTATATCCGCATGTGTCGGTAAATGCCTTTACGGCTCGGTCTAAATGCTCTTTATGAATAAAAATATCTATATCAGAGCTTGTTCTTAAATAGGGCTGTGGATAAAATTCACGCAAAACCGTGCCTTTAAGCGGAATAAATGGGATTTTTTCTCTTTCCAAAACTACTTTCATTTCGGAAAAGGCTTCGGAAAGCTTAACGTATCTGAACAGCGCGAGGTAAGTTTCGGAAGAAAAATTTTTTGAATATTCGTCCTCTGAAAGCAGTCCCGCGTTTTTAAGCGACAGTCCTACGATATGGCAAACGTCGTGCGCCTTAGAAAAACTGTAAAGAGCTTTTAAGTCTTCCACGTTAAAGGCGTATGGAAGCTCGCGCTTCGTTTCTTCAAACAAGCAGTATTTAATTAAATCAAACACTGTTTTTACGTTTGCCCTCATACCTTTAAGAGTTCCTTTCTTTTAGCACACTACACACTAAAAATTGAAAATCCGAAGATTATCCGCAAAAAGCCTTTTTACGCCTCGGTATCGCAGTATATACAGCTGAAAACAGGGGTTTGTCTGTTACTAAGCTTAAATATATGGTGTATTCCCTGCTCGGTTGAAGTAATGCAGCGGGGATTTTTGCATTTTATTATATCTGTAAGCGTAGTTGGAAGACTTATATGCTTCTTCTCTATTATCTTACCGTCCTTTACGATAGCGACGGTTATGCTGGGGCTGATAAATCCAAGAACGTCGAGATTTATATCAATATCGCAATCGATTTTAATAATATCCTTTTTCAAAAGCTTCTTACTGGGAACGTTCTTAATTATTGCAACCGCGCAGTCAAGCTTATCAAGAGAAAGCATATTATAAATTTCCATTGCTTTACCGGCTGTAATATGATCTATAACAATACCGTTTTTAATATCGTCAATATGCATTATTTTACCTCCAGAAGCTTCATTATAAGCGCCATTCTTATATATTTACCGTTTTTAGCCTGTCTGAAATACGCTGCGCGCGGATCGTCGTCAACCTCTACTGAAATTTCATTTACTCTCGGAAGCGGATGCAGCACCGAAAGAGTACTCTTTGCAGCTTTAAGCTTTTCGGGAGTTAAGATATAGCTGTCTTTAAGTCGGAGATAGTCCTCCTCGTTAAAGAAACGCTCTCTTTGAACTCTCGTCATATAAAGAACGTCGAGCGTAGGCATAACCTCGTCAAGAGACGCGGTTTCAACAAAGGGAATGTTTTTCGCTTTTATATACGCTTCCTTTACGTAGCTCGGTATCTTAAGCTCTTCGGGAGAAATAAGAACGAATTTTATTCCGCTGTAACGCGACATGGCCGCTATAAGCGAATGAACCGTTCTGCCGAATTTAAGGTCTCCGCAAAGTCCTACGGTAAGGTTATCAAGAGTTCCCTTTTCACGTTTTATCGTTAAAAGGTCGGTAAGCGTTTGCGTAGGGTGGTGATGTCCTCCGTCTCCCGCGTTTATAATCGGAACATCGCTTTTCATTGACGCAACAAGAGGAGCGCCCTCTTTAAAATGTCGCATAGCTATAATATCCGCGTATCCGCTTACGATTTTAACTGTATCGGAAACGCTTTCGCCCTTGGAAGCAGAGCTTGAAGACGCTTCTGAAAATCCGAGAACACTTCCGCCAAGCTCAAGCATAGCCGCCTCAAAGGAAAGTCGGGTACGCGTTGACGGCTCGAAAAAGAGCGTTGCAAGCTTCTTATAACGGCATTTTTCTCTGTAAAGCTCGGGATTTTCCATAATATCCTTTGCTGTTTCTATAAGCTCGTCGATTTCCTCGGTCGAAAGGTCAAGAATATCTATAAGGCTCTGCATTATTTCTCCCCCTTAATCCAGCTTTCGTCGGACGGGTTATCTCTGAATGCCTTAAGACGGGCGATATCATCGGGCTGAATGTACTTTTCCTCTGCCGCTACCTCTGCAATAACGTCAAAGTTTGTAAGGCTTACGTTTTTAACGTTTGCCTCGGCAAGACGAAGAAGACCCTTCTTCATGCCGTAGGTGAATATGCTTACTATTCCGAGAACCTCTGCTCCCGCCTCACGGAGAACGTTTACAACCTCGATAACGCTTCCGCCGGTAGAAATAAGGTCCTCAACAACGACAACCTTCTGACCGGGAAGAAGGCTTCCCTCGATCTGGTTTCCTCTGCCGTGGTCCTTTGCGCCGGAACGTACGTATCCCATAGGAAGACCAAGTATGTGAGCGCTTATCGCAGCGTGAGCAATACCGGCGGTGGAAGTTCCCATGAGAACCTCTGCTTCGGGATATTCCTTTTTGATGGTCTCCGCGATTGCGTTTTCAACGTCGTCGCGTACCTTCGGTGCGGTAAGCGTTAAACGGTTATCACAGTAAACGGGGCTTTTAATGCCACTTGCCCAGGTAAAGGGCTCGGAAGGACGGAAGAAAACCGCCTTTATAGAAAGAAGATCTTTTGCAATGAGTTTTGAAATTTCCATTTTTATTCTCCATTCCGCCGCTTAGTCCGGCTTTTTATGTGATTCTTAAGTTAATTTATAATATTATATTAGCCAACAAACTCTTTTACACAGCGTCTGTATGCCAGAACAGGGTCGGGAGCAGCTGTTATCGGGCGTCCGACTACGATATAATCGGAGCCAAGCTCCTTAGCCTTTTCGGGAGTTGTAACGCGAACCTGGTCGCCTATATCTCCGTCAGCAAAACGAACTCCGGGAGTTACGGTTATAAACTCTTTTCCGCAGGTATCATGTACCTTTCCCGCTTCAAGCGGAGAGCAAACAACACCGTCAAGTCCTGCCATTTTTGCGTTACTTGCATAGTGCATTACTACCTTGTCGAGCGGTTCTTTAATGAGAAGGTCGCTTTCCATTCTCTCCTGACTTGTAGAGGTAAGCTGGGTAACAGCGATAAGAAGCGGCCTCGTTCCGTCCTCTCTCATAAGTCCCTCAAGCGCAGCCTCCATCATAGCAACTGTACCGCCCGCGTGAAGGTTACACATATCAACGTCAAGCGAGGAAAGAACCTTCATGGCTTTTTTTACCGTATTCGGAATATCGTGAAGCTTTAAGTCGAGGAATATCTTATGTCCTCTTTTCTTGATTTCTTTAACTATTTCGGGGCCTGCTCCGTAGAAAAGCTCCATTCCTATCTTTACATAGGGCTTTTCGTCCTTAAACTTATCAAGAAAGTCAAAAACCTCCTCTTTGCTTGCAAAATCGCAGGCAATAATTACGTCCTTACCCATTGTGCGCACCTCCAATTATTTCTTTAAGTGATTTTATTCCGTATTTTTCCATAGCTGACGGAAGCTCCTCTATTATCTCCTTGCAAATATAAGGATTAATTAGATTTGCCGCGCCTATCTGAACGCCGGTCGCTCCCGCAAGCATCATTTCAATAACGTCGCTCGCCGAAGATACTCCGCCCATGCCTATTATCGGAATTTTTACCGCGTCGTAAACCTGATAAACCATTCGAAGCGCTACCGGTAATATTGCGCTTCCTGAAAAGCCGCCCATTTTATTGGCTATAATCGGCTTTCTTTTTCGTAGGTCTATTCTCATGCCGAGAAGCGTATTTATAAGACTTAAACCGTCTGCGCCCGCGTCCTCACAGGCTTTAGCTATCGCTACTATGTCGGTAACGTTCGGAGAAAGCTTAATATAAACCGGCTTTTTAGTTACCTCTTTAACCGCTTTCGTTACCTTTGCCGCCATCTCGGGAGAGGTTCCAAAGCTCATTCCTCCGTTATGAACGTTAGGACAGCTGATGTTTACCTCTAAAATACCTACCTGCTCTTCTTTGTCAAGCTTTTGTGCCACCGAAGTATATTCATCAATGGAAAATCCGCCTATATTCGCTATAACAGGCTTTGAAAAACATTTTTTAAGTCTCGGAAGCTCCTCGGCTATAACCGCGTCAACGCCGGGATTCTGAAGTCCTACGCTGTTTATCATTCCGGAAGGTGTTTCCGCTATTCTCGGTGTGGGGTTACCAAACCTTGCGTCCTTTGTTGTTCCCTTGAAGGAAAAGGTACCGAGACAGTTTATATCGTAAAGCTCGGCGAACTCATAGCCGTATCCAAAGGTTCCACTTGCGGGAATTATCGGATTGTCAAGGGTAAGTCCGCTTAACGTAACCTTAGTATCTACCATATAATCTCCTCCTTCGTTAATACGGGACCGTCCTTACAAATTCTCTTGTTACCGTATTTTGTCTTGCAGGAGCAGCCCATACATGCTCCAAATCCGCAGCCCATTCTTTCCTCAAAGCTAAACTGTCCGCTTGTTTTGCTTTGGTTATATACCGCTTTTAGCATCGGCTCGGGACCGCAGGTATAGAAATACGAGTAATCGAGGTTCTTCATTGCGTCGGTAACAAAGCCTTTTATACCGTAGGAACCGTCAACGGTCGTTACGTAAACGTTTGCTCCGAGAGCTTTGAACTCATCTTCGTAGAATATATCTTCTTTACCGTTAAAACCAAGTATAACCGTAGGCTTTTTACCTTCACCTATAAGCTTTTTGCAGAGGTTATACATCGGAGGAACTCCGACTCCGCCGCCGATAAGAAGCGGCGTGTCTCCCGAAAGAGAAAGGTCGTAGCCGTTTCCAAGTCCCGTAAGCACGTCAAGAACAGTGCCGCTCTCCATTTCCGACATAGCGGCGGTTCCCTCTCCGACAACCTTATAAATAATCGTCAGACTGTTTTCGTCATAGTCGCATACCGAGATGGGTCTGCGGAGAAAGAAGCCGGAAATCTTAATATTTACAAACTGTCCTGAGGCGGTAATCGCTTCGGTATCGCCGGAAAGACGCATAAGAAATACGTCCTTGGCGATTTTTTTCTGATTTTCTATTCTGAAAAATCCCTGTTTCATTGTCATAGTGAAAAATCCTTTAAATTAAGCGTCGATGGTAGAAATACAAATCGTTGTCTCTTCAAGAACATCAAGAAGCGTCTTAACCGTGTCAAGCGAGGTGAATATATTGACGTTATTCTCGGTCGCAAGGCTACGGATACGGCGTCCGTCATTCTGTGTATTGGTTGAGCTTCCGATGTCGCTCGTATTTATAATATACGCGATGTGTCCCTGACGTATTGCTTCCGGAATTTCCTCGCTGCCGTCGCTTATCTTACTGAGTATATGTGTATTTATGCCGTTTTTCTTAAGGAACATTCCGGTTCCTGAGGTTGCCTGAATATTAAATCCAAGATTATAGAATCTTCTGATAAGCGGAAGCGCCTCGTCCTTATCTCTGTCAGTAATGGTAACGAATACGGTACCGTAGTTCTGAAGCTTCATTCCCGAAGCCTGCAGCGCCTTATACATAGCTCTGTTAAGCTTATCGTCGTAGCCTATCGCCTCGCCGGTTGATTTCATTTCGGGAGAGAGATACGCGTCAAGTCCGCGAAGCTTATTGAAGGAGAATACCGGAACCTTTACGTACCAGCGCTTCTTCTCCTCGGGGTAGAGACAGAATATTCCCTGCTCCTTAAGGCTCTTGCCGAGAATTACCTCGGTTGCAATATCCGCAAGGCTGTATCCCGTTGCCTTAGAAAGGAACGGAACAGTTCTTGAGGAACGCGGATTAACTTCTATAATAAATACGTTATCGTTTTTATCAACAATGAACTGAATGTTGTAAAGACCGACGATACCGATTCCGATTCCGAGCTTCTTTGCGTACTGCAGAATGGTTCCCTTAACCTTGTCCGAGATTGAGAAGGTAGGATAAACGCTTATCGAGTCTCCGGAGTGAACTCCCGTTCTTTCTACAAGCTCCATAATTCCGGGAACGAATACGTCCTGTCCGTCGCAGATAGCGTCAACCTCAACCTCCTTACCGATGATGTACTTATCGACAAGCACGGGCTTGTCCTCGTCTATCTCAACGGCAGTCTTAAGGTAATGACGGAGCTGCTTCTCGTTTGCAACGATCTGCATTGCGCGTCCTCCGAGAACGAACGAGGGGCGAACAAGGACAGGATAGCCAATCTTAGCCGCAGCCGCGACTCCGTCCTCAATCTTTGTTACCGCGCGTCCTTCAGGCTGAGGTATTCCAAGCTCCTTTAAGAGTTTCTCGAAGGCATCTCTGTTCTCTGCCTTGTCGATAGCGGCGCAGTCGGTACCGATAAGCTTAACACCGAGGTCATGGAGAGGCTGCGCGAGGTTAATCGCTGTCTGACCTCCAAGCGATGCTACAACTCCCGCGGGTTTTTCAAACTCAATGATATTCATTACGTCCTCAGGAGTAAGAGGCTCAAAGTAAAGCTTATCCGCCGTGGTGTAATCAGTCGAGACCGTTTCGGGGTTATTATTTATAATTATTGCTTCATAGCCGGAATTTTTTATGGTTGTAACCGCATGAACGGTAGAATAGTCGAACTCTACGCCCTGTCCGATACGTATCGGGCCTGCGCCGAGAACCACTATTTTCTTTTTGTCGGTAAGCACCGAGGTGTTCTCGCCGGTGTAGGAGGAATAGAAATAAGGAATGTAAGCTCCGGTATGGCAGGTGTCAACCATTCTGAATACGGGGAACAGCTTATTCTCGTGGCGGAAGTTGAAAACGTCAAGCTCGGTGCAATTCCACATTCTCGCAACGTACTTGTCGGAGAATCCCATTTTCTTTGCCGCTTTAAGCGTTTCAAGCTCAAATACGTGCGCCTTTAACGTCTCCTCCATATCGACGATATTCTTTATCGCCTGAAGGAAGAACGGAGTGATTTTTGTAATGTCGTGTATCTCCTCTACCGTAGCGCCGCGATATATAAGCTCAGCTATTGCAAAGATGTTGTCGTCCCTGAACTCCGAAATATATTTGCGAAGCTCTCCGTCGCTCATATTATCAAACTTATGGTGATAAATATGATGTACGCCAACCTCAAGAGAGCGGATACCCTTTAAGAGACATTCCTCAAGGTTTGAACCGATACCCATAACCTCTCCCGTTGCCTTCATCTGAGTGCCGAGATGGTTTGATGCGGTGGTGAATTTATCAAACGGGAAACGCGGAAGCTTTGCTATGACATAGTCAAGTACGGGCTCAAACGCCGCGTTGGTGTTTGCGATTTTTATCTCCTCGAGTGCCATTCCGACCGCAATCTTTGCCGTAACGCGAGCAATGGGATATCCCGACGCCTTTGATGCAAGCGCGGAGGAACGCGAGACTCTCGGGTTGACCTCAATAAGGTAATACTGGCTTGAATGAGGATCAAGCGCAAACTGTACGTTACAGCCGCCCTCAATCTTAAGCTCCTTGATAATCTTTATCGCAGAGTCGTTAAGCATCTTCTTATCCTCGTCCGAAAGCGTCATTATAGGCGCTACGACAAGAGAGTCGCCTGTGTGGACACCGACGGGATCTATGTTTTCCATTCCGCAAATGGTGATTGCATGACCGGTTGAGTCGCGCATAACCTCAAATTCGATCTCTTTATATCCTTTTACGCTCTTTTCGATAAGTACCTGATGAACGGGAGAAAGCTTAAACGCGTTTGTTCCGATTTCAATAAGCTCGTCCTCGTTGTATGCAAAGCCGCCACCTGTTCCACCGAGTGTAAAAGCGGGACGGAGAACAACAGGATAACCGATTTTATTTGCGGCTTCCTTTGCCTCGTCAAGCGAATACGTGATTTCGGAAGGAATTACCGGCTCTCCAATGGACTGGCAAAGCTCCTTAAAAAGCTCTCTGTCCTCTGCTCTTTCGATGCTTTCGCTGCTCGTACCAAGGAGTTCAACGCCACATTCCTTTAAAACACCCTTCTTTTCAAGCTGCATAGCAAGGTTAAGACCTGTCTGTCCGCCTATTCCGGGAAGAATCGCGTCAGGTCTTTCGTAACGGAGTATTTTTGCTACGTATTCAAGAGTGAGAGGCTCCATATAAACTCTATCTGCTATCGTAGTGTCCGTCATTATAGTTGCAGGGTTGGAGTTTACAAGAACAACCTTGTAGCCCTCCTCCTTAAGAGCGAGACAAGCCTGAGTTCCCGCGTAGTCAAACTCCGCGGCCTGTCCTATAACGATAGGTCCCGATCCTATAATCAGTATCTTTTTTAAGTCAGTTCTTTTTGCCATCTTCTTTCGTCCTCCGCTATTTTTATTTCCAAAGTTATTAATATAAGTTATATAAAATCTCCGTCTGAGAGATTATTTTCCAAGACTTTTATCAAAATAAACTATTTTTCCGTTATAAACCGTAAGAAGGCATTTTCCGTAAACCTCTTTACCCTCAAACGGTGTGCTTCTGCCCTTCGATAAAAATTCGTCGGGGTTAATCTTGTAGCTTTCGTCAAGCGCCCAAACACTGAAGCTTTCCTCATCGTTTTCAGGTGTAACCATAGGAAATCGCTTTCTCGGACTGTCGGCGAGCAGCTCTGTAAGTCTTTTCAGAGTAATCACACCGGTTTTAACAAGCTCGGTGTAAAGTATCGGAAACGCCGTTTCAAGTCCGACTATTCCCATAAGACTTTCCTTAAGACCTTTTCCCTTTTCCTCCGCGCTGTGCGGCGCGTGGTCGGTTGCTATCATATCAATAGTGCCGTCCTTTATGCCCTCAACGAGCGCAAGCCTGTCTTCCTCGCTTCTTATCGGGGGATTCATTTTAAATCTTCCCTCGTCTTTTAAGCTTCCGTCATTCATAACAAGGTAATGCGGCGCGGTTTCGCACGTTATGTCAACACCGCCAAGCTTTGCTTTTCTGATAATTTCAACGCTTTCCTTAGTGGAAATGTGGCATACGTGATACGACGCTCCGGTTTCCTTTAAAAGCTCTATGTCTCGTGCGATGGGGCCCCATTCGCTTTCACTGCAAATGCCCTTATGACCGTTTTTCCTCGCGTACTCTCCGTCGTGTATATAACCGCCTCGCAGCAGACTGTTATCCTCGCAGTGAGCGACTATTATTTTACCGAGAGCCTTTGCGGTAAGCATTGCCTTTTTCATAAGCTCTCTGCTTTGAACACCCTTTCCGTCATCGGAATATCCTGCAACGAAGGGTGCCATAGCCTCCATATCGGAAAGGTCGATGCCCGCCTCGGATTTTGTTATTGAACCGTATGGGTAAACACCGACAGCGGCGTCTTTTTCAATAATATCAAGCTGCTGACGGAGATTTTCAAGACTGTCCGGCACAGGCGAAAGGTTAGGCATACTGCAAACGCCTACGTAACCGCCTCTTGCCGCGGCAGCCGTACCGCTTTTTACCGTTTCTTTATAAAAATAACCCGGCTCGCGAAGATGAACGTGAACATCAACGAAACCGGGAAAAACGGTATAAGAATCGGATAAAGAGAGAAAACCGGAAAAATCAAAAGCCTTGCCAAGAGAAAGAGCGGCTTTTTTGACTGTATCAATTTGTTTTTCCGTTATTTTGTAATACATTCTCAAAATTCCTTTCAATTAAAGCTTACCATAAAAAATCTGCCGATTTCGGCAGATAAGCTATGTAATAAACGCATTCCGAGTGGCGGCGCGTTAAATTAAATTTTCTCCTGCCAAAAAACGGTGCCGAGTTTGTTTTTTTCTTATAATATAATATCATATTATATTTTGTTTGTCAATACCCTTTTATTATATTTTTCATTAAATTTTAATTACTTTTTTACTTCAAATCATAATTGCATTTTTGTCAAGTAAAAGAAAAACCACCCCTAAAAAGGAGTGGTTTGTGAGAAGTCTCGCCCAAAAATGCCAAGACGTCTTCTCTGGTATCGCGGAGTTCCCCGATACTAACCTGTTCAGGTCAAGTGGCAAATACATTATAGCATAGGAGAAAAGAAATGTCAAGTGTAAATTACAGTTCAAAAAGAGGCTTTTTATATTTTATTCTCGATTTCATCTCTTAGGCGCCTTATTATTTTCTTTTCAAGCCTTGAAATATAGGACTGAGATATTCCGAGCAAATCGGCAACCTCCTTTTGTGTAAGCTCTCTGTCGTCTGCTCCAAGCCCAAATCTAAGTGTAATTATTTCTCTTTCTCTTTCGGATAGCTCGGAAAGAGCTCTGCGGATAGTTTTTTTATCCTCCGCGATTTCAAGCTCTTTATACACCTGTTCCTCGTCTCCGCCGAGAATATCGGAAAGCAGCAGCTCGTTTCCGTCGTAGTCGGTATTAAGCGGCTCCTCTATTGAAATCTCACAGCTTTTTCCGGTGTTTTTTCTTATATACATAAGAATTTCATTCTCGATACAGCGAGAGGCATAAGTTGCAAGCTTAATGTTTTTATCCGTTCTGTACGTGTTTATCGCTTTAATAAGACCTATCGTTCCTATTGATATCAGATCCTCGATATCGGTGTTTAAATTTTCAAATCTTTTCGCTATGTAAACGACAAGTCTTAAATTATGCTCTATAAGAAGATTTCTTGCCTTAGAATCAAACGAAAGTCTTGAAATCACCTCCGTTTCCTCCTCCTGCGAAAGAGGAGGAGGTAAAACGTCGGGCCCGTTTATATAAAAAACTCCGCCGTCCGCCGTTTCTTCCCTATGTATTTTTCTCATAAATTTTATGACGCTTAAACCTTTAAACATATATCCGTTCTCCTTTCACCGTTTTGAAATAAATCTTTTTATTCACCTACAAGTACAGATGGCACAATGCCGTCGTTTTCCCCAAAAACATCTGCCTTTCCGCAGGCTATCCATGCTCTTACAGCTCTTCCGCCAATTAAAATTTTTTCGGGACGAATACAGAGGCACATCTCTTTTCCGCTAACCGTCTGATAAACCGCAATTCGCATTTTAAAACGGCTTCTCCCCATTACCTCGGGGCTTATATTTTTGATAGCGGAAAGAGTTTTTTCGTCGGTTAATTCAAGCATTGCCTTTTCGCTTAAAAAAATAACCGGCTCTCCGCTTACGCTTTCGGTAAGTAAATTACCGCTATCCTCGGTTAATATAAAGCTTCCGTGTTTTCCGCTAAGCTCTATCTCCGCGCCAATCCTTCTGCACGTTCCCTTTTTTGAAAAAAATCTTGCAAATGTCATAGCAAGCACCGCAATAATCAGTACGCCTACCGCAAAAATATTAAAAGGAAGCTTGCTCGGCACGTTACTTACGTCTCCGTAAATCATAACGAGACGCTCTCCGACCACCGAATTAAAAAAAGAAAAAAGCGCGGTCATACCGCCACCGAGCAGAAAGTTCACGGCAATAAAAGAGATAACAATATGTAAAAACCCCTTTACACTACGTTTGCCAAAGGTAATAAAACACATAAAAGCGGCGAATATAAGCGCTAAAATTATGCTGTCAATCCTCAGTACAACGGTTAAAACCGAATAAAGAGCTCCAAGCAGCGCAGCAATGATTATTCTACGCATTTTCAGTCGCGTTTTTAAAAAATATGAAGTAATATACAGCGCGAGAAAATCCATGGTAAAATCTATAACAAATAAAACGTCAACGTACACAGTTTGCAGCAAAGCCTCGCCTCCTTTTCCGTTACGCTGAATTACATTATAGCACCGCTGCGGAGAAAAAATTGTCATATTCGGGAGAGGAAATTATAATTTTACTAAAACAAAACAAAAAAGATTTCGGCAAAAATCGGTAAAGGTGTTGCATAATTATTTAAAGTATGCTATACTGTTTTTAATTATAGTAAAATAAATGTCAATAAAACGGAGATTTTAATGAAATACTATATAAATACTGATGAAATAAGAGAAAAAGCTCCGCTTCTGCACGCGGGAGACGAGGTTTTTCTTTCAGGAAGGGTTTACTGCGCAAGAGACGCGGCGCACAAGCGTATAGTTAATTTAATTAATGAAAATAAACCTCTTCCGTTTCCGATAAAGGACGCTGTAATTTACTACTGCGGCCCTACCCCCGCAAAGCCCGGTTCGGTAATAGGATCGGCAGGTCCTACTACCTCCTCGAGAATGGACGTTTTTATGCCACTGCTCCTTGAAAAAGGTCTTGCCGCCACAGTCGGTAAAGGTGCTCGAAGCGAGACGGTAAACAAAGAAATGAAAAAGCACGGAGCTATTTATTTTGCCGCGATGGGCGGAGCGGGAGCAATAGCCGCAAAATGTATAAAAAGCTGCGAGGTTATAGCTTTTTCCGAGCTTGGCTGCGAATCGGTTAAGAAAATGGAGTTTAAGGACTTCCCTCTCATCGTTGGAAACGATATTTTCGGAAGCTCTCTCTTTTCTTAAACCGCACCTCTTTACATAGAATAGATACACGAAAGGAAAATATAAAATGATTACAGTTAACAATTTAAGCTTTCATTTCGGCGGTCAGACGCTTTTTAAAAACGTTGACCTTAAATTTACCCCCGGAAACTGCTACGGTATTATAGGAGCAAACGGAGCGGGAAAAACGACGTTTTTCCGCCTTCTCTGCGGAGAGCTTGAGCCTGCTACGGGAGATATTTCCATTCCCGATACGGTTAGAATGTCTGTTTTAAAGCAGGATCACTTTGCTTTTGAGGAATTTACCGTTCTTGATACGGTTATTATGGGTAATAAGCGTCTTTATGACATAATGAAGGAAAAGGACGCTCTCTATGCTAAGGAGGATTTCAGCGAGGAGGACGGCATAAAAGCCTCGGAGCTTGAAGCAGAATTTGCCGAGCTTAACGGCTGGGACGCCGATTCCGACGCAGGAAAGCTTCTTACCGGTCTCGGTCTTTCCGCCGATATTCTCTACGACACGATGTCATCTCTTAAAGAAAGCGAAAAGGTTAAGGTTCTTCTTGCTCAGGCACTTTTCGGAAATCCTGATATAATCCTTCTTGACGAGCCCACAAACGGTCTTGACCTCTCTGCGGTTGCTTGGCTTGAGGATTTCCTTGCTGACTATTTCGGTACTGTTCTCGTTATATCGCACGACCGTCATTTCCTTAACGACGTATGCACCAATATCGTAGATATTGACTTTACGGGAATTAAAATGTACGTCGGTAACTACGAGTTCTGGTACGAGTCCAGCCAGCTTATTCAGAGAATGATTAAGCAGCAAAATAAGAAGAACGAGGAAAAAATCAAGGAGCTTCAATCCTTTATAGCGCGTTTTTCCGCGAATAAATCAAAATCACGTCAGGCAACGTCAAGAAGAAAGCTTCTTGATAAGCTTACCGTTGAGGAGCTCCCTGCGTCAAGCCGCAGATACCCTTACATCGGATTTGACATTGACCGTCAGCTCGGAAAGGATATTCTCACCGTTAAAGAGCTTTCCAAAACAAAGGAAGGCGTTAAGCTGTTCGACAAGCTTTCCTTTATTGTAAATAAGGACGATAAAATAGCTTTTGTAGGTAATGAAATGGCTATTTCTGCTTTATTTGATATAATTAACGGCGAGGACGAGGCAGACAGCGGCGAATATAAATGGGGTATCAGTACGTCCCTTTCGTATTTCCCGCACGATAATTCCAAATATTTTAACGGACACAGCGAAACCATCATAGATTGGATGAGAAATTACTCCACTGACCAGACCGAGGCGTATCTCCGCGGCTTCCTCGGACGTATGCTCTTTTCCGGAGACAGCGTTTATAAGCCTGTAAACGTTCTTTCGGGAGGCGAAAAGGTCAGATGTATGTTTTCAAGAATGATGCTTAAGGGCTCTAACGTTCTTATTGTTGACCAGCCTACCGACCATCTTGACCTTGAATCCATAACCGCCGTAAATAACGGACTTAACGACTTCAAGAGCGTAATTCTTTTCAGCTCTCACGACTACGAAATAGTAAACACCGTCGCAAACAGAATAATTGAAATCACTCCCGACGGCTGTACCGATTTCCTTGGAACCTACGAGGAATATATTGAAAAGAAATTAAATCAAAACTCATAATAATCTGTTTTTCAAGATCTTTTAAGGACTCGCTTTTTTAACTATATTATTTTAAAGGAAAACACCATGGATATTGATAAAACAGCGGAAAGCTCTGAAAAAACTCCTGTTTTTTCCATCATTTTGCATATTATAAGAAAAAACGCCGTGATGTTTATCGCGGCGCTGGCGGCGGCGATTACCGTTTTTATCGTTCCGCCAGACTCGGAGTATGCGGGTTATTTTAATTTCAAAACGCTTTCCTGCCTTTTTGCAACGCTTGCAGTTATATGCGCTCTGAAAAACATACGCTTTTTCACCGTTTTGGCTGAAAAAATCATTTCACTTACGGGAAATCTGCGTTCTGCGGCTATCGCGCTGATATACATAACCTTTATCGGCTCTATGATAATTGCCAACGATATGGCGCTTATCACCTTTCTGCCGCTCGGATACTACGTTTTGTACTGCACGAAAAACGAGCGTTATATGGCGCGTCTTTTCGTTCTTCAGAACATTTCCGCAAATCTTGGCGGAATGCTGACACCGTTCGGAAATCCGCAAAATCTCTTTCTTTTCTCGTATTTTAAAATTCCAACCTTAGAATTTATGGGAATAATGCTTCCTCCATTTATTCTTTCCGTTACCTTACTTACGCTTTGCGGACTAACCTTTCCTAAAACGGAAATTTCCTACGAAAACAACCATAAAAAGAATTTGCCGAAGAAAAAAACCGCCTATTACATAATTCTTTTTGCTATATCGATTTTAATTGTATTCGGTACCATTCCCTATTACGTAGGACTTCCCTTAGTTCTTATCGGAGTGCTGCTATTTGACAGAGATGCGATTTTGCAGATAGACTATGCGCTTCTTATGACGTTTGTGTTTTTCTTTATTTTTGCGGGAAACATGTCGAGAATAGATGCTGTAAACAGTTTTTTATCCTTTCTTCTTGAAAAAAACACCCTTCTTTTCTCGGTTTTTTCCTGTCAGTTTATCTCAAACGTTCCTTCGGCCGTACTGCTTTCTCATTTTACAACCGACTACCGCTCTCTCCTTTTAGGAGTAAACATAGGTGGAACCGGAACGCTTATTGCATCTCTTGCAAGTCTTATCACATTTAAAAACTATGTTTTTTACAACAAAAACAAGGCTTTAAATTTTTTAGCGGTCTTTTCGGCGTACAGCTTCGGGTTTTTAGCGATTTTGACCCTGTTTTGCCATCTTTTAACGGTTTTACTGCATTAAACACAAATTAAAATTTTTATTTTAAAAAATATATAGACAAACAGCTTATTTTATGGTATAATTTAGGTAATATTTTTGAAAGGACTAAAAATTATGAAACAGTTTCTTGACGAAGATTTTTTATTAAATAACGAAATGGCAAAGGCTCTTTATGAGAACTATGCTTCAAAGCTCCCTATTATTGATTATCACTGCCACGTCAGTCCGAAGGAAATAGCTGAAAACAAAAGCTATTCCAATATAACCGAGCTTTGGCTTGGCGGAGACCACTATAAATGGCGCGCAATCCGTTCCTGCGGTGTTGCGGAAAAATACATTACGGGAGACGCGTCTGACTACGAAAAGTTCAAAGCCTACGCAACCGTTATGCCTAAGCTTATAGGCAATCCTCTTTATCACTGGTCTCACCTTGAGCTTAAGCGTTATTTCGGATACGAAGGCGTTTTAAATGCTGAAACCTGCGACGAGGTATGGAATCTTTGCAACGAAAAGCTTAAATCTCCTGAAATGAGCGCGAAAAATATTATTAAAGCGTCGGGTGTTGAGCTTCTGTGTACAACAGATGATCCTATCGATACGCTTGAATACCATAAAATCATTGCCGATGACAAGGATTTCGGCGTAAAGGTTCTTCCCGCATGGCGCCCCGACAAGGCTCTTAAGGTTGACCAGAAGGGCTACAAGGCTTATATCGACATGCTCAGCGAGGCTTCCGGTGTAAAAATCACCGACGTAAAGTCTCTTAAAGAAGCGCTTATCGCAAGAATGGACTTCTTTGATGCCGCAGGATGTAAAACCGCTGACCACGGTATAGACAACTACGTTCCCTTCGCTCTTTACAAAAACGAAAAGCAGCTTGACGATATATTTAAGAAGGCATACGAAACCGACGGCGAGGCTACCGCAGAGGAAGCGGATATTTTAAGAACTGCTATGTACTGCTTCTTTGGTGGCGAGTACGTAAAAAGAAAGTGGATTATGCAGCTTCACTACGGCGTTATGAGAAACCCGAACAAGAAGCTTTTTGCAAAGCTTGGAGCCGATACGGGCTTTGACGTTATAGACGGAAACGCAGATTCGGGCGCCAACCTTTCAAGACTGCTTGACCTTCTCTTCTCCAATGATTCTCTGCCGAGAACGGTAGTTTACTCGATAAACCCCAACGACAATGCCGCTATCGGTACCATTATAGGCGCTTTCCAGACAGATTCAGAGGGCGGTATGCCGAGAGTAATGCAGGGCAGCGCATGGTGGTTTAACGATAATAATATCGGTATGCGCTCACAGATGATTTCTCTTGCAAATCTTTCAGCGTTTGGAAACTTCCTCGGTATGCTTACCGACTCCAGAAGCTTTATTTCCTATCCGAGACACGAGTATTTCCGCCGTATTCTCTGTAATCTCGTAGGAGAATGGGTTGAAAACGGAGAATATCCGGCTGATATTGAAGCTCTTGCAAATCTCATTATGGATATTTGCTACAATAACACTAAAAATTATTTTAATTTCTGATTACAGCTTCTACTGTAACAATTAAATAACAAAAAACAGAGACATAGTCCAAAGGATTCTGTCTCT
>JAZUBT010000019.1:0-9529 GCA_045638685.1 Eubacteriales bacterium | reverse complement strand
ATATAATAGGCACCGCCGCAGTGTTGTTTTGCGAAAAAGACAAAAAAAGCCTTCCCGAAAAAGGAAGGCTTTTTGTGTTTACTGCCCTGTGTAATTGTACGTTATCGTATAATCGCCGGTATTGTAATTCCAACGGAATTCCTTTGAAATTGCATTCCACTGAGCTTCTGTGCCACGGTATTTTATACTCGTAAGCCCGTCGCAATACGCAAACGCATAATTGCCTATGCTGGTTACACCATTAGGTATCGTTATACTCGTGAGCCCAGTGCAACCACAGAACGCAAAATTGCCTATGCTGGTTACACCATTAGGTATCGTTATGCTCGTGAGCCCGTCGCAATACGCAAACGCATAACCACCTATGCTGGTTACGCTATCCGGTATCGTTATACTCGTAAGCCCGGAGCATTCCTCGAACGCACTATTTCCTATGGCAGTTACGGGCTTACCCTTGTACTTGGTCGGTATAACGACTTTTTTATTGGTATAGTCTCCTATACCCGATACGATGTAGTACGTTTTATCGCTACTTAAAGTATATTCAAGGCTCCTGGGTGAGTTTGGAATAATGACTGTATTGAAAATGATAATAAACGCCAAAATCGCACAGATAATCGGGGAAGAAATAAGAGCTATTTTTTTGTTTCTTTTTCTCCGTCTCTCCGCCTCTATTCTGGTTTCCTCTGCACGTCGCTCACGCTCGATACGCTCCTCTTCCTCTTCGGCGGCAAGTCTTTTCAGTTTTTCCTCGCACTTAATAATACGCTCCGAGGAGTCCTTATAGTCGGAAATAGATGTAAACGCCGTAATCGCTTCTTTTATATTTTTTGCGCTACTCGTATAGTAATCCTCCAACGCTTCGACATAAATCGCTTCTTGTCGGCTGACTTCTGCTTTGTTAAGACACTCGCTCGCAAGCTCTTTCGAGTTTTTGTAGCTTTTTAAAGCTTCAAAGATTAGCGCAGCGTCCTTGAATTCTTTTTCGGTTGATGCAGATTTCATTATTTTTACAGCGTTACTGTACTCGGCTTCAAGACGGGCGTTTTCGTTGCGTACATTAATATGCTCTATGTACCCTTCAAGCTCTGCTTTCAAAGTGTCATTACCGTACCGCACGGCTTTTTTATAGTTCGGATTTCCGTCAAACGGCTTTTCACAATTTTTAAGTTCTTCGCGCGTTTTTACTTTCAAGCTTGCCATTAGCTTACCGAGATACGCTTCGGCGTTTTCAAGCTCTATGTCAAGCACTCTTTCGCAGTATTCGTTCGCACTTTCAAACTCTCCGTCCTCGAGAAATGCGTAAACGCGTTTAAGCAGGGACGTCGTACCCGCGCCGCTTACCACCGTTTCCTTTACAGTCGGGGCTTTTACCACGGTTTCCTTTTCCCTTATGACGGTTTCGTTTTTTTCTACTATGACGTCGGGCTTTTTCTTAAAACTCTCCATAACCTTCTTTATACCGCGGATAAGATCGGTTACAAAGCCTATTTTATCCATATTCTGCGCTTGAAGGTGCGCAAATTCGTCGGGAAGGTCGTAGGCGTCCATATCGCGGTAGCAGGGAATGAGCAGCTTCTTTCTGTCCTTTTTCATTATTTTAAGGTATCTTGACCACTCGTTTTTAACCCAGACGGCACTAAAGTATTCCGCTCTCGTTCCTACAACAAGCATTACCTTGGCGGAATTAAGCGCAGCGAAAATTATCGGCTCGTAGTCCTGTCCAAGCTTTCCTTCAAGCGTTATTGCCGCGTAAAAGGTCTTAAAGCCCGCATCTTTAAGCTGGTAATATATATCGTTCGCTATCGCGCTGTCGCGCGTTCTCTTGCCGTTTTCATCCGTTTCCTTGTAGCAAATAAAAACGTCGTAAGTTTCTTCCTTTTGCGCAAGGGCAAGAATGTCCTTCTGTATTCTGTCTATCTCCCTTGCCTGCTCCTCGTAGAGGGCGCGTCTTTCCCCGTCTGCGTATTCAATGGCGGACTTATAATCCTCGTCGGAAACAAGAGAATCGTAAGACGCGCGGTGGCAGGTGGGAACCATTTTTTCCGTAGCCTTGTCGTCAACGTACTCTATGCCGTATTTGGAAAGCACAAGCCCCCAGTATGCCTCTGCTTCGGTTCCGTCCATCTCGATTATCTTTTCAAAGGCCGCCTCCGCCTTGTCAAAATCACAGCGACGTCGCAGACTGTTCGCGCGGTTAAAGAGATTATGAAGCGTCTCGTCCTTTGTTACGGGAAGCGTTTGCGAGGTACGGCAATATTTACAGGTGGTTATACCTGCGCCCTCGGTTATTTCAAGCTCTCCGCCACAAAATTTACAGTTAAACAGCATTGCGTTTTTCCTTTTTCTACAATTAAAATCTTTAATTTACAGTATAACACTTTTTTCCCTTTTTGTCAATACGCGCGCAAAAAAGGCGGCCATCGGCCACCCTTCCTAAAACACTGCTATTACACCCGTTTTATATTTCGAGGAAATATTCCGTCAGAAAAACCTTGAAAACGCCTTCCGCTCTTGCTTATTCCTCGCTTTTATGCTATAATGTTAAATAGAACAAATATCAGCACAGCTTGCCTCGGTAAAATCTACGACAGTCTTACTGTCAAGCAGAAGCTGACAGCCCTTGATTCCCGCGGATACCGTTATTTTATCGAAAAGCACAACGCTTTCGTCAAAATAGGTCGGAAATTTCTTTTTCATGCCGATAGGCGAGCAGCCGCCCCGGATATATCCCGTAAGACCGAGAAGCTCCTTTACCGGCACAAGCTCAATTTTCTTATTTCCCGTCGCGGCGGCGCATTTTTTAAGGTCAAGTCCCATACAGCAAGGTATAACGAAAACGAGAGGCCCAGTTTTATCGCCCCTTGCGACAAGAGTTTTAAATACAATTTCCTCGTTAAGTCCTATCTGTTGCGCTACGTGGACTCCGCTGAGGTCGCTTTCGTCGGGCACGTACTCGTAAGGGGTATATTCTATTTTCGCCGCGTCTAAAATACGCATCACGTTGGTTTTGTTTTTCATTTTCGTTACTTTCTTTAATTATTACTTTCGCGAAAGGCTCACACTATGAAGCAGGATATTAAATACACTATATACAGAACAAGGCGCAAAAATCTACTTTTAAAGCTAAAAAATGACGGCAGCCTCGCGCTTTACTGTCCAAAGGGTTATCCTAAAAAGAAGGCTCTTGAATTTCTTTACGCAAACTTAGAAAAAATATCCCGACTTGCCGAGGAACGGAACGAAAAGCGCCTTATAACTCTTTTCGGAGAGCCTTTAAATCCGTCTCTTTTATATCTTGGCAAAAGATACCCCGTTTTATACCGTGAGACGAAAAAGCTCGTCTTTGACGGAGAAGCCTTTTACGCCCCGACAGGCACGTCTCCCGTCGCTCTACACTCCCTCTACAAGGATTTTCTGCGCACCGAGGCAAAAAGAATTCTCCCTTCGCTTACAAAAGAGCTTTCCGCAAAGCACGGTCTCACTTATAACCGCATTTTCATTAAAGATATTTCGTCGCGCTTTGGCTCCTGCAGCTCCAAAAAGAACGTTAATTTTTCCCTTTGTCTGTCTGCGTTTAACGAAAGCTTTATAACCTTTGTCGTACTTCACGAGCTTGCGCACACCGTTTATTTAAACCACGGAAAAGAGTTTTATCTGCTACTCAAAAAAATCTGTCCCGATTTCAGATACGTAGAGACAGCCTTCAAAAAGAGATATTCGGAAATTTCCCGCGCTATATGCTCGTAGCTCCGCGCGCTCCTGAAAAGCTCTTTTCAAAATCTCTTGTACCTTATTTACCGCTTTTGATTTTACTCCAATACGTCTTTGCCGCTTCCTCAGACTTATTATCACCGTATTCGTAGAAGATCTCCCCTACCAAGTCATTAGGGAGATATTGCTGTTTTACGTAATGTCCGGGGTAATCGTGGGGGTATTTGTATCCGTCAAAATTATTGCTCGGTCTCATATGAGCGGGAACGTTTTGTCCCTTTCCGCTTTGCAGTGCCTCGCTCGCTCTTGCCATAGCCATATACGCCGAGTTGGACTTCGGTGCGGTTGCCAAAAGCACCGCCGCGTCGGCAAGAGGTATTCTCGCCTCCGGCATTCCGAGGTCAAATGCGCTTTCAACACAGGCTCTTACAATCGGAATGGCGTTAGGATAGGCAAGACCTATGTCCTCTGCCGCGATAACCTGAAGCCTCCTACACGCTCCTATAAGATCCCCGCCGTCAAGTATTTTGGCAAGGTAAAAGACGGCAGCATCGGGATCAGAGCCTCTTATCGACTTTTGAAGCGCGGAAAGCATGTCATAGTGAACCACGCCCGCGGCATCAAAGCTGCCCACTATCTTACTCGTAAGAGAGGCGGCGGCATCCTTAGTTATTTCGTCTGACGAAATATAATACGTGTTTTCGAGAAGATTAAGGGCGCGTCTTGCGTCCCCCGCTCCCGCCCCCGCTATATAATCAAGCGCCTCGGAGGTGATTTTTTTATCCGTTTTATTTTCGTCGTTTAAAACGCCCACAGCCTTATTAATAAGCGGCTTTACCTCCTCTGCCGAAAGCGATTTAAATTCAAAAACCGCGGAACGGGAGATGATTGCGTTATAGACGTACATATACGGATTTTCGGTGGTAGATGCTATAAGCGTTATACGTCCGTCCTCCATAAATTCAAGGAGAGACTGCTGCTGCTTTTTGTTGAAGTACTGTATCTCGTCGAGATAAAGAAGCACTCCCTCTCTGCCGAAAACCGTTTCGGTATCTGCAATAACCGCCTTTACGTCGGAAAGAGATGCCGACGTGGCGTTTAATTTATGTATCGTTTTACCCGCTTCCCTCGCTATGATATTCGCGGCGGTGGTTTTACCCGTTCCGGGCGGGCCGTAAAATATCATATTCGTAACGTACCCTCTCTCCAGCATACGGCGTACCGCGCCGTTGCTCCCGAAGAGATGCTTTTGACCTACGATATCGTCAAGACTCACGGGACGAAGCCTCTGTGCCAGAGGCGCTTTCATTTCATTTTGCATTTTTTCATTTCCTTTTCGAAAAGCTTAACATTTTACATTCAATATTATATATTATTTTATCTGTTTTGTCAATCGGGATTTTTCTAATTCACACGTAAAAAACCCGCTTTAAGGCGAAAAAAATGTCTCAAAGTCTTGACAAATTATAAAAACAGTGCTATAATTTAAAAATCAAAAAGATATTTATTTATACGCATAAACGGAGGGCTACTATGAATAAAACACAAAAGGTAAAAACTATTGAAATGACCGAGCTTGCGATACTCACCGCTATCGTTCTCGTTCTTCAGCTTACCGGAACAGCGATTAAGCTTACCGGTCTCGGTACGAGCATAAGCCTCGTTCTTATCCCCATCGTTCTCGGCGCCGTTCTTCTCGGTCCTGCGGCGGGAGCATGGCTCGGATTTTCCTTCGGAGCGGTTACTTATCTTATGGGTGTTTTCGGAATGGATGCATTCACGAACATACTCTTTAACGCACACCCCTTCCTCACCGCTCTTATCTGCTTTGGCAAAGGAATATGCGCAGGACTTGCAGCAGGTCTTTTCTATCAAGCATTAAAAAAATTCAACCCTTACGTTGCCGCGATAGTTGCCGCTGCCGCCGCTCCGATTGTCAACACCGGCCTCTTTATTCTCGGCGGTCTTACCATGACCGAAACTCTTGCCGTAAATTTTGCTAACGGAGAGGGTGTAAGCGTAATTTACTTCCTTATAATTATCTGCGCGGGAATTAACTTCCTCTTTGAGCTTGCGCTTAACCTTATTCTCTCCCCCGTCATTTACAGAGTATCGGTAATAGTTAAAAAGAGTACTCATAAAAACATGTCGCACATATAATTTTGCATATTTAGTATATAGAAAAACAAGGCTGCCGTGCAGCCTTGTTTTTATTTTATTTTTGTTTTACAGTAATGTAGCGAGCTTGTCGATCTTCGGGCGGGGAATACGAACCTGTACCCCAAGGCTCTGCCTTGGAGCAGGACGTTTCAGCACAGGCATAAAAGAAAGGCAGTCCGTCTAATTGACGCTCTGCCTTTCTTTGGCACCCGCAACAGGAATCGAACCTGTAACTAACCCTTAGGAGGGGTTTGTTATATCCATTTAACTATGCAGGCGTATTTGGTTTTTCGATACCCCTCGGGGCTTTTGCCCCGAGAAATACCGTTTTTTCTTATTTAATCTCGTCGCTTTCCTCTGCCGTATCCTCTACTATCTCTGAATCGGCTGCGATCGGTCTTTTTGCTGTCTTTTTAAAGGCGAATTTACTTTCATTACCGTTCATTATACGGACGATGTTGGTTCTGTGCTTTAAGAACACAATAGCCGCGATTATGAGGGTAATAATAAGTCTTATTCCTCTGTCAGTAGGTATTAAGTCCATTCTGTACATCATAAGCGGGAAAACAAGTATGCAGATTACCGATGCAAGAGACAGATACTTTGTCGCCCATACAATAAGTACGAATATTAAGAGCACTACAAGGAAAACCTTTACGTTTAAGTAAAGCATTATCATTGCCGACGAGGCAACGCCCTTACCGCCCTTAAAACCGTAAAATATCGGAAAAACGTGCCCTACAACCGCGAAAAGTGCCGCAACGTAGGCTCCCGTTACTCCGCAAAGGCTTGTTCCTATCGCCATGGCAACCAGCGTTTTAAGCATATCGGCGACGAGCGTAAGCGCAGCAGGTCCTTTTCCGTAGTTACGCATCATGTTGGTCATTCCCGCGTTTCCGCTACCCTTCGTTCTTACGTCCTCACCGTACAGCACCTTTGAAAATATAACCGCCGTGCTTACCGAGCCGAGGATATAAGCCGCTACTACTATCAAAAGCATTAAACTGAAATAAAGGAATACGATGTAATTTTTCTGCTCAGTAAAAACAAATCCGTTATACCATGCAGCTTCGCCAAACAAATCGAATATAAATTTAAACATAAGTTTATTTATCCCGAGATTAATCGGGCGATTCTCCTTTTTCTCGAATTATTATCTTTATAGGCGTACCCTTGAAGCCGAAAACGTCGCGCAGACAGTTTTCAATGTATCTCTGATACGAAAAATGGAACAGCTCGGCATTGTTACAGAAAATAACGAAGGTCGGAGGCGCTACTGCCGTCTGCGTCATATAGTAAACCTTAAGACGCCTACCCTTATCGGACGGGGGCTGAACTCTTGCCGTGGCGTCGGAAAGCATATCGTTCAGTATTCCCGTCGTAATACGCTTATTCGTCTCCGCGTAGGCCTTATTTATCTCCTCAAAAAGTCTGTCAATTCTCTGTCCCGTAACTGCCGAAATATAAATTACCTCGGCGTAGCTCATATAAGCAAGCGCCGTCTTTATCTTTTTCGTGTATTCATTAACGGTCTTGTTGTCCTTTTCGATAAGATCCCATTTATTAACGCAAACAACGACTGCCTTGCCCGCCTCGTGCGCAAGTCCGGCTATATGCTCGTCCTGCTCGGTTATACCCTGCTCGGCATCTACCATAACGACACACACGTCCGCTCTTTCAACGGCAAGCTTCGCTCTGATAACGCTGTATTTTTCGATCTTATCGTTAACCTTGCTCTGACGGCGTATTCCCGCGGTGTCAATGAAATTAAACACTCCGTGCTTGTTTTCAACACGGCTGTCCGTTGCGTCTCTCGTCGTTCCGGCGATATTTGAAACTATAAGTCTGTTTTCACCGAGAATTTTGTTTATAAGCGAGGACTTTCCCGCGTTAGGCTTACCAATAACGGCAACCGAAATCGCTTTTTCCTCCTCGGGCTCCTCGGTCTCATTCGGAAAATAGCTTACAACTCTGTCAAGCAGGTCTCCCGAACCGTTTCCGTGAAGCGAGGAAAGCGGTATAGGATCCTCGTTAAAGCCAAGTCCGTAAAACTCGTAAAATTCCAGCGGCGGCATACCGATAGAGTCTATTTTATTGACACACGGTACTACCGGTTTACCGGATTTTAAAAGCATTGTCGCAATATCTCTGTCATCTGCGGTAAGTCCCGCGCGAATATCACACATAAATATTATAACGTCAGCCGTATCTATCGCTATTTCAGCCTGAAGGCGCATGTGCTTAAGAATAAGGTCGGTCGTTTTAGGCTCAATACCGCCCGTGTCAACGAGAAGCATATCGTGTCCGCACCAGCTTGCCTCGTAATATATACGGTCGCGGGTAACTCCCGGAATATCCTCTACGATGGATATACGTTTTCCGGTCAGTTTATTAAAGAGTGTGCTTTTTCCGACGTTTGGGCGTCCAACTATTGCTACTATCGGCTTCATATCCATCTTCCTTTCCTCTAAAATAGTCTATCCGTTTTTCCGCTAAATGCAGATTTCTCTTATTGACAGATAGCAGAGAAAAACTCCGCTCCGTCGTTTTGTAAAAATTCTATCTTAACTCCACCGAGGCTCTCCGAAAGCTCGTTCGGTGTCATACAGTCGAGGAACATATCCCCCTCGGCGCGGAGCATATTTCTTGAAAGGTATAACGTCTCACCGAGGCTACCGCTCTCGGCGTAGGGCTTCAGCTGCTCCGAAAGGTCCTTTCCGGTAAGGAGTCCCGAAACTGTTATACTTTCTCCAAAAAAGTTGTTTTTAATCCTGAAAACGTTGATTTTAAGCCCCTGTACCGTTGATTCCGCCTTTTCTGCAAGCTCCTTTATAAAATCGTACGCGGCGTAGCCCGTCGCGCAGGAAACCGTTTTAGGGGTTACCGGGGAGCAGGTGCTCTCCTCTATTTCACATTCAAACTCGGCTTTCATAGAGGCAATCATTCCGACACCGTTTTCTATCTGTGAGAAAGCTTCGTAAAACGTTTCGTCCGGAAGCGCTCTGCCGCTTTTGACGTAAAGCTCGTCTCCGGGGAAGAATATTCTGCTTCCGTATTTACTTATACACTCGTCTCCAAACGAAGTAACGGCATCTATAATCTCACCGCACTCCTCGGGGGTGTAAGGAGAGAGCGGATAAAGCCCGTCTCTGAATTTGGTCATTCCCGCTGGAACGACCGATACGCTTTCCACCTGAGGATAAAGCTCTGCAAGCTCACGCATGCTGAAAAGAAGCTCGTTTCCGTCATTCACCCCTCTGCAAAGGACTATCTGACAGTTAAGGGTTATACCCGCGTCTGAAAGCCTTTTTAGGTATTTAAGCACGTCGCCCGCATTTTTATTTTTCATCATTTTAACGCGAAGCTCCGGGTTCATTGTATGAACGGAAACGTTAATCGGGCTTATGCGCATCTTAATTATCCTGTCTATATCGGAGTCCTTAAGATTTGTAAGCGTTATATAGTTTCCCATAAGGAACGAAAGCCTTGAATCGTCGTCCTTAAAATAGAGCGATTCTCTCATTCCTTTTGGTAATTGGTCGATAAAACAGAAAATGCACCGGTTTCGGCATGAATGCTTCTCGTCCATTAAGTAGGTCTTGAATTCAAGTCCGATATCGGCGTACATTTCCTTGTGTATTTTCACTTCATAAAA
>JAZUBT010000018.1:0-85532 GCA_045638685.1 Eubacteriales bacterium | reverse complement strand
GTATATACCGCATTTACAGTTATATTTCCGATAGTAAGTGTATAGTTCTCCCATCTTCCGGTATATCCGTTCTTCTCGGGAACGTCGGGAACAGTAATATCCTTATCCTCTACGGTATAGCTCTCTGTATCTACTGTCACTCCGTCTGCCTTAAAGGTTACGGTGTAGGTTATAACATTCCAGCGAGCTTCCATGGCTATGTCACCACTTGTGCCCTTGGGTATGGTAGTTACCTTTGTGCCGTTCTTGTACCAGCCGTCGAATTCGTAGCCTGTTCTGGCGGTAGGTGCGGAGAGGGTTATTGTATTGGTTTCTACGTCGTACTCGGTAGGATTGGTATGGGTAGCTCCATTAAGATTTGTGTAGGTGATACTGTAGGGGAGCTTAGTGTATACCGCGTTTACGGTTATGTCACTGTTGTTAAGAGAATAATCTTCCCATCTACCGTTGTATCCGTCCTTTGCGGGAACTGTGGGAACGGTGATGGTTTTGTCCTCTACGGTGTAGCTCTTTGTATCCACAACTACTCCGTCTGCCTCGAAGGTCACGGTGTAGACAACAGGCTCCCATTTTGCCCAGAGCTTTACCTCGCCGGTAGTGCCAACCGCAATCTCGGTCACCCTGTTGTTAAATTCTGCATCGGTATACCAACCAAGGAAATGGTAACCATCTTTGCTTGCATCAGAGAGTGCAAGAGGCTGAACTTCCACATCGTAGGTTTCAGGATTGCTATTCGTTGCTCCGGATACGTTGTTATATATAATACCATATCCTATAAGAGAATAAATAGCATTTACAGTAATATCTTCCGTGCCAAGAGTATAGCTCTCCCACGCACCAGTGTATCCCACGTGTTCGGGAACAGCAGGTTCGGTAATAGATTCGCTCTCAACCGTGAACTTAACTTTTCCGATTTCGGTATCGCCATCCATGAAGGTTGCGGTATATTCGATAAGCTCCCATTTTGCATAGAGATTGATGTCGCCAGTAGTCCCAATAGCAATTTCAGTTACTTTGTTAGTAAATGCTGCATCGGTATACCAGCCGACAAATCTATATCCCGCCTTGCTCGCAGCAGACAGTGTCAGAGGCTGATCCTCTACATCATAGGAAACGGGATTGACATTCGTTGCGCCTGCTACATTGTGATATGTAATGGTATAACCAATCGCATCCCATTTTGCATTCAAGGTAAGATTACCGGTGCTACCCTTGGAGATTTCCATGACCTTAGTATTGCCAACATACCAGCCGCCAAAGGTATATCCATCTTTAGACAACGGTGCAAACGTAATTGTCTCACTATTGATGGTATATGTACTCGGATTGGTGTTTTCAGCACCCTTGGTGTTCTCATAGGTGATGCTATACGCCGCTAATTCAAACTTGGCATACAGAGTCATATCTCCGGTAGCACCCGCAGATATGGACTTGATCTGTGTTTGAAAAGACGCATCGGCATACCAACCCAAGAAAGTATAACCTGCTTTTTGAGCATCCGCAAACTCAAAACTGCTTTCAATCGTGTATGTCGCGGGATTGTTATGCGTACCGCCGTCAATTTCATAGGATATGGAATATACAACCGGTGTAAACTTTGCATATACGGACATATCGCTTGAGATTGGAGCATCAAGTAAAGAGTTCGCTGTAAACGGCTTACTCCAGACATCCTTATCCCAATACCAACCGTCAAAGGTATAGCCGTCCTTTGATGGATTTTCGGGAATTTGGATCGTCTCCGTTCCTGTTGTAGTTATGGTAGCATAGTTCTCTCCATCAACATTGAACGAAAGCTCAAAATTTTCGACCTTTGTTCCACATGAGAAGAGAGAAAGTGTCTCCATAACAAGCATTAAAATTGCCAATGCGATTGCAACTAAACGCTTTTTGTTTGCCATCATGTTTTCCTCCTGATGTTAAAATTGCACCGAATGATTAATTCTGTGCATAAATTTCTTGGTTTACAAGATATTATACTACTTTTTAAGAGTATCGTCAAGATAATAATGTAAATTTTTTAATGCCTTAGCATATTTTTCTACCTTACTTTAGAAGAATATGCTCTTTTTTATTGTAAAAACTGCGTCGAATTAATCAATCGACGCAGTTTTGCTCACAAAACCCGCGGCAGTTTCTGCATCATTTCGATTTTATGTTCGAGCATACAGTGTGCATAGCGGTTAAGTGTAATTGATGCGTTTTGATGCCCCATGATATCGGCAACGGTCTTGATATCCATTCCGCATTCAATAGCACGAGTAGCGAAGGTATGGCGCAAGGCGTGAAAATTGAGTTTGCGCACTCCCGCGCGTTCAGTTAGCTTTTCAAATATGTATTGGTACGAACGAATCGACATTCGTTCGCCTTTTTTATTTTCTACAACGTAGGGTGTATGAGCTGTTTCATAGTTCTGACGGAGCATGTTAGTTATATATTCGGGCAGAGGGATCATTCTGTCCGATGCTTTTGTTTTAGGCGTATCTACGCAAAGCTGCCACGTTCCATTATCGTCTTTTGCGCGATAAACTGTTTTTGTAATTTTTATAACGCCACGGTCAAGGTTAACGTCATTCCATGTAAGTCCGAGGAGTTCTCCTATACGCAATCCTGTATATAGACATAAGAGAATGCCGTGTAAACGTCTATCGTTTGACCTTGCTATTTCCGTTTCAATTGCTCTTTGTTCCTCGACCGTAAATGCCTCAATCTTCTTTATTTCACCTTTCGTCCTACGCACTCGCACACACGGATTTTCCTCAATATACTCCATATCGCAGGCATATTCAAATGCGAGATTTAGGACGGATAGCATCATATTCGTACTTATAGCAGATAGCTTTTTACCGTTTCGCATATTACCATCCTTCTTCTGCTGTGTGAGAAATTCTTGAATCTCTCTCCGTCCAAGCTCTGAAATGTTTCGCTCTCCAAGCGTGGGCACAATGTGCATCGTGATAAGCCCTTGATATCGGCTGTATGTTCGTGTTTTGATATGCTCCTTTTGGTAGATTTCCAGCCATTCTGTAAGTAACTTTTGTGTTGTCATAATGACCTCCTTAAATTTTGATGATGCAAATATTGTACATCAAAATTATCACATAGATGTTAGTAATACAATATCACTATAAAACCCGAAAGTCCAGATAACTTTTTGTTAATTCCTTCAAGAATGTGAAAGGCATCGGGGGTTCCGATGCCTGCTCTGTTATTACATTGTGTCTGATTGAACCTCCATCGCTAATCTCGCTCCGAGGCGGAAGGCATATTCGAAGATGGCTGCTTCGGCAAGGCTTACGTACTCGTCCCAGCAGTCGTGGAACTTTTCGAATATCTCCTTCTGCTCGTCGGTGAAGGTTTTCTCCAAGTCCTCGTGATGCCTTGCCATATATCCGAGTAACTCCTCATCTCCTTTGAGTTATTTCTACTGTCCTCTTGCGGAATGATATTTCCGTGCCACAGCTCTTTTATCATACTTTTAATAGGTACACCTCCTGTTAGCACAACAACATACCACAGAAGAGAGAGGAGGTCCAGTACTTTTGCGAAAATAAATCCAACTTTTTTCGTAGAACATTTTCTTTGGTCTGTTCTAATACGACTTTGACATTAAATAATTTCGTCAAAAAGGCATAAATACGAATTTTTACCGCATAATATACTTGACGAATTAGTATTTTTATGTTATAATATCCGTTGAAAAGGGTTAAATACGAGTTTTCACCGCAAAGGAGCTATATGATGATTGAAAGAAAACAATATTTAAATCAACTCATATCCAAAAAAGAAAATGGTATGATCAAGGTTATTACCGGTATCAGAAGATGCGGTAAGTCCTATCTTCTTTTTGATATCTATCATAAATACCTTAATTCTATAGGAGTAGACGACAGCCATATTATAGAGCTTGCGCTTGATGATGACGAAAATATCAAGTATAGAAATCCGCTTGAACTTGGCGAATATATCCGCAGCTTACTTGTTGACAAGAATAAAATGTACTACATTTTCCTTGATGAGATCCAAAAGGTCAAGACTGTAAAAAATCCTTATCTTGATGACGATAGTGAAACCGTAGGGTTTGTTGACGTATTGCTCGGTCTTATGAAGAAAAAGAATGCAGACGTATATGTCACCGGCTCAAACTCTAAAATGCTTTCGTCGAATATCCTAACCGAGTTTCGTGGCAGAGGGGACGAAATTCGTGTGCATCCGCTTTCTTTTTCGGAATTCTACGGTGCTTACGCCGGTGATAAACGAGATGCATGGCAAGAGTATTATACCTACGGCGGTATGCCTTATCTTTGCGCTCTCGGTGATCATAGAGCAAAAGCTGCATATTTATCCGGGCTGTTTGATAATATCTACCTTTCCGATATTCTCGAAAGACACAGCATCCGCGATAAAAGTGTACTTGACGATATTTTAGATGTAGTTTCATCCTCCGTTGGCTCACTAACCAATCCGGGAAAGATTGCGGACACCTTCTTAAGTGTCAAACAAATAAAGATCAGCACCGAGTCGGTTTCCAGATATCTTGATTATTTTATTGATGCTTTTATGCTTTCGAAAGCACAGCGCTACGACATTAAAGGCAGAAAGTATATTGGCTCACCTCAAAAATATTATTTCTCTGATATTGGTTTGCGCAATGCACGGTTGAATTTCCGTCAGACCGAAGAAAATCACATCATGGAAAATATTATCTACAACGAGCTTGTCATTCGCGGCTTTACTGTTGACGTAGGCGTTGTTGAATACAATTACAAGGATTCGGAAGGAAAAAGCAAAAAGACAAATTTAGAGGTAGATTTCGTCATAACCGATGGAAGCCGCAAGTATTATATTCAATCCGCGCTCACCGTAGGCGAAGAAGAAAAGAGACTTCAGGAAGTTCGCCCTTATACAAGGATTCCCGATTCCTTCAAAAAAATTGTGGTTGTTAAGGATAACATTATCCCATGGCATGATGAAAACGGAGTCCTGTATGTTGGCATTGAGAAATTTCTCTTAGACGAAGCTGCTATTGACATATAATACTATATTTTTTCTGATATTTATAAACAAAAACATGTTTAATGAAAAAGGAGAGTCTTGTGTACAAATTTTTAATTGAAAAGCAACTATGTACTTATGTAGATGAGTATAAGAAATTCATGAGAATCGAAAATTTTCCAAGTTATAATTTGCAGACCCGAGAAGTTTCATTATCAGTAGCCGAAGCACAAGGCTTCGATGTTGTGGCATCAGCCGGTTATCACCCCCAGACAAATCAGCACACTCTAACAGTAAGCACAAATTTAAATTTATCAAAGCACTTTATTTTTCATGAATTTACCCATATGCTCGATTCGGAATTATACGTAAATGGCGATAAGATGCGATATGCAGGTCTTTCTGGATACACGGAATACCATGCTGCTCAAATTGAATTGGCACAATTATTGGGAGCTAAAGACATAGATACTATACCAAAATTTTCAGTAGAAAAAACAATTTCCACCTTTGCTGGAGATAGGAGTGTTTCTCAATATATTTGTGATAAACAACAACATGCTATTGATTTGTTTAGTAGAGAAGATTTTCCAGCAGATATCGCTTCTTTAAAAACTGCGTTTGGTATTTTATACAATTATTGGGGATTACGTTCAATTTGCGAAATATACGCTAAGGATTATATCGAAACTATAAACAATACAGCATTCCTCAAGTACATTCCAACCACACTTTTTACTGCTCTTAATAACTTTATGCATGGGTGGTTGGACAAGGCAAAGATTGATTTGAGTATACAAGCATATATCAATACCGTTTTCCCAATTATTAAAGACTACAAATTAGCATAACTGAATGTTTTCAAAATGGTATTTACTACATACTTTGTTGATGAAGCTATTCTTTGACTACAGCACATCAATTTTTGCGTTTTGATGGAAGGTGGTTGACTAATCTCCTGAAGTATGGTATACTGACGGCAGAAGAAAAAACTTGACACGGGGTGAACCGTTTAGTCGCTTGACTGTATGAGTTTGGCATGATTTCGGATTGGTTTCTTGGATTGGATTTCGGCTTGACCACAGTTTTAACCATCTACAGCTTCGGACTACGTGGAAACAGTGCTTGTAAGAGCACCCGAAAGCATCGTTTTTGGACTCAAAAGCCCCGAAAAGCCTTGTAAATCAAGGAAAAAATCGGTGCAGATTTGTTTGGGACCAGGATGTCGCAGGTTCAAATCCTGTCATTCCGACCAAAAAAGACCGATACGAATCGTAGATTTGTGTCGGTCTTTTTTTGCTTGTGGTGATAGGCAAGAGAAATGCGAGAGTTTTTTTGTCTTTTACAAGGAAAAAGCGGCGGACTTGTACGCCGAGAAAAACTCACAGCTACTCGCAGAGTAGGTTACGCTGAGTTCAAATTCTGTCATTCCGACCAAAAAGGGTGCTGCGCAAGAGCAACACCCTAAATTATTACGCAAATATCATTATGAAAGCATATCCATAAGATCGCGCAAAGCCGTTTCAAATTTAGCACCGTACCAGTGCTCCTTGTCGCCCTGCGTGTTGATAATGCATTTTACCGTATAATCCGCAGCAATTCTTGCTGCCTCAAAAATATCCTTGTCGTTCATCAATGCACCCGTAAAGGCAGAAGCGTAAATATCACCCGTTCCATGACAGCCCTTAGAAACCTTGTCGTGCTCGTAATACCGAATAGAGCCGTTTTCATAAACAATAACGCCGGTTTTTTCGGGAAAATATCCTACGCCTGTCAGAACGATTGTTTTCGCGCCAAGCTTCGAAAGCTTGTCAAGAAGCTCCTTAACGTAGCTCTCGTCATAGGATTCGCGGTATTCCATATCGGCAAGAAAACAAGCTTCGGTAATATTAGGAATCAAAATATCTGCCGAGCCGCAAAGACCGCGCATTGCTACCACGTATTCGTCGTTAAAGATAGAATAAAGCTTGCCGTTATCAGCCATAGCGGGATCAACGATACGAACGCAATCGTCAGTTCCCATCGTGTCCAGAATATTTTGAACGTATCCGACCTGCTTCACGCTTCCAAGATATCCGGTATATATCGCTTTGAATTTGATATTTTCTTTTTTCCAATGCGCCTGAATTTCGGGCATATCATCGGTGAGATCGCGGAAGGTAAAGCCGCTAAATCCCGCCGTGTGCGTTGAAAGCACGGCAGACGGAAGAATGCAGGTTTCAAGTCCGCAGGCAGAGAGGATCGGGAGCGCAACCGTCAGAGAGCACTGACCAACGCAGGATATGTCTTGAATCGTTAAAATTTTTTTGTAGGACATTTTTATTTTCTCCTTGAAATTTCACTAAAAATATTATATAATAATATTGACCATATTAAAATAGCCAAAAAAGGAGAATATTATATAACCAGATGAAATACATAATCGACACGTCAAAGCACCCCGTCTATCTCCAGATATATAAGCTGATACGGGAGGATATTATAAGCGGAGTTTATCCGTACGGCACAAAGCTGCCCTCCAAACGGTTGCTTTCCGAGGAGCTTGGTGTCAGCACGGTAACGGTTGAGCACGCCTACGCCTTGCTCTGCGATGAGGGATATACAGAGTCAAGGGAGCGCAGCGGCTTTTTCGTTATATTTCGCAGGTTGGACGGCTTTGCAGCGTCCGCCGAAGTCCCGACACGTCATATTATCGCTGCTCATACAAATCATCTCTGTCCCGATTTTCCTTTTTCCGTTTTCTGTAAGACGATAAGAAAAGTGCTTACCGATTATGCCGAGGCGCTTCTTGAAAAATCGCCGAACGCAGGGTGTACCGAGCTTCGTGATGCAATTAAACACTATCTTGTTCGCAACCGAGGAATGAAGGTAGAGAGAAGTCAAATAATTATCGGGTCAGGCGCGGAATATCTTTACGGTCTTATTATTGCAATGCTTGGAAGAAAGCATATATATGGGATCGAATCACCGTCATATAAAAAGATCGAGCAGGTTTACAGCGCGGCAGAGGCTGTATATGAATTGCTTCCTTTATCGCACGATGGAATCGATAGCACAGCGCTTTCAAACTCGGGAGCGACCGTTCTTCATACGACGCCGTACAGAAGCTTTCCGACGGGCATAACCGCATCGGCAAATAAACGGCACGAGTATATTCGTTGGTCAAGCAAAGGTGAACGTATAATTATCGAGGACGATTTCGAATCAGAATTCTCGGTTTTCTCAAAGCCTGCAGATACCTTGTTTTCTCTGTCGGAATATGATAACGTTATATATTTGAATACTTTTTCAAAAACCATCTCTCCGGCACTCCGTGTAGGCTACATGGTTCTTCCTAAATGCTTGGTCAGTGAATTTGAAAGAAAGCTTGGCTTTTACTCCTGTACTGTTCCGACGTTTGAGCAGTACGTGCTTACCGAGCTTATAAACAACGGGGATTTTGAACGGCACGTCAACCGTGTCAGAAGAAACAAACGAAAGCTATTGCAAACACCGTAAATGCTTTTCCGTTAATTTTTTCGGAGACTATATACAGCGTAATAACTTGATTTTGCAGATAAGTTAACTGAATAATTAAAGAGGGCTGACGGCATAAAGCTGTCAGCCCTTAAATTCAATTAAAGCTTAAAGCTGTTATTTGCTTAAAGCCTCGTCTATTGCCGCCGCTGCGGTTTTTCCCGCACCCATTGCCGAAATAACGGTCGCCGCTCCTGTAACGGCATCACCGCCGGCATAGACGCCGCTGCGCGAGGTAAGTCCGTCCTCATTAACGACTATACCGCCACGGCTGTTAACCTCAAGTCCTTCGGTAGTGGACTTGATAAGGGGATTTGGAGAGGTGCCGATAGACATAATAACCGTATCAACGTCAACGGTGAACTCGCTGCCCTCTACGGCTACGGGACGGCGTCTGCCGCGCTCGTCGGGTTCACCAAGCTCCATTTTTACACATTTTATACCCGTAACGAAGCCGTTTTTAGGATCTCTCACATCGTCCGGATTATTATATCCGAGAATTTCGGTGGGATTGCAAAGCAGACGAAATTCAATTCCTTCTTCCTCTGCGTGCTCAACCTCCTCGCGTCTTGCGGGAAGCTCCTCCATAGAACGGCGGTAAATGATATATACTTTTTCCGCACCGAGACGGAGAGCGGTTCTTGCCGCGTCCATAGCAACGTTTCCACCACCAACGACAGCTACCTTGCCGCCCTTCATAATGGGTGTTTCGGGGCTATCAAGATAGGATTTCATAAGGTTACTTCTTGTAAGGAACTCGTTTGCGGAATAAACGCCGTTAAGAGCCTCCCCGGGAATACCCATGAAGTTAGGCAGACCTGCACCAGAGCCAACGAATACAGCCTTGTATCCCTGCTCAAAGAGCTCGTCGATAGTCAAGGTCTTACCGATAACAACGTTAGTCTCGATTTTAACGCCAAGCTTTTCAAGAGCGTTAACCTCTTTTGCAACGATTTTCTTCGGGAGACGGAATTCGGGAATACCGTAAACAAGAACGCCGCCTGCGGTGTGCAGAGCTTCGTAAACCGTAACCTCGTAGCCTTTCTTCGCAAGGTCGCCCGCACAGGTAAGTCCGGAAGGGCCTGAGCCGACGATAGCAACCTTATGACCGTTGCTTTCGGGACGCGCGGGTTCTTCGGTGCAGAAGGTGTTATGCCAGTCGGCAACAAAGCGTTCAAGACGGCCAATGCCGACACTCTCGCCCTTAATTCCTCTTACGCACTTTGATTCACACTGTACCTCTTGGGGACAAACGCGGCCGCAAACTGCGGGTAGTGAAGAGGATTTCGTAATTATCTGATATGCGCCCTCAAAATCGCTGTTTTTTATTTTGTTTATAAATTCGGGGATATGAATTTTAACGGGACAACCGCTTACACAGGGCATATTTTTACAGTTAAGGCATCTCATTGCCTCATCTATTGCCGCGTCCTCGGTGTATCCGAGAGCAACCTCGTCGAAGTTATGCGCGCGTACCTTCGCGTCCTGCGTAGGCATCGCGTTTTTTGTAAGACTCATATTTGCTTTTGACATCCTACTTTACCTCCTTGTTAAAGAGATTGCAGGCTTCCTCGTACCTATGGCGCTCAAATGCAGAGTACATTCTGCCACGGGACATCGCTTCGTCAAAATCTATTTCGTAGCCGTTAAAGTCCGGCCCGTCAACGCAAGCAAACTTAGTTACCTTCTTGTCGCCCATATTCAGCGTAAGTCTGCAACCGCCACACATTCCCGTTCCGTCAATCATAATGGGATTCATTGAAACGGTTACGGGAGTGCCAAAGGGTCTTGCTGTTTCGACGACGTATTTCATCATAATTAGAGGACCTATGGCGATTATCATATCGAAATTTTCGCCCGCCATAAGCATTTCCTTAAGGGGGAGTGTTACGTTTCCTTTTTCACCGTAGGAGCCGTCGTCGGTCATAATGCGAAGCGTGTTGGTACAAGCCTTGAACTCGTCCTCAAGGATAAGAAGATCTTTGTTTCTGAATCCGATAATGCCGGTAACGTCAGCTCCCATCTCGTGAAGAGCCTCGGCAATAGGCATAGCGATAGCGCAACCGACACCTCCGCCAACAATACAGACCTTTTTAAGTCCGTCAAGGTGCGTAGGGGAGCCGAGAGGACCGACGAAGTCCTGAACGCAGTCGCCGACTTCCTTATGCGAAAGCTTTTCGGTGGTAGCGCCGACTATCTGATATATAATCTTAACTGTGCCCTTTTCTTTGTTTACACCCGCAACGGTAAACGGAATACGCTCACCTTCCTCGTCAACGCGGAGAATAATAAACTGACCGGGACGCGCTTTGTTTGCCACGAGAGGGGCTTCTATATGAAGCTTTACCACCGTGGGGTTTAATATCTTTTTATCAACTATTTTATACATTTTACACTCTCTGTTTTCTAAAAAGACGGTTACCGCAAGGCTTGGCAACCGTATTTCGGATATATTGCTATTATCGGAAATCAAATTCGGTGTCGTTGTAGCGGCAATTAAAATCTCGTCATGCTTATTTTTTATTATAACATATAATAGCGGAAAAATCAATATTTTTAGCAGAATTATATTAAATTTTAGGGCTGACAGCTATGCGCCGTCAGCCCTCGTCAATTATTCAGTTAATGCTTTGGCGGTAATCTACACGCTAAATTACAAAAGTTTTACGTAAGGAGCTTTCTCCGGCATAGCTTACGCGGTTGCTCCTAACCGTGGCGACCTCAAAGCTTTTTTTCTGAGGTGTGATTTAACCAAGCCCGATGTTTTCTAAAAAATTATTCATTTCATCGGATTTTGTCTTTTCGAGATTTATGTTTATAGACAGTTCTCGCTTTGCTAATTTAGCTACCTTAGGCCTTAATAGCATAAACCAACGTCTGATTTGCATAAAAGGCGTGAGCCAAGGATGCTTATCCAGTATAGGATAGTACCGTTTTAATTTTGCAAACGGAATAAATATTCTGGAGAGGATATATTTAAATTTTCCACCCTTTTGAGTTTGCTGTATGGAAACACGGTTATTTGCTGAGCCGTAAATTCCGCCACTCAAAAGAAAATGCTGTGTTTTCAGTGAAAGCTCATCCGGCTGCTTATCGTTAAACCACACTTGGCTTAGGGTATGGGTAACGTCTGCGAATTTAGTTAGACCGCCCTTAGAGAGAAGAGAGAAGCGTTCGGCCTTATTTATATCCGTTAGATTATCTAATATCCACAGATCAATAAACGGTCGAATACCGCAACCGCCGTTTTCAAAATGCTTTGCCATGTGCGCGATATGATAGAAATAAAAGAATGCATCGCTCATCTCATAACAATACTCGCTGTTTTCACTTAGCGTTACGTTTTCCCAAACAGACTGTAAAACGTCAATAGAGTTTTTTGCCCGTCCTTCTTCTATCAAATCAAAGTGGATTTCCACGTTAACCTTTGTTGGACTGAACAGGGAAATATCGTGAGGAGTGCGTTCGTCTTCAACGTAATGCAATTTTTCAGTCAGAAAAGCCACGGCAGGCTCTAAATCCTCGCGGTGAACAAGAACGTCGATATCACAGCTCGTTCGCATCCATGCTTCAGGATAGTATTTAGAGATTACAGCGCCTTTTAGAGGTATAAACGGAATTTTCGCGGCCTCAAGCGCGTTACAAAGGCTCTCGTATTCGAGCGATAACCGTTTATGACGGTATGCTGCTTTTAAAATACATTTTTGAATTTCGGTGTTGTCATTTGAAACCAGTGCGTTTTTTTCAAGTCCCAGAGCCAAAAGGTGTAAAACATCGTGTCTTATAGATATTTTCAGTAAATCCTTTATAATCTCGGGAGAACAGTTATTCCGTTCGTTCTCTGTCAGGGTAGTTCCACAGAGCGCAGAGCGCAATAAAGCGAAAAGTGTTTGAATTGTTTTCTGCTCCATTGTGTCTCTCCTTAGTATTTTTATCGTGTAATTCCTATGTATTCTGACTTTACCTTTTCATAGCTTTCAAGGTTTCCGATGTCATACCGTTTTCCGGGCATTTCCATTGCATGAACGGGTGTTTGTGTACAAAGCCATGCGATATAACTGCCGGGAGCATCGGTTCCGCAACCGCTGTCGATACCCTTTTGTACAAGCTTTGCATCTTCTTTGGTGTAATAGTAGAACGGCGGACAGCACCAATGCGTTGCAGGTGTCGGGGATTTTTCCGTCATATTAAGTATTTTGTCATTTTCGTCAATGGTTACTACACCGCATTTAAGAAGCTTTTTATCATCGTGCTCGTAATAACGCATGATACATGACGTCTGCTTTTTCCTTGTGTATTCTATAAACTGAGTAAGGCTGAAATCAAGAACATTGTCTCCCGCAATAACGAGCATATCGTCGTCAAGACCAAGCTTTTCGATTGCAAACTGAATATCCTTAACTGCGCCGAGACGGGTTTCGTTTGTGTCAGTTCCGTCATCTACAACCGTAATTTTTTGGCTCTTATTTTTTGCCCAATCATCGAAATGATGCGCAAATTTATGGTTGGAGATAACAACGTATTCGTCAACAAGGCTTGCAGTGTCAATATCGTCAATAAGCCAATCGAGGATAGTTTTATCACCGACAGGCAGAAGCGGTTTAGGGAAATTTTCTGTTAAGGGATAAAGTCTTGTAGCATATCCAGCAGCCAAAATTAAACATTTCATAATTTTACTCCATCTGCGCTTTCGCAAATATGTACTGAATATTTACCCTCAAGGTGAGGAAACGCTTTTAAGTATTCTTTTGTTACGGTTTCAACAATGCTTTCCTCGTAAGCAGGATCGATGATTGCAAGGCAACAGCCTTTAAATCCTGCGCCCGAGAAACGGCCGCCGTAAATACCTTTGGTTTTGGTCATTATTTCATACAGCTTGATTAGTTCCGGAGAACCTGTTTCCCAGTTGTGTATGGAGCTGTATCCGCTTTCAAAGGATAGCTTGCCGTAGGCCTCAATATCGCCCCTGCGCCATGCTTCGGCGCCGCTCTGTACACGGTCGAACTCGGTGTACCAATGCTCTGCGCGTTTTCTCCAGTTATCCGGAAGGCAATCCTTGTATTGTTCATATACCTCGCGAGGAACGTCGCGAAGGTTGGTTTCTTCAAACTTTCCGTATTCCATACCCGCATACGCTTTGAGCGCATACGCGGCGCTACGGCATTCATCAACGCGCATGTTAAAAGCGGATCCTGCCAGACTTCTCTCCAGCCCGCTGAAGAAAATAGCAAATTTATACGGCTTCATATCCGTTTGCTGCGGAATCAGCTCATAACTGTCGTCTCTGGTATCCAGATATAAGAGATGATCCTTTTTGCAGAACACCTCGCAGGACTGGTCAAGCTTACCGCAAGAAACACCGACGTATTTATTTTCGGCTTCCTTGGAAATTACGATCAACTCCTGCGGCGTCAGTTCAATTCCGTTCATCATACAAAGAGCGGATAAAAACGTAATAATTACCGCTGCTGATGACGAAAGACCGCCAATGGGAAGTTCTCCGTCTATCATAGCGCAAAGTCCTGTTTTCAAATTGTATCTGGAATGAAGTGCTATGGTTGCGCCTCTAAGATGGTCTGCCCAATCCCCCTCCGGCTTGTCGGGTGTAGAAGCTACGTGCCACTGCGCTCGCTTATGAAACTGAAGGGATTGAATTTCTACAATACCGTTTTGCTTTGGACCGTAGGCAATGTGAATGCCTTTGTTAATGGCAAAACCGGTGATTTTGCCAAGCTGATGGTCGGAATGCGCTCCGATAGGGCAAACGCGGTACGGAGTGAAAGCGGTATATTGAGGCGGTTTTTTGTATGTTTTTTCAAACGCTTCGTATGCGGTCATATATTTTCCTCTTTAATTATTTTAAACACATGTATCATGTATGTGCTTTGTTTAATGTATGCAATATGCAGTTATTATAATTACTGATAGTTATTTGCTTTGATAAAAATCGTGATACCACTCTGCAAACTTCCGAAGTCCGGTGCGAAGTGAGGTAGAGGGCTTAAATCCAAAGTCTCTTTCAAGCGCCGAGGTATCGGCATAAGTGATCGGGACGTCGCCCGGCTGCATCGGAACCAGCTTTTTATGCGCCTCAAAATCGTAATCCTCAGGCAGAACCTTGGCTCGGAGCAGCTCCTCTTGTAGAATAGTTACAAAATCAAGCAGGTTTTCGGGACTGTTGTTTCCGATGTTGTAAACCGCATAGGGCGGCAGCGGAAGTCCGTCATCACCGTTCTGTTTTTCCGGCGCATGCTGCATGACACGCTTAACGCCTTCCACAATGTCATCTACGTAGGTAAAATCACGCTTGCAGTTTCCAAAGTTGAAAATCTCAATAGTTTCACCCTTAAGTAATTTGTTTGTAAATCCGAAATACGCCATATCCGGACGTCCTGCAGGACCGTAAACCGTAAAGAAACGAAGTCCGGTGGATGGAATGTTATAAAGCTTTGAGTATGCGTGAGCCATAAGCTCGTTGCTCTTTTTCGTTGCGGCGTAAAGCGAAACGGGGTTGTCAACCTTATCGTCAGTCGAGTACGGAATTTTCTTGTTTGTTCCGTAAACAGAGGACGAGGAGGCATAGACCAGATGCTCAACGGGATGGTCTGTTTTTATCGTTGCGCGGCAGGCCTCCAAAATGTTGTAGAATCCGATGAGGTTGGATTCGATATATACATCGGGATTGGTGATAGAATAGCGTACGCCCGCCTGTGCAGCGAGGTTAACAACCACGGTAAAGCGGTACTTATCGAACAGACCGTCAATTACCTCGCGGTCAGCAATGTTTCCGCGAACAAACGTCCAGGTGCAGTCGGGATGCTCCAAAGCTAACTTTTCGATCTCGCCGAGTCGGTAGTCCTTAATGGATACGTCGTAGTAATCGTTCATGTTGTCAAGTCCGACGACGTGAATACCGGGGACTGTACGAAGGAGCTCCATAACGAGATTTGAGCCAATGAATCCGGACGCGCCGGTTACAAGTATTACTTTGTTTTTTAAATTAATATTTTGGGTAAGCATAATGAGTTCTCCTATTCAGTTGTTGAAAGTATAATGCAGAGGCGTTTCGCTAAGAGCAGTGGGTAACGTTAATACAGTATAAAGAAAATATGTAGAAGTAAGCTGCCTGATTTGGGTGTTTAACCAACAGCTCTCATATAAGGCAGAGCATAGAAAAGAACAAAGAAGAGACCAAGAGCAACACCGAAAGCTAAGTAAACGTACATTAAGTTGCGAGTTGTCTTTTCCTTTACAGGATCTTTTTCAGATTCCGGTCTTACATGAAGGCTCTCATATTCTGCAATATCAGCCGGACTTGCGCACTTCAGCTTGCTTCCGATTACGATGCCGATAATACTCATGCCTATACCAATAAAGAAAGGATCAAGATATATCGGTAACGTAATTCCGCTTAAAGCAGAAATCGTCTTAGGGACTACACAGCCTAAGAAACCGAGGAGCATACCCCAGAAAGCTGCGCTCTCGCTCATTTTCTTTGACCAAACGCTTATGATCGCTACTACGCCCCAAGCGGATGCTATTACGGTTCCGCCGAAGTACATAATCCAGAAAATTTGCGGAGGATTGAATAAAGCAAGTATCAGAACAACAACGCTGACAATAGCCATACCGATACGGGAAATCATAAGATTCTTTTTTACGTCATCTGTTTTTGAGCTTACCAAAAGATCGTTAGTCAAAGACGAACCGATTAATGATAAAAACGTAGATGCCGAAGAAATACCGGCAGACAATATTCCTGTAAGTAACACTACGCCGACAATCAACGGCATTACGTTCATCGCAGCCCAAATCAAGCTGGTGCTGTAGTTTTCTATATTCGGATTAATCTTATAGATGAAGGCTGCGGCGAAATATATCGCAGTAGTAACGGTAACTACGCCCATAGAAGCCCAGATAGCAGAACGCTGAACGGTGTGCTCGTCTTTTGCCATTAAATATCGGCTGGTTTGCCAAGGGCTAACCATAACAACTACCGCCCAAACAATACCGTAAACAATAGCCCATATAAGATTTTGGACACCGGTAGGATAGAGGTAATCGAGATTATTTGTCCAAGCAAGGATGCCGGGGCGTGTTGTGGACTGAGCCAAAGAGGTTATCGCTTCGTTCCACCCACCGGCAGCAGTTACAATATACGGAATACCTACAAGCGCAGCCGCAAGGAACACGAGGAACATGATTGTATCGGTAACCAACACACCGTTTGAGCCCGAGTAAACCGTAAATATAGTAAACGACAGCCATGCGATTATAACGCAAATTCTATAGTCAAGTCCCGTGATTGAGGTCATCAAAGTAGATATACCTTGCATTGCAGAAAGCATGTATGCGGTTACTGCAAACATTAGCGAAATAGTTGCCAGCTTGCGGATACGGCTCGATGAAAATCTTTTTCCGAAATATTCGGGCACCGTGTTTACCTTTGCGCGTCGAACGTATTTTCCAAAGAGATTGGCTCCATATACGTAACCGGACGCCTGTAAAATTCCGACAATAACGATACCCATGAAGAATCCGCCGTAAACCTCGCCGGTATCTCCCATAAAGGCGCCCGTGCTAAGGAAAGATGCAATGAGGGAGCCTACGAGCAGGATAACCGGTGCGCGGCGTCCCGCGACATAATAATCGTTAGTATCCTTAACACCTCGTCCGGCTATAACACCGACTATAATAAATATGGCCATAGCAATAGCTATTCCAACAGTATAAACTATCATTCGTCTCCCCCCTTTTTAACCATATATCCATAGAAAAGGGCAGAAATTACATACCATACGCCAAACAAAATTGATAATACTAATTCCATGTTATATATTCTCCTTCTTTGGAAGTTGAATCCAGCTACCTATTTTTTCATCCCACTCCGGAGGATCAAAGGTCGCCATACCACTATTATGGAAAAACGTCAGCTCACCAAAATAAATCCTTCCGTCTGCAAGATACGTATCAACACGAAGCTGAGGGATTCCTGCGGAAAGCTTTTCTGCAAATGAGAGTAGCTCGGGCATTTCTTTCGGCACTGTGAGCTCTCCTTTTGAATTGGGGTTTAACGAAACAAAGGGATACCGTTTAAGATTGATGTCGCAAAAGTCGTTTGTTCTGCCCGCGCCGTGCGCTTGTCCTTTGCAGACCAAAACCATTTTCACTTCACCGTTAAAGCAGAACATCTTGTATTCTACAAGCTCGTCCATATCCTCTAAGAACTGCTCGGCAATAATACGAGGTTTAACGTCTTTGTAGGGCCATTCACGACTGCTATAATAATAATTTCGTTTCAGAGAGCGCTCGATTTTTGCGCGTGCGGCCTCCTTGTCAAGCTTACTCTTATCCTGACAGATGACAAGCCCGCCGCTGTCATGCGTGCATTTCAGCACAAACTTGTCGGGAAGGGCGTCGAAATCAATGTCGTCAAATTTCTCCCACACCCCAAGAGTTGGAATTATGTACTGCTCGCCGAACTTTGTTGCCACATAGTTTTTGGCTTCGAATTTATCTACCATTTGTGTATAAACGGGTTTTCTGTCATAGAGCTTTAACCACTGAAGCTTCTCGTTAAACGTTTTGGGATTTTCAAGATTTAATTTCTTACCCATTCTTTCTTTATAAAGAAGCTTTAAAAATAACTTGTCGGGAACCCAATTCAAAAGTTTCCTCGCTGTAAGCCCTCTTATTAGGCGTAATCTTATACTCACTTTTAATACCTCCGTTATATTTTTGTCAACCTTAGAGGTTGCTCTCTTTTTTTCTTCATTTGCATCAACCGTCGGTTGAGCCATATAAACTCTTCCGACAATCGACATTTTGTCTTATGTTTACATATTTTATATTCAAACTGTTTTTTGTGCTGTAAACAGTTGTTGCGGTAATTATTTTTTGTTCCAAGCAGTTCTGCCGTTGTTGCTTATTTTCTTTGCAGGAACACCTGCAATAGCTATATCCTCTTCCAAAACATCTCGGTTAACAACTGCGTTGGCTCCGATTGCCACATTCTTTGCAACCGTTATACCTCCCAAAATCACCGCGCCTACTCCGACAATAACACCGTCGCAAAGCGTTGGTGCTTCGTCGTTAGTTCCTCCGGCGACCAACGCTGTATTTATGTGGATAGTGCAATTTTCGCCTACCGTAACCTTGCTATTCATCAAAATTGGGCCAACGTGCATCAGCCTAAGGCCCTTGTCACAGCAATTCATAGGAATGTGCATCGCATAGTTATTTTGGAGTTTCATCAGTCTGAAACAATAAATCGCCGCTCTTATTTTCTTTTTTGTGTTCGTATAATACTCTGCCTTGCGAAGTAAAATCAAACATTTTTTCAGAATTGCCTTTTCTCCGTGTTGTAATAAATATGCAATTCTTCCAACCTTAATATGCTTAAGTTCTGCACGTAAAAACTCGTTCAGGTCTTGCTTTGACTTGATTCTCTTTTCAACAGGCAACATTTGATAAAACCTCTCTTTTTGTCTTATATTTACGTATTTTATATTCAAACTGTTTTTGTGCTGTAAACAACTGTTGCGGTAATTATTTTTTTGTAGGCAGTTCTATCCAATCGCCTAATTTTCTATCCCATTCTTCAGGTTCAAAAGGCATCATGCCGCCCCAGTGAGAAAAAGTTAACTCGCCAAAGTAAATTTTTCCGTCAACATCATAAAAATCCACACGGAGAAGTGGGAGATTATCCGATAGCTTTTCTGCCAACACACACATTTCCTCAAATTTTTCGGGTTTTGCGGGCGGAACGTCGGCGTTGGGATGTCCGTTGCGAAAATCAAGGTGCTGAAAATCGCGGTCGAAGAAATCAAAACGCGTTTCGGTTGCCTCGTTGTACCGTTCTGAAGCAATAAACATTACCTTCATTTTTCCGTTGAAACAGAAAAACTTATAATCACGCAGTTCTTTTGTTACGCTGTCTTCCATGTATTGCTCTGCAATAATACGGGGTTTAACGTTTTTATATGGCCATTCTCTTGTATGCCAATAATAATTCCTTTTTAAGGACTTGTTTATCTTTTTTCTTGCGTCTTCCAAATCAAGCTGTTTTTTGTCTCGACAAATAACAAGTCCTCCGCTGTCGTGGGTGCATTTAAGTACAAACTGCTTAGGCAAAGCGTCAAAATCTATGTCTTCGAATTTTTCCCATACGCCTAACGTCGGTATGATATACTCCTCGCCAATTCGCTCAGCAACGTATTTCTTTGCATCGCATTTATCAACCATTGTTGTATAAATGGGATTTCTGTTGTAGAGCTTTAACCACTGGAGTTTTTCATTGAACGTCTTTGGCTCTTTAAGATCGAGCTTTTTGCCCAACCTTGATTTGTATCGCAGTTTTAAATACAAGCTATCGGGCATCCAGTTGAGAAGCCCTCTCGATGACAATCTCGGTAAGTTAAAAAGTTTTTTTATCCTATTCATTAGTGTTGTCCTCTTTTTGGTTTCATATATAGCCATGTTATTTGCGCAAGTTAAAATAAAGATTTACAGTAATCCAGCCAGTTCTGAGTTATTCTTTCTACACTCAGTTCGTCTTTTATTTCCTTTGCTCTTCCTGTAAGCGCCTCTGCCAAAGCCGTATCGTCTGCCACTTTTTCCATGGCAGCAAGCAGGCTCTGAACGTCATTGCACGGAACCAGCAGCCCATTATCTCCGTCCCGAATCAGCGCAGCCGCGCCGCCGCCAAGGCAATCGGTAGATACACACGGAAGTCCAATAGCCATTGCTTCTGCCAAAACGTTTGGCATTCCCTCAAAATCGCTCGATAACACGAACATTGCCGCATCTTTTATATATTCTGTAACGTTTTCTACCGCACCCATCAGGCGCACCTTATCCGAAATATCAAGGCTCTCTGAAAACTGCTCCAGCTCTTGCTTCAAGGGGCCGCTGCCGTATATTCTAAGTTCGTAATCGGGGTGGTTTTCGCTAAACTCTTTGAACGCGCTTATCAAGAGCTTGTGGTTTTTCTGTTCAGTCAGTCTGCCGACCGTTACAATATATTTGCTCTTTGTTTCGCTCGCAGACGGAAGATTTTGTGTTAAAGGGTTGAATATTACGCAACCCTTTTTTCTAACCTTCCCTTTAAAGCAATTTCTTGCCTCTTCGGTTTGGAAAACTATTCCGTCAGCCAAAGGATAAATGATTTTGCTAAAAAACTTTTTAGGCTGTTTGATTGTGGCGGGGAAAATTCTTTCAGATACTACAATTTTGCTTTTCAGCCCTCGAGTGAAAAGAATTGTTTGAATATTCATTGCCGTAATGAAAGATATAACCACATCAAACTTCTGGTTTTTTATATATTTCCGCATAGCAGAATTGCGGACGAAATTTCGAAATATTGAAATTCTGCCGTTTGCTTTAGCCGCCCAAATTTTTACATTTTCATCAATTGAATATCCACATTCAGTGTTTTGCTGTGTAATAATTGTCGTGTCAATTCCGCGGCGCGAAAGCTCTGAAGCAAGAGTGCAAACAACTCGTTCCGCTCCTCCGGAAAGGGTAACCTTGTTAATAACAAAAGCAATCTTTTTTATTTCTTTGTTTTGACTGTCCATTAAGATCTCCTTTTTATCCGCTTTTCTAAGCACCCGCTTATTTTGCCGTAAATTCTTGAGAGAAGATGGGAATTGGTTCTCATGGCACGAAGTCGCAAGAAATCCTTTGCATTCGCGCGAAAGCCCTTAATGTTTTGGAAAGCTTTTCTATCTATCAGCGGAACGTCCTTCCAAGGAGAAAGTGCTTTGTATTTTAAGTACCACTCCGAATATCTCGAACCGTTATTTGTGTACCATGGTCTTTGGAGCGGTCCGCCGGCAAAATGGATAATGACGGCGTTTTCCAGCGCGTCGTACACCTCCTCCTTCGTGTACCAGCCACCTGCCATCATACAAGTAGCAGAACGCTTTTTACAGTAGGCGTGCGACGTAAGGTTGTATTTCTGTGAGTAAATTCCAAAAAGTCGTTCCGGAATTGAGTTGTTGATAAGCGTTTGGTCCGCAAGCGGGAGAGCCTTAAGCTTGGGAGCTGTCTTCATAATCATTTCGTGACAGCCCTCTTTTCTCCAGTTTGCAAGAGAGTACATGACTACACCGCACTGAATGTATAGCGTGTTTCCTGTCAAAACATCCAGTTCGGAAGCTCTATCCTTTTTATCCTTTCTGATTCCGTAAAAGCCGCTGCATGCACAGCCAACGACTACCTTGTCCGTCATATCATAATCGCAAAGCTCTGCAACGCTGCCCTTTGCCACGGTGTCGGAGTCAATATACAGAACTCTGTCCACGTTTTCCGGAAGCAGCTTGTCAAGAAATGCGCGGGAATAGGTTGCATAGCTGTTTCTGAAGTTTTTTATTCCCGTTTTCTCTCCAAGCTCTGTCAAAATCTCCTTGGACGGAACGAAGGTGCAGGATACGCCGTATTTTTGGCAAATGCCTGTAAGGTTTTGTTTGTTATTTTCGAGGATACCGTAATCCAGAATGTACGCGGTGCCTATTATACCACGGTTGTTGTCGAGCAGGGACAGCAGCGAAATTCCGGTATGTATAGCAAACTCGTCGCTGGACGCATAACAAACGTCAAGCTTTTTGGTCTTGGACATTTTGTTTTCTCCTTTTGGTAATCATCTTAATAGTATCGTTAAAAGCCTTTAAGCGGAACAGCTTTGCAAGAACGCAGTACAGTACGATGCCAAACGCTATTTGAATAATCAGGGTGATAAAGGGTGTCAGGTTCAAGAAATTAATGCTGAAGGTTGCCACGCCCATAATTAAGCAGCAGAGGTACGCGCCGCCCAAATCCTGAATTTGCTCTTTAATATAATAACTAAAATGTTTTCTCATCTGAATTGAATACAAAACGAGGCTGACAACGGTTGCCACTATGCCGCCAACAGCTATTAAATGAACGCTGTTTGTGAAAACAACCGCTAAAATGATCGTAGCGAGGCTAACCGTCTTGGTTATGAGCATATCCTTAAACACAAGGTCGCTCCTACCTATTCCGAGAAGTGCCTCCTTGCAGGTGTTCTCATATGGCATCATGAGGTAAGTCAGACAGATAAGATACATAAACGGGATTGCCGGCGCCCAAGCTTCGCCAAGCAGTGTTAGGATAAATGACTTTGCCACCGCCATAAGTCCAACTATCAGCGGAGTGATTAGAAACGACTGCATAACAACGTTTTTTCTGACAACTGCAACCACCTTATTAAGGTCGTTTTGATGACCTGAAATGGTTGGGAACAGGACTCTCGATACCGCCCCGTTGGTATTCATAACGATCATTTTCGGAAAGGTGGCGGACTTGTTATAATAAGCGAGGTCGCTTGAGGTGTATTTTTTTCCGATTACCAGTCCGCGAATGTCGCTTTCGATATTCATAACCAGCGTAGAAAGGAACACACGGGATGCAAAGGGAAACATTTTTCTGCAGCGCTGTGCAGAAAAGCCAATGTGTGTTTTCAGGGGGCACACAACGGTCAGCACTATCATGTCGATTAAATATTTTGACATGGACTGTGCCACCAACGCATACACGCCAAACCCTGCCAGCGCCATTGCAATACCGATGATTCCGGAGACTATGCCGCCACACAAGGTAACCATAGCGTATTTCTTAAATTGGAACTGCTTTTGCAGATAGGCATATTTGATGGTACTGAATGCGGAAATGGGTAAAAGTAGCGACATTATGCGAAGCACCTTTGTCAGCTCCGGTGTTTCATAGAACACCGCGATTGCCGGAGCTGTTAAATAGAGAACCGCATAAAGCACGATTGAAATGGTAAGATTTAACGTAAAGGCCGTGTTGTAATCCTCTTTTTCGGGGCTTTGCATCTGTACAAGCGCCGCTCCAAAGCCTGCGGTAACAAACGTAATGCCAAGGGTGGTGAAAATGGTAACGATAGCAACCGTTCCGTAATGGGAAGGATCTAAAAGTCTTGCAAGAACAATTGAAACGATGAGGGTTACACCCTGCGACATAAATCTTTCAAGCAGGGACCAAATATATCCTGCACTGCTTTTATTTTTTGACAATTTCCTTGTACTCCTTAAAACTCATTAGGTTCTTATCTTTTTCGCTGATGATTAGATTTTCGATGCCGCCGATCTTCTCAAAGGGCCATTCAATACCGATGTCCGGATCGTTATACATGATGCCTGAATCGCCTTCACCATAGAAGACCTCAGCGCACTTGTAGGATACTACGGAATCCTCCAAAACAAGGTATCCGTGTCCGAAATACTGAGGAACCAGCAGCATTTCCGTATTATCGCCGGTCAGGTGGAAGCCTCTCCATTGACCGAACGTAGGAGAGTCAGGTCTAAGATCGACGATTACGTCATATACATGGCCGCTTACACAGCGCACAAGCTTAGCCTGTTGCTTTACCAGCTGGAAGTGCGTAGCTCGAATGACGCCTCGCTTGGAAAGAGTATAGAACACCTCTTTTAAATCATGGTCTATTCCGTTTGCCTTGAAGGTATCAATATTGTAGTCTTTAATCAAGCCGCCGCGATCGTCGGTGGCGTAAAACGGCTTAATGTGATAAGCGCCCTTCAGGTCAAGCTCGTTAAATTCAAATTTTTGTATCATGTTTATTTTCCCTTTTTTGAATTTTTGATATAAAGTCAGTTATTTTCGAAACAATTAAACCCGTTACAAATAAAACAGGTAGATATACTAAAACAGCCTTGATCTTACCCAACGAGTTGAAATCAATAAAATATCCAAGAACTGTATAAACAATCGTCGAATATGCATACATTGCTAAGCTAAATTGCTTGCCAAAGAATTTAACCAAATTGTTTCCAAGTCGATTGAATATGGAACTTCCAAAAAAGCATTGGATATACGAAGGGATTAATATGGCAATTATAGCAAACAACATATAAAAATCATACTTTGAGTGAGGCATTGCAAAACAGATTGCCATAATGACAAATCCAAAAAGCTGCAATGCAGAGAATAGTGCCTTTGTTTTGTTGTTGCAGACATTAACAGAATCCTTGAATGCGTCGCATCCTGTTCTCAAAAGAACACCTGCGCTCATTCCGCTAAACCCTCTTATAATCCCCAGAGGTATAAATCCGTTTTCGATTGCTTTTGTTGCATCGAGATTTCCATTTTTGTGAAAAATATAAGCGTATCCGAGCAGGACGAATGTTGGCGCCAAAAATTTCACGAACACGTCCTTATTTTTCGTATATAAAAAAGATAGGAAAAAACCAACAATTAGCATGGATGACACATACCAAAGAATGCCGTTTGCCGATGGATAAGCAAACCCGCTCATTTGTAAGCCCAAAATATCCGGTATGGCAACAAACGCTCCCTTGATTATTGAAAGCGGGCTTTTTGTGCCTCGCAATAGTAATGAGACAAGGATAGATGATACGTATATGTACGCCATGTTTTTCCACTTATTAAAGGTGAAAACAAAAGGGTTTTGGGGTCTTTTGTCCAAAGAAATGGACATATACAATCCGGACAGTATAAAGAAGAAATCTACTGCGAGATACCCTCCTTCAAATAGCCACCCGTTACCGAATAAGTTATGCCACAAGTGTAAGACAGCTACTATGATAGTGAAAAAATATCTGAGGATTTCTATTGTTCCATTATATTTAGTGTTTGTACTTTTTACAGTTTCCATTTTTACGCTCCTATACGGTTTTAAGCCAGTTCATTGTCATACGTGTTCCCGTTGCAAAGGATACGTCCGGTGTAAAGCCGCAATCGTTCTTTATATCCGCGATGCTAAACGTACCAAGCGGCATATTCGTTCCCGTAAACGGAACGTCTCCGAAATGAGGCACAGCATCGTCGGAGCACGCGCTAACCATTTCTATAATGAACTCTTTAAGAGGCTTGGCGTTTCCGCTGCCTATCATGTATTCGCAGAAGGGCCTTCCGTTCTTTGCAACCAAATAGAACGCCTTTGCTACGTCCGACACATAGACGAAATCGTAATTCTGAGTACCTGACGTAAACTCAAGCTTTTCGCCATTGATAATTTTGCGCAGCGTGGTGTTTACAAATCTCGGAGAAAGCTCGCCGACTCCGTACGCGTTGGTGATCATCGGCCATAGCAGCTCAATGCCGATATCAACCGCTACGGATTTGCACATGCAGTGTGCAATGTGCTTACCCATACCGTAAATATAGCCCATTCCGGGTTTGCTGCCTTGAGAATGAATTGCAGCTTCAACCTCGTACTCCATAATGCTGCCGGCACACACAAAACGGGTACAGCCAAGCTCCTTTGCTGTTTTCATGCACTCGACCGTGTTAAGGGCGTTCTGCATCTGCAGATTATAATCTACACGCGCAGGCCCGGCAGAACCGGCCCAAGCGAAATGTATAAATGTGTCATATATCCCTTGTGGAATTTTTTGCAGCATGGCTTTAGTATCTGAAATATCACATTGCATATAGGTTAAGCCTTCTTTTTCGGTTAACCTTTTGGGCGTTTCACCAATGTCAAGAGCGAGAACCTCGCATCCCTCTTTAAGAAAATGCGCCACTGTATAGCTTCCTACAAAGCCGTCTGCGCCGGTAATAATAACTTTCTGCATTTTATTTTTCCTCGCTTAGTTTAAAAACTCCTCAATCTGCTTATCCATGCAGGCTCTGACGTCGCCACAAGCAGCCCAGCACTTAGTCCATTCAACCACCTTCTCGATTGCCGTGTCAAGATTCCAACGCGGCTTCCAGTTAAAGGTGCTCTTCAGCTTGGAGCAGTCGAGCTTAAGGAAGTTTGCTTCATGCGGACCGCCGTCGTAACGGTTAATCCACTTTAAGCCCTCTCCCCATTTGCTGACAAACAAATCCACTAACGCACCGGTCTGGAAACAATCTGTGTCGTCGGGACCTACGTTATAATAGCCGGCGAAACGCCCGTCCTCGTACTGCCTTGCCGCAATCATAAGATAAGCGTACAGCGGCTCAAGGACGTGTTGGTACGGACGTGTGGAAAAGGGGTTACGAACAATTATATCCTCGTGCTTCATTGCCGCGCGCACGCAGTCGGGAATAATGCGGTCGTTGGCGAAATCACCGCCGCCGATAACGTTACCGGCTCGCGCGGTGGAAATGGCAACGTGTCCGTCTGAAAAGAAGCTGTTTTTATAGCTGTGGGTTACCAGCTCCGAGCAGGACTTGGAGTTGGAATAAGGATCGTATCCGTCAAGCTCCTCGTTTTCACGGTACCCCCACGCCCATTCCTTATTCAAGTACACCTTATCGGTAGTTACGTTAAGAAATGATTTTACGCAGGAGCTGTTACGGATACATTCGAGAATGTTAACCGTTCCCATTACGTTTGTTTCATATGTATAGACGGGGTTTTTATAGCTGTCGCGTACAATGGGCTGTGCAGCCAAATGAAGAACAATCTCCGGCTGCGCTTTATCAAACGCGGCTTTCATCGCCGAAAGATCTCTGATATCACCGATTACGGAATCAATATCACTTGCAATATCGGCAATCTCAAAGAGCGACGGTGCCGTTGGCGGATTCAAAGAAAAACCGGTAACCTTCGCGCCTGCATTAACCAGCATCTTGCAAAGCCAGCTGCCCTTGAATCCGGTGTGCCCGGTAACAAAGACCTTTTTATCCTTATAGAATGCTAAGTCTATCATTTTTAGTCCTCCCAGAGCTTCCACGGAGCTTTTCCGCTGTCCCAGTATTTTTCAAGTTGCTGTTTTTCACGCAGAGTGTCCATACACTGCCAATAACCCTTATGAACATATCCGACTAATTGCTGCTCAGCGACAAGCTGAGTAAGCGGTCCCTTTTCGAAGACGGTACTGTCTCCCTCAATGTAATCGAACAGCTGTGGCTCAAAAACCATAAATCCGATATTAATAAGGTCTCCGTCCAAATCGCTTTTCTCACGGAATGCGGCGATTCTGCCGTCCTTACCAAACTCGACAACACCTTTGTTCTGACCAAAGTTATACATCGACATTGTTCCGATAGCTCCGTGCGCTTTGTGGTACGCAACTAATTCTTCGATATTAACATCGCCAACCGCGTCGCCGTACGTCAGCATAAAGGGTTCATTACCTATGTAATCCCGTATCCGCTTTACACGTCCGCCGGTTTGGGTGTTAAGTCCTGTGTCAACGATTGTTACCTTCCAGGGCTCTGCGTGTTTATTGTGTACAATCATCTCACTGCCGTTGGTGAAATCAAACGTAACGTCAGAGGTATGCAAAAAATAATCCGCAAACCATTCTTTGATTATATGTTGCTTATATCCGGCGCAAATGACAAACTCATTATACCCATAATGAGAATAGCCTTTCATAATATGCCAAAGGATAGGCATACCTCCAATTTCGAGCATAGGTTTAGGTTTAAAAGCAGATTCTTCGGAAATACGGGTGCCGAATCCTCCTGCTAAAATAACAACTTTCACGTTTTATTCTCCTTTCTGCAATCAATCGTTTGTTACAGGTACAGTTGTTTATGATTTTCTTATCGTAAATCTTGTTTCGGGAATACGGACTCTTCCGCGGAGACACATACACAGTATGCCAAGATACAGCGCGTACCTTAGACGCGATACGAAAAGTATGCTATCCGCTCTGGCTAAGAAAATGATATATGCTGCCGCAAACAGCCAGCCTGATGCCATGACAGTATGGCCATTCAAATACCACTTTTCAATCTTGCTTTCAAGCCAGACGTAGAAGTATCCGAACAGACCCATAAATATACATCCGAATTCCTTGAAGTTGTAGTACGCCTCCGCATACATGGAATAGCCCCAGCCCGCGGTTGAACCGTGCGAATCGGTTATCCATACAGAAAGCCCCCAACGTACAGGCTCTGTAATTCCCGCGAACTCCAGAATATCCACCTTGGGTACTATTCCCTTTAATACCGTATAGAGGAAAGTAGGCTCGCTTGCTATAATTCCCTGATCAATTTCCTGAATAGTGGTTGTTAGTACTCGCAGAGACCCGCCCATTTCGGAAATACTTATTACGAGCTGATCAGCTATACTGGCGCCAAACAGGGAGTCCATAATAAAGGAAAAGCTAAGCTCGGAAAGCGATACTCTTCGAATATTAACAAACGCGCCTAAAATGTAAAACGCAAATATTACGAGCAGGAAAATGCCGATAATCTTTTTAAGGGAGAGCTTTTTAAAATCGTAGCTCCAGAGGAATACCATTCCGAAAACCAGAGGAATAATAACGTTTCGTGAACCGAACAGCATGTTGGATATTCCCACCATGATATTGACGGCTACAATCACCTTTCTGAACGGATCTCCCTTTACCCTATGTGTAAAGCAAGCATAATACATAAAAATATAAAACGCAAGCTGCAGCAGGAACGGTGCGCTTTGGACTTCTCCGCTGTTAAAAGCGTCAAAATACTCTTGATCCACTCTTGAACCGAGTTTAATAAGGTTTAAGAAACAGTAAACGATTCCCAGAACCACAAAGAGCATGTCCTGAGTGGACCAGCCTTCTTTTCTGAGAAGGCCGCTCTGCTCATCAAACGACTGTTTTTTAACCTCCGTCGGCACAGAGTGAAGCCTATGAGCGAGTAGCGCGCCGGTGCACATCAAAACAGTGCATATCGTCTGATAATCAATGGCCTTGCTCATAACGGCGGTTTCGGTAATATCGAAAACGCTGAACGTGTAAATGATGTCGATGGAAAATACCGACAAAAACAGCTGTCCGGCATTCGTCAGAGTGCTGTAAAGAAAGAAAAACAAAAACAGTGATTTAAAAGAATGCGTTCGTTTTATCCATGCGATTAGATAGCCTACGGAAATACAGAAAAGCAGAAAGCTTTTCAGCCATAAATCGTTGCTGTTGTTTTTCGTCAAAATAAACCATAGCACCATGACAATGATTGCTGCCACCACGTCTATTATAGCGCCGATTATTTTTTTACTAATTCGATTCATTATTATTATCCGTCCTCCTACAGAACCCCGTCAACTTCGTGCTTACGCCTGACAGATAGTCTATCCATTGACGTCCTATTACCTCGCTGTTCAAACGATTTCGAATTTCGGCCGCCCTTTCCCCGATGTTATGGGCAAGGGCTTGGTCTTCGATTAATCGTATCATTGCCTCAGTTAGCCGCGCCCCGTCTCTGACCGGAACCAGAATGCCGTTTTGACCGTCCGTAATCAATTCTCTCGGTCCGCCGCACGGGCAGTCGGTAGAAATACACGGAAGTCCTATCGCCATCGCTTCTATGAGAGCATTCGGCATTCCCTCAAAATCAGAGGGCAGAACAAAGATTGCCGCATTCTTGGTATGCTGAAGAAGGTCGCTTGTATTACCCGGCAGAAAAACCTTATCCTTAATTCCAAGCTCTGCCGCCTGTGCTTCAAGCGTCTCGCGGAGAGGGCCTTCGCCGTAGATTATAAGGTTATATTCGGGATGCTTTTTTGAAACGTCTGCAAACGCCGATATAAGCATCTTTTGGTTCTTTTGAGTTACCAGTCTTCCTGCGGTAACAATAGCTTTCGTTCGCTGCCCCTCATATACGTTTGGCAAATTGTCGGTTATAAGAGGGTTGAATATAACCTGTCCGCGACCTTTGAGCTTTTTGTCGTAAAACGCTTTGGCGTCGTTGGTTTGGAACACAAAGCCGTGAGCAAATCTCATTAAAAAGCGTGAAAGAATCTTGACCGGCTTTTTACCGGCAAAATTTTTGGGGTCATTACGCTCGGAAACAATCACCTTTACGCCCAGCCCCAGACAGGCAGGGATTAACCAAATACAATTCGGTACACCCATTACAAGCACGGTGTCAGCGCCGCTTTTTTTAATTTCGCGACGTAGTAGGCTCACCTTTTTAAAAGCAAAAGGCTTTTTTGTGCTTGAAATAGAAACTCTCTTAACTCCGTCGGGAACCGCATATTCATTCTTGCCGAATCTTTCGGTAAGAATTTCACATTCTATTCCGTTATGGATAAGATATTCGGTGAGGTAAACAGTTACCCTTTCCGCGCCGCCTCGATCAAGACTGGTGCAATAAATGATTATTTTCTTCATAAACCTTCCACAACCTTGCTTATTTTTCTATAAGCTTGTCTTTTATTTTGGTATAATACGCGTTTCTTCGTTCATTAAGCACGGAGGTGTGATACCCCTTCGCTTCTTCAAAGTTTCGCTTGGAAATCAGGAGCTTTTCCTCTTTTGACAAATTTACATACTTACAAATGCGTTCTACGATATCGGAAACGCTTTTTCTTCTTACCACAAACTCGTCATCTATAAGCTCGGGGATTCCCGCTGTTCTTGCGCCGATACACGCGCAACCGCGGCTCATAGCTTCTATCATTGCGCGGGGCAAGCCTTCCTGTAAGCTCGGCTGTATGTAAACGTCCGCCTCGTCAAGCAACGTAAACACCTCGTCAAGCGGCATTCTGCCCTTGAAAATTACCTGCTCGGACACGCCGAGCTTCTCGGCCTCGCTCCTGAGATACGAATCGTCGCCCTCGCCAACCAAAACGTATTTTACGCGCACGCCTAATTTATTCAGCCTCGGAATGGCTCTTATGACGTACTGCTGTCCTTTATATTTAACGTTAACGGCAGCCGTTGTCATTAAAGTAACAACGCTTTCATTTGTCTTTTCGGCTCTTTTGTTCAAAACCGACTCGTCGATTTTTTCTATAAGAACGTTTGACGCCGCAACGCTGTCGTTTTTACAGGGATACCGTTTTTGCAGAAATTCACTTGTAACGTAAAGCGCAAAGTCTGCTCTTTTTACGACGCTTTTCATTTTCAAAAACATATAGGGCGCAATCACTTTGCCGACAATACCGTGGTTCCAATATGCGTCCCACGCGCAACCCATTGATTCCGCAAAAAACGGTTTTTTCAGTTTTTTTGCGATATCTGCCGCTTTGTACGCGGCTATTGACGGGCATCTGCCAACAACCAAATCACAGTCCTTCATCGCAGCCTCTATTTTCGCATTGCATTTGTTTAAAAACATACTGTAAAGCGAACCTACCGCTACTGTTGAGTCAACAATATCACTTATATCGTTAAGCCCTTTTTGGTTATCCTCAATGTTGCTGTATCGAGCGCACAAAACAATCGGACCAAAGGCATTGTAATATCTTCTTAAAATGGTGGAGTGCTTTCCGTTTGCAAGAATCTTGCCGTCGCAAAGGATAATATTTATATCCGTGGCTATAAATATCCTCATGCTTTGCCTCCCGCGTTTCGAACGTCCGTTCTCTTTTGGATAATTTTGCTTCCCGAGGGGAAATCGCCTTTTACCACACTGCCGGCGCCGACAAGACAGTTGTCTCCGATGTGAGTTCCGCGTAAAATAACGGTATTTGCTCCAATCCAACAGTTTTTGCCAATCACGATTTCCGACGAAACATATTCTTTGCGCCTTACGCCGCTTTCGGTGTCGTACAAATGATCGTGGTCGTAAACAAGCACGTTGGGGCCGAATATCGTATTCTCGCCGATTTCTATTTTTTCATGGCAAACTATCTTGCAGTCGCTGTTTAGGTTAGACATCGCGCCCAGCTTCAAAACGGCGCCCTTGCGCACCGTACAAATCGAACGCGCGCCTATGGCGACGCCTTTTCCGATAACGAGCTTGCCACCCTTACCGACAGTAACGTCTGCGCCCCTGAAAACGCGAACAATGTTCTTGTAGCTGCATTTACCGAATATTCGTTTCCAGCCAAATATAATGTTTGCCCGTAAAATGGCGACTATATTTTTCAGTATGTCCTTCATGCCTTCTCAACCTCATCTACATACTTCTGTATAACAATCTCTCGGTTGAATTCCTTTTCAACCTTTAATCTGCCGGACAGACCCATTTCTTTCCTCTGCTCGTCCGTCAGCTTTATTACCTTTTCTATGGCCTCAACCAAGCTGCTGGCGTTTCCGGGCTCAAACAGATAGCCTGTCCTACCGTCGGAAATTACGTCAGCCGTACCGGGAATGTTCGAGCCGATACAGATTCTGCCCATTGCGGCGCTCTCAAGAAGAACGTTGGGTACTCCCTCGCCGCCGTGCGAGGGTAAAACGGTGCAATGGCATTTCTTAATCTCTGTCGTTATATCCTTAATAAAGCCAAGCGGCACGACCGCATCTCCGTATTCGGCAACCTTCTCTTTGTACTCGCCTTCCTCTATAAATCCGGCAATATAGAAGTTTGTATTCGGATATTTTTCTTTTATAGCCTTAGCTGCTTCCAAATACTCATCAATGCCCTTTAATTTCATAACTCGGCCAATGAATATAAAGTTTATATCGCCGCTGTCAGGTAACGGGGTAACTGAAAACTGTTCAAGGTTGACACCGGAGCCCGGCAGCATGTCCCAGTTGTCCTTAACCATTTTGTTTTTTACAAACATGTCCCTATCGCCGGTGTTTTGGAAAAAGACCTTGTAGCATTTTTTAACCGAGTGGCGGTAAAGCATTTTGCAAATCTTGGCTACCAGATTGTCTTCGAGGAAGGTTCCGCCGGTTCCCGTTATATTACAAACCTGTTTATACTTACCGTTCGTTACCATAGAGCCATATACGTTAGGCTTAATTGTGTAGGAGAAGATAATATCCGGACTAATTTTACGAATCATCTTTTTGTAAAAGGCAATTAGCTTTAAATCCTTTACCGGATTAACGCCTCGGCGGTCTATATCGGTAATCACGATTTTGCAGCCGAGATCCTCAAAGTATTTGTTGTCGTCAGCTTCGGGAAGAGATAAAAATACTTCGTGGCCTTCCTTACAAAGCCGCTCAATGAGCTCACGTCTGAATGAATACAGAGTGATAAAATGCTGGGCTAAAAAAAGAATGCGTTTCTTATCCATGAATCGTATCGACCTCGTTTTCTTTTTTATCCTTCTGTTCTTCCTGTTCTTTGCCGGCTTCTTCCTGCTTCTGCATCTCTCCGGTGCCGCCTTCAACAACACCGTCAGATTTCAGTACGCTTATAACCGTACCAAAGAAGCACTTGACGTCCATAGCAAAGCCCTTGAACCGACCTGCATTCAATGCGGCGGCATAATCACCGTCGAACCTTGCTTTAACGTCAATTTCAAGCTCGTCGCGTCCGTTGATCTGCGCCCATCCGGTGATGCCGGGCTTAATATCGTTTGCCCCGTATTTTTCACGCTCCGCAATCAGATCCTCTTGCGACCATAAAGCCGGTCTGGGACCAATAGCCGAGAGCTTTCCGGTAAACACTTGATATATCTGTGGAAGCTCGTCAAGACTTGTCTTGCGGATAAATTTACCTACGCGGGTTATGTATTGCTCGGGGTTTTCAAGAAGATGTGTGGGTGTGTCGTGAGGGGTTGACATCTTCATGCTGCGGAATTTCCAAATCATAAAATATGTAATTTCGCCGTTTTTCTTCTTGCCGACACGCTTCTGCTTAAATAAAACCGGTCCGGGATCGTCAATCTTTATAGCGATTGCGACGATTAACATCGGGATCGCCAGTACGACGATTGCAACGCCCGATAAAATAAGGTCGATAAGTCTTTTAATAACGTGCTTATACATTTTGCAAAATCTCCTGTTCGTAAGTATATTCCGTTTTCAAAGGGGTGGTTTAAGCTCTTGATTTTTTTAGGGGTATGTTTAGAAATTTTATTCAAACGGTTGCGGTCTTTACGGGTTAAAGAATATAACAGCCGGTTTTACGCATCTTTTCTTTTATAGACTTCGCCGCTGTAAATCTTTGTGTTCGCAGGAACAAGGCAGTATCCCTCAACCGTTGCGTTACAATCCACGTGAACGCCCTCGCAGCACGTGCTTGCATGATTAACAACAGCGCCGGCAGAAATAATACATCCCTCCGCGATAACACAGCCTGTGTGCACGACGGCCATCGGTTCAATAATGCAGCCGTTCATTATTTGTGCGGTTGGAGACACGTAGGCTTTGGGAGAAACAAGTGAAACGATACGGTACTGAGCTTTCTCTTTTATGTCGCTGAGTAACGAAAGTCTGACCTTCGGATTGCCAATAGCCACAATGATACTACCATACTCAGCCGCCAGCCTGTCGATATCCCGTGTTGTTCCGACAACCTCGGTTCCGATAGGAGTTGTTTTTCTTCCGTCATCAACGAAATCTATTTTTTCAAAGCAGCCCATGTCAGCCGCAATCTCAGAAGCAAGAGTGGCATACGTTCCTGCGCCGACAATTAATAAATTCCTATTCATGAAGTGCTCTGCCTTTCTGTTTTTGTTGTTTAACGAGCATATGTAAAACGGTCAGAATGCCGGTGCGCACAAATTACAAGCCAAGCTGCTTATATCCTCGAATTTGTTGATTACGTTACGGTGAATTCGGTTTGATTGAGCAGTAATCTTTAGATAAATTCATTAAATCTAAATATATTTATATTTATTATAGCATATTTTATTCATATTGTCAACCCCATAATAAAAATGTGCATAAATACGCAAGCGTCCCTATAAAAACAAATTATAGGGACGCTTGCGTATAGCTTTTATGCACCGTTATACCGTCGAAAACGGATAAGGTGATTTATGTGTTTTGACTTATAAAACCGTAGGATTGCAAAAAAAATTATTTCAGAACCGACTTAATAATTAACATCTGAAGTCGCTTTGGCAAAGCGTTCAAAAGAAGCAGTAGGGGATTTCGATTGATGCTGTAAGCAAAGGCGGGGCTGCGTTTTTGAAGAATTCGTGCTGATTTCTCCGCGATTTTTGAAGGCGGAACACATCTTGCCTCAACACGGTTAACGATAGCTTTAAATCTTTTGGCGTTGCAGGAATAAAGCGCCGTGTTTTCGCAAAAACGGTCGAGACAGTCGGTAGAAACGCCAAGCATTCCCGTTTCTACTGCTCCTGCTCGAAGGACGGAAACCTTTATTCCGAGTAGCTGAAGCTCCATTCCCAGCGAGTAGGCATACCTGTCAAGCGCGGCCTTGGATACTGCGTAAATTCCCGTGAACGGGAGAGGGTCGAGGGGCGCGAGCTCGCTCGTGGTAATCAATATACGGCTACCGCGACTAAGGAGAGGGAGAAAGGTTTTGTTAACTAAAAACGCGCCGCTGAAATTCACGTCTAAAACGCGTTTAAAGGCAGCGTCGTCCATTTCAACGAGGGAATCAAGCATATAGATTCCCGCGAAATGCAGGATAGCGTAAAGGTTATCGGTGTAGCTATGTATGACCTCGAAAGCTTTTTTTACGCTTTCAGGCGACGTAATATCCGCTTCGATGGGAATAATATTCTCCTGCCCGTCTCCTATCCTTTTATCAAGCGCGAAAACGCGAAAGCCTTTTTCGGCTAAAAGATTAACGGCGGCGCGTCCCATTCCGCCGTACGCCCCCGTAATAAGCACGTCCTTCATATTTTTCTTTTACCTCCCGAGAATGCTGCTTCTCTGTCATCCGCAAGGTAACTATGCATAGTCGGAATTCCTTTCGGTTGTATGTAATTTACTTATTAAATAAAATTTAAATATAAATGTATGATTTCCAAAATTTACATCTGCGTTTTCATTGTCTAAAACGCGTCAAAAATGCCGCCTGTAAAAACATCGCTTTCGATACTGAGAATGTCGGGGAGCGGTATTTTTATTTTGTCAAGAGATGTGTCAGAAAGTATAAGGACGCCGCCTATCTCGTCTATAACGTAAAGCGCTCCTTCAAGCGTTACGTATTGCCCACCGCTTTTTTTCTCGTCGGCAAGAAAATAGGTAATCCTCACCCTTGGGTGAGCGGCGGTTTTTTCGCTAAGGTACGCTATTTTAGTATTTAGCAGAGTTTCTTGCTCCTCCGTTAGCGGAAGCCTTTTTTCGGTCAGCCTTGCCTCCTCTTTTACCGAAGCGTCATACCCTGTAAGCGCGGCAAAGGGCGCGAACTGAGCGGCGCGGCTCTCTCGCGACATAGGGGTATGTCTGTTTGACACGGGACGGGGGAGGTTTATTATATCGTCGTAGGATGAGTCTTTCATAAAAATATTCCTTTTTGCCTAGGATTTAAAAGTGATGAAGGGTGCTGTCCGTAGGCTGGCTTGAAGGCTGTTAAGCGCCTGACTGCGCTATGCCTTATGCCCACCTATTTGGCTGTTACGTTCCTTCGTTGTAGCCCCCTCCTCGAGGTTCATGGCCTTAAGAACTGCGTTTTTTCCGTATCTCTTTTGAAGCTTAAGTATCGCTTCCTGATTTTTGCGTTCCTTTTTTAATGCTGCTTCCTCGGTTTTACGCTTCTTTTCAAGCTCGGCTGCATCTGTGAAAAAGCTTAACTGTTCTCCACCCGACGGAAGCTCCTCTGCGGCGCTTTCGCCTATGGTATTACACGCTGTAACCGTTACCCGTCTCACAAGCAGATCGCGATTTACCACCTTGTCAAACAGCGTAAGAGCTGCCTTAACAATTAACATAGCGGACGAGGTGAATCTGCCTATATTGGCGGTACCGTGTGCGGGTTTTGGAACCTTTCTTCCATAGTAGTCAGCTACCACTGTGCCGCGATATTTATTTGCTATACGGGGGTCGGTGAGACATTCGACATCGTACCCAACGTCAAGCACAATCTGATTTGTAACCAACCGTTTTTCTACAAGGTCAAGTGCAAGTAGGTCAAGCATCTCGTGAACGATAAGCCTTGCCTTGTCAAATTCATACGGGCGCGAAAGCACCTGCCCCGAGCATATACTGCTGCTTTCGGGCTTATACGCCTTTATATCGGAGATAAGACACGGCTCATGTCCCCATGCGTGGTCGATTAAAAGCTCGGCGTTTACCCCGAAAAGCTTATACAGCTCCTCCTCGTTTTCTATTGAACGGCGGGCAACGTCTCCCATCGTAAACATGCCGTGCTCCTCAAGCTTTGAGGCGTACCCCTTGCCCACTCTCCAAAATGATGTGAGAGGCTTATGCGACCACAGCTTTTCGCGGTACGACCTCTCGTCAAGCTCGGCAATACGCACCCCGTCCCTGTCGGCAGGCATTTTTTTCGCCATAATGTCCATGGCTATCTTGGCAAGATAAAGGTTAGTGCCGATACCCGCAGTAGCCGTAATGCCGGTCGTTTTCAAAATGTCTCTTATCATACGCAGAGCAAGCTCGTGCGCCGAGCATTTGTAGGTCTCAAGATACTCCGTTGCGTCGATAAAAACCTCGTCTATTGAATATACGTGTATATCCTCCGGCGCGATATATTTAAGATAGACTCCGTAAATTTTGGTGCTTATCTCCATATATTTCGCCATCTGCGGAGGAGCGGCAATATAGGAAATCGCGAGCGTAGGGTTAGACGAAAGTGTGCGTGAGTCGCAGCTCTCGCCACGGAGCACCTGTCCCGCCTTGCGTCTTCGCTCGTTATTTGCCTCTTTTATTCGCTGGATAACCTCGAAAAGACGCGCTCTTCCCGGAATACCGTACGCCTTCAGCGACGGAGAAACCGCAAGGCAGATTGTTTTTTCGGTTTTTGACTCGTCGGCAACGACGAGGTTGGTTGTCATCGGATCAAGCCCCCGTTCCATACATTCAACGGAGGCGTAGAAGGATTTTAAGTCGATGGCGATATATTGGCGGTTTTCATTCATAAGGCGGTATTATTTTTTCTTTCTGAGCTTACAGACAGCTATATATGCGGCGGTAACGAGAAGCGTCGCGCCGATTAATATGAGATACATTGCGGGAATTAAAACCCTGTTTTCAAAAAAGTAAAGATTGCAGTCCACGGCGTCCTTTAATCCGTTTATTACCGCGTCGGGATAATTTTGTGCTTTCATTTCCGTAAATACGCCGTTCAGGGCATGGTTGCGGAGAAGCGATGTGCCGTAGGTTCCCGGTAAAAAGGATATTACCCTTTGCAGTCCTTCGCTGAAGCTGGAAATCGGCATATACGCTCCGCATATAAAGCCGTAGCCAGCGCTGACTATCGTTCCCACCGCGGAGGCCTGCCCGCTCGTTGAAAGGTTGCAGTTGATAACGGAGGACAGAGCGGTTCCGAAAAGCACTAAAATAACGACGTCAAGCAAAAGCAGAAGTACGTCGGAAAAGGATAAATACCAGCCTGTAAAGGCAAGATAAATGAGTCCCGCTCCGAGCGCAGTTACGCTGATAATAAAGGTAACCGCCGCGGTTGATATAAAATAGCTGAGCGATAAAACCGAGCTTTTGACCGGTGTCATTGTAAGATCACGGTACGCTCCGGTAACTTTGTCCTGAACCATTAAAAGGTTGGAGCAGAATGCAACGGTAATGCAGCAAACGGCAAGCAGGGAAGAGATGAGCTGACCGCCTACCGTTCCGTTAATCAGCGACTCGTCAACGGGAGAGCCGGGCGGAAACGCCGAGATAAAGGCGTCCTTATAAACGTTTGCAAGGAAGGTGGCGTAAAGAACGAGCAGTATGAGAGGGGTGATAAGCGAAGTGAAAAACATACCCTTATCCTTAAAAAACATTTTACAGTTTCGTTTTATAAGTGATATTGCCGACGTCATTTTTCTTCACCTCCCGTAAGCTTTTTTCCGGTTACAGCCAAGAACACGTCGTCCATTTTTCCCTTTGTTACCTCGTAGTCGGTAAAGAGAGACGGGTGCTTTAAAATCATGTCCGTCGTTTCCGCGGTGCTTTTGACTTTTATTTTATATCCGTCCCGAGTAGCCGTATATGGCCTACTCAAAACGGAAATTTCCTCCTCTGTTTTTCCGTAAACGGTAACGAAATCACCGGTATAGGTGTTTTTTAGCTCGAGAGGTGTTCCCTCGGCGGCAATTTTGCCGCCGTCGAGGATTACGATGTAATCGGCCTCCGACGCCTCCTCCATATAGTGCGTCGTCAGAAAAACCGTCAGTCCCTCACTCCTGCGAAGCTCGGTAACCACGTCCCACAGAAGCTTTCTTGTCTGCGGATCAAGTCCGGTTGTCGGTTCGTCAAGAACTAAAATTTCCGGCTTATGCAGAAGCGCTCTGGCAATATCTATTCGCCTGCGCTGACCTCCCGAAAGCTTCCCGACGGCGCGGTCGAGCAGCGGTTCGAAATCAAGCATTTTCGCAAGCTCCGAAATCCGAGCTTTGAGCGCGTCTCCCGAAATGCCGTAGAGCGCGGCGCGGTTTTCAAGATTGTCCTTTACGGTGAGGGGGGCGTCAAGCACCGAGCCCTGAAAGACGACTCCGAGCTTTCTTGTAACGTTTTCGCCCGATTTTTCTATCGCCTTGCCGCAAACGGTAACCGCTCCGCTATCCTTACTAAGTTGATTACAGATTATAGATATTGTGGTGGATTTTCCTGCCCCGTTTTCACCGAGAAACGCGAAAAACTCACCTCTTTTTACGCAAAAGCTTAAGTTCTGTACTGCTTTTACGTCCCCGAAGGATTTATATAAGTTTTTTATGTCTATTACTTTTTCCATGTCAGCTTACTCGGTATAATTCATAATAAATTTTGAATGGCTTAAATTTTGTGAAAGGCTATCGCGGTGTAGCCCGCTATTTTCTTGCCGAGGTCGTCGGTTATCTCTACTGTATAGTGTCCGAGCGCGCGCCCGTCCTTGTCGGTGGTGCAGGTTGCTATAAGCTTACTGCCCTTGGTTGCCGCATAGTAGCGTATGTTACATTCGATAGCAACAGACGGAACTCCCGCGTAGTTTGACGCTATGGCGAAGGCAAAATCGGCAAGCGTAAAGATGGCGCCGCCCATAACTGCTCCGTGAGCGTTAAGAAGCCCGTCCTTTATCGGCATTTCGCAGACCACCTTATCCGCATCCGCCGATACTATAACGCACCCCGTCTCGGTTGCAAAGCGGTCGTTTTTATATATTTCGCGAAGTATTTTTACATCCTTTTTTTCGTTGTTTTCCATTGTTCTGTTTCCTTTTTTGTATAATGGGCTTAGGTGTTTTTGAAGGAGCGTGATTTATTATGTGAAAGCTCGCCTTACGCATTCTTAAAAATGAAATCCTCCGCGCGGGTGTCATTTTCCAAGGTAGGTTTTTAAAATTTCTTTAAGCTTAAGCTTGGTTCCCTTTCTCATAATCAGCTCGGCGTAAACTTTTGAACAGAAAACCATAAGCATTACGACGGCTGCCGCTTGTAATACAAGAGATATAAAAAGAACGCCAAGGCTTATGTTACCGAGAACGTAGTGAGCGGGAGCAGAAAAGGTGGAAATTATAGGGCAAAGCGAGGTTACTGTTGCAAGAGCTTTGCTTGGAACGGCACAGGTGGCGCAGGAAACGATGTATCCTATAAGCACGGTGAACATAACCGAGCTGTTTGCGCTTTCAAGCTCCTCCATGCTACTGCAGGCGGCGCCGGCTATCCCCGCCATAATCGAGAAGGTAAGATAACTGAGGACGAGCGAGACAATTATGAGAATAAGCGTAGGCGCGTCAAATCTTATACCCGAAAGATTAAGTCCGAGGGCGTCAAGGGATACGGATACGCCCAATGTTTTCGAGGAAATAAATGAGGAAAGTGCGACACAGCCGACGAGCGAAATAAGAAGCCCGAATATATAGGTCATAGTCGCAAGTATCTTTCCCGTTATAAGCGCCAAGGGCTTTACGCTTACCATAAGCGTTTCCACGAGCTTTGACGCCTTTTCCTCTATAACCGCTCTGATTATATACGTTGCGGAATAGGTAACCAGAATAAGAACGACAACGGAGAAAACATACTGAACCGCGAACTTTGCCATAAATCCGCGGTCGTTTTCCGTTTTAAAATAATCATCGGAATTTACGGTGTTTACCGATACGGGCGTAAAGATTTCTGCTGTCTTGTCAGCTGTAAGCTGATGATTTTCGTATCTTGCATTATCAAAAAGCGAGGATACCGTATAGGCAAAATCCTCAGCAGCCGTGCGGCTTCCGCTAAAGGTGTCCGAAAAGCAAACGTTTATTTTATAGCTAAAGCTCTCCGCATCGAAAAATATTCTGTACAGAACACCGTTTTCGGTAGCTGAAAATTCCGTCTCGTCCTTTTCGTAGGAAAGAATTTCCGTGTCTTTTGCATACGCAGTGAGGTCAAAGGTGAATTCGGTTTGATTTTTTATATATATTTTTTCAATGCCGTCGTCCTTTTCAATGGAGATGAGGCTGCCCGAAGCTCCCGGCTGAGGAAGAGCATCTCCCGAAAAAAACGATAAAATAATAGGGGAAAGTAACGAGATAAGCAGGAGAATTACGGCTGAAATAACGTTCGATTTATTGGTAATAAGTCCGCGCAGGGTAAACGCATATACCTTTTTGCAGCCGGTAAGCTCTTTGATTTCAAACGCTTTCACTTGACGTTTTACCTACCTTCTCAACAAATATTTCGTGCAGAGACGGCTCGCGCAGATCAAAGGTTACTACGGGAATACCGTTTGTTATAAGTGAGCCGAGAAGGCCGTTAGCCTGCGCCTCGCCGCTTACCCTTATGTCGTACTCGTTTTCCTTTTCGCTTAAGAGAAGGGCGCCCGAGGAGCTTATAAGCTCTCTTACGTCAGTTTCTGTTTTAAGGTGGAGATTTATTCTTCCGTAGCTCTTTTTTATTTCGTTTAAGTTACCCTGAAGCACGGTTTTGCTTTTTGCAAGAATTGTTATATCGGTGCAGAATTCCTCGACCGTCGCCATTTGATGGCTTGACATTATAAGGTATTTTCCCGCGGCTATTTCCTCTTTTATTATCGACTTAAATACGTCGGTGTTTATCGGATCAAGTCCCGAAAGCGGCTCGTCAAGAACTATAAGCTCGGGGCTTGACAGAAGGGAGATCATAAACTGTATTTTTTGCTGATTTCCCTTTGAAAGCTGGTCAGCTTTAAGCGATGGGGGCTTTTTATTGTTTTTTGCCGAGGTGGGGTAGAGATATTCGGTTACGTCAAGTCTTTCGGCAAAATATTTTATTCGTTGTTTTGCATCGGCTTTTGATACGCCGCGAAGCGACGCGAAATAGATAAGCTGATCCATAAGGGGGCATTTGGGGTAAAGACCTCTTTCCTCGGCAAGATAGCCTATGTTACAGCTTTCCGCAGAAAGCGGAGCGCCGTTCCATAAAACCTCGCCGCCGTCCTTTGCGAGTATTCCGAGCATCATACGGATAGCGGTGGTTTTACCCGCTCCGTTGGTGCCGAGAAGCGCATATACGCCCGGCCCTTGCATAGCAAAGCTTAAATCCTCAAGCACGGTTTTTTCTCCGTATTTTTTGTGCAGATGGCTAACGATAAGACTCATATCCGTCTTTCCTTTCCGTTTTCAGACCTATAAAATCAGTAGGAGTGTACTGCCTTACGGCTGTTATTGGTTTAGTATATTATTTTTATATGCTTTTAATTATTGCCGTAGAGAATTTCCGAAAGCACCGTGTTTGAAACGTTAAATCCCATAGGAGTAAAGCGAAGATAACACTCGTCTGTATCGGCGGCAGACTGTGGTTTTATCAGCTCCATAAACCCGCCTTTTATAAACGGCTCCGCTCTTTTCAAATAAACGTCGGCGTTTTCGGTTAAAGCCTTAAGCTTATTAAGTGAAATACCTCGGCAAAGCCGAAGCGAGAGCATAACGTATTCCTCTGTAAGCTCTCCGTCGGTTAAAGACTCCTCCTCTACGGTTAAGTCGGAAAAATCCGCGGAGTCGCAGTAGGCGTAAACGTCTTTTTTGATGCTCACGCGTTTTCCGTCTTTAAAGGAGTGCGCGGCGGTGCCGAAGCCGAAATACTCGCCGAGCGTCCAGTAGTTAAGATTGTGCTTACACTCAAAGCCTTCCCTTGCGTAGTTTGAAATTTCATAGCGGCGGTAACCGTTTTTCTCCAAAACGTCAAGTGCGAGAGTGTTCATAGCGTTTTCCGCGTCCTCACCCGGGAAAGTAAGGCTTTCCATGTTTTTAAATAACGGGGTGCCCTCCTCAAGCTGAAGTCCATATACCGATACATGCTCCGGAGAGAGGGAAAGAACGGCATCAAGCGTGTTTTTAAAGCTTTCCTCGGTCTGCCCCGGCAGAGCATACATAATATCAAGATTAATATTTTTAAATCCTACCGCGCGTGCGCTTTCAACCGCGGTTTTAACGCTGCTCAGCGTGTGTATTCTTGAAATGGTATTAAGCTCGGTATCTACCGCGCTCTGCATACCGATACTAAGTCGGTTTATGCCCATTTTTTTGTACGCGCAGAGCTTTTCCCTGCTTAACGTTTCGGGATTTGCCTCAACCGTAATCTCCGCGTCCTTTGAAATGTCAAAAGAGGAAAAAAGCGTATCGAATATCCTTTGCATCTCCTCGGTTTTTAAAACCGACGGTGTTCCGCCGCCGATAAAAACCGTTGACACACGGGGACGGTTATACTGCACCGACATATGTCTCATTTGTCTGCAAAGCGCATCGACGTACCGAGCTTGAAGCTTATAAATTTCGGAGCTAAAGCAACCGTCCGAATATTTATTTCGGTTGCTGCCTCCGCTATCTATCTCCTCTGTGTTGCCTGCTTTTGTTACTTTATTCAAGAGGCAAGGGAGAGAATAAAAATCGCAGTATGCGCATTTTGAAACGCAGAAGGGTACGTGAATATAAACCGCGGGAGCGGAAATGTTAAAGGTGTGCATAAAATTGTCGGTTTTCGAAAGCATATCAGTCCTCGTCAAGCTTAAGAACCGCCATAAATGCTTCGGGGGTAACCTCAACCGTTCCAAGACGGCGCATCTTCTTTTTACCCTCTTTCTGCTTTTCAAGCAGCTTCTTTTTGCGGGTTATATCACCGCCGTAGCACTTTGCGAGAACGTCCTTACGCATAGCTCTTACCGTCTCACGAGCGATAACCTTACCGCCTATCGCTGCCTGAATCGGTATTTCAAAGAGCGCTCTCGGTATGTTTTCCTTAAGCTTTTCGGCAATTTTTCTTGCTCTGCCGTACGCCTTTTCATCGTGAACGATAAAGGAGAGGGCGTCAACTATGTCGCCGTTTAACAGGAAGTCGAGCTTGACGAGCTTTGATTTGTAGTATCCGAGCATCTCGTAGTCAAGCGACGCGTATCCCTTGCTGCGGCTTTTAAGCGCGTCGAAGAAGTCGTAGATTATTTCGTTAAGCGGAAGGTGATAATGAAGCTCGGTACGGGTCTTGTCAAGGTACTTCATATCAATAAACACACCCCGTCTGTCCTGACAGAGGTCCATTATTCCGCCAACGTAGTCAACGGGAGTTATAATACTTGCCTTAACCATAGGCTCGTAAGCGCTCTCGATCTCGTCGGGGGACGGATAGTTCGAGGGGTTGTCTATATACACCGTCTCACCGTCGCGCTTTTCAATTTTGTATATGACGCTCGGGGCTGTCGTGATAATGTCGAGGTTGAATTCGCGTTCAAGACGCTCCTGAATAATCTCCATGTGGAGAAGTCCGAGGAATCCGCATCTGAAGCCAAAGCCGAGCGCTGCCGAGGTTTCAGGCTCGTAGGTAAGCGCCGCGTCGTTAAGCTGAAGCTTTATCAGCGCCTCGCGGAGATCCTCGTATTTCGCTCCGTCCTCGGGGTATATACCGGAATAAACCATCGGCTGAACCTTTTTAAATCCGGGAAGCGACTCCGCAGCTCCGTTTTCGGCTGTGGTTATCGTATCTCCGACGTTTGTCTCGGAAAGAGTTTTTATCGACGCGGTAATGTAGCCGACCTCCCCTGCCGAAAGCACGTCGGTTTTGGAGAGACCGAAGGGTTCCATTACTCCAACCTCAACGACGTCAAAAATCGCGCCGTTGCTCATCATCTTTATTTTATCTCCCGGCTTTACCTTGCCGTCCATTATTCTGACGTTTACCACAACGCCGAGATAGGAGTCGTAATACGAGTCAAAGATAAGAGCCTTAAGCGGAGCGTTTTCGTCGCCCTTCGGAGAAGGTATCTGCTCAACCACCGCCGTTAAAACGTCTTCAATATTAAGTCCGGTTTTAGCCGAGACCGCGGGACAGCCGTCGGCGGGAATGCCGATAATATCCTCTATTTCGCTTCTTGCTCTGTCTATATCCGCCGACGGAAGATCGATTTTGTTAACCACGGGTACTATTTCAAGGTCGGCGTCTATCGCGAGATATGCGTTGGCAAGTGTCTGCGCCTCAACCCCCTGTGTCGCGTCAACTATAAGCAGAGCGCCCTCGCAGGCGTTAAGAGAACGGGAAACCTCGTAGTTAAAGTCAACGTGTCCGGGAGTGTCAATGAGATTCAAGGTGTATTCCTTGCCGTCGGTGTGCCTGAACGCCATTCGTACAGCTCTTGCTTTTATGGTTATTCCGCGCTCTTTTTCAAGATCCATGTTGTCAAGCACCTGCTCCTGCATTTCGCGGGTGGTTAACGTCTTGGTTGCCTCAAGAAGACGGTCGGCAAGGGTTGACTTGCCGTGGTCAATATGCGCTATTATAGAGAAGTTACGTATAAGTGATTTTTCTGCGCTCATTTTCTGATATGCCTTTCAGTAAGTGTAATGTGAAATTAACTTTAGGTCTCGGCGGTTGCCGTAAACCCCGTTGTTATATTAAGCCTCGACGTTTGTGTTTTCCTTTTTGCCTTTAGATAAAACCCTTGAAAAAATGTAGGGGTAAATTGCGAGAACCCAAAATACGGTAAGGAAATAACGCACGAAATCAAGGATAAGATTTCCGGGTGCGATAAGCTTTAAGCCGGATTTAAGGATCAAAGCGCCCGCGACACCTAAGATAAATTTTATCGCCTGAATATGCGGTTTTTTTGCCGAAACGTCAAATTTTATATACTTTCTTTCAAGGAAGAAGCCGAGGGCAAACGCAACTCCCGCGCCACCGCTTTTAAAGCAGTCGTTTATCTGCGCGACGTCGGCGTAACCGACCTTTGCGAGAATAAAGGAATATATGCAGAGAATAACCGATGCCGCAGCCAGAGCTACAGAGAGGATAAGGTCGTATTTTCCGGAAACGAGCCTATCGAAAATATAGCTTACGAGAAATACGACGGCAAGGGTAAGAAGAATAGAGACGCCTACGTCGAAATAGGTGTGAACTCCAAGATAAAGTCTTGAAAAGCCGACAAGCAGAAACGCGAGGACAAAGAGGACCTTAAGCCACTTGTTTTTTACCGCTGTGGCGAAATATCCGTAAAGCGAGGTTGCGCTCTGCGTGTGTCCGCTCGGGAAGGAGTAGCCGCTTGCGCCCTCTATTGCCGATTCAACCGGTTTGAAGGTTTTATCAATAACGAAGGGACGCTCTACTCTGAAAGAGATTTTCAGTCCTTGAACAAGCATTCCCGAGGTGAAGAAAATCAGCCCGATTTTGTAAGCGGTGTTTTTATTCAGACACCAATAGAAAAAACAGATTACGCCGAGAATTATAACCTCCTCGCCAAGTCTTGTTATAAGCTGAACGAGGGCGTCGAGAAAGGGATTTCTTATCTCTGAGAGCGCTTTTAAAAAATTAATTGCCGTTTGCACGTTGTATCTCCTTTAAAATTATAATAAATAGTATTATTCTTATTATACAACAAAAAGTTTTATCTGTCAATATTGATGCCGCTGTTTTTTGTGATAATACGGTGAAATAAAAATGAAGGAGGAAAGGCTATGGCCGTGAAAAAAGAGGCTGCGGCGAAAATGCTTTGAAAAATGATTTTAAAGCGCGTAACGTTACGGCTGTACGCATTCGACGGCTTTCTGTAAGTTAACCGATTATTCACAGATTATTTCAAAAAAGGTATTTAAAAAAATCTCATATAATGGTAGAATTTATATCGTTAGCACTTTAACACCAAGAGTGCTAAAAATGATAAAAAACGAATATAATAAGGGGGCGGACGTATGCAAGACGAAACTGTGCTCAGCGAACGTCAGAAGATGATTCTGAAGGCGATAGTTGACTCTCATATTGAAAGCGGAGAGCCGGTAGGCTCAAAGCTTCTTGCGGGCAGACTTTCCGTCTCGCTTTCCTCGGCTTCAATAAGAAACGTTATGGCAGAGCTTGAAAAGCTCGGCTACCTTGAACAGCCGCATACCTCCGCAGGCAGAATACCGTCAAGTAAGGGTTACAGAGCTTACGTTAACGGTCTTATGAACGGATACTCGCTCTCAAAATCGGAGCAGACAGAGCTCGACCTTATGACCTCTAAAAGGCTTGTAGGTATTGACGGACTTCTTAAAGGTGCGGCGGAGACGGTATCGAAAATAACCGATTACACGGCTCTTGCGGTTAAGCCGCGGCACAGACGGGTGCTTGTTATCAGCTTTAAGCTCCTTCCGATGAATGATTTTGGAGTTCTTATGGTTATGCAGACCTCGGTAGGCATTGTAAAGACGAGGTTTGTTGAAACCGGCTTTAAGGTTAGTGAGGAGATGGCTGTAAGGCTTGAGGAGGGACTTAATAAATTCCTTACCGGAGTGAGCGTGGAAAGCGTTGATGCAAGGCTTGTTTCCGAGATGGAAAAATATTTATCGGTATATGCCCCCCTGCTTATCCCGATAATGAGGGCGTTTATGGAGGAGATAGGTACGCTTAACGGTGGCGAGCTTCGTATGGAAGGCGTTAACCGTATGCTGAAATATCCCGAATATTCAAACCTTGACAACTTAAAGGGGCTTCTCGGGGTTCTTGAAAAGAAGGACTATATATTAAATGTTGTTTCGGCGGCGCAGAACGACGCGGTTAACGTTTATATAGGCCCCGAAAGCGAGGAGGAGCATTTAAAAGGCACCTCGCTCGTATTTAAAACCGTTACGGAAAACAATATACCCGTTGCGGCGATAGGGGTAATAGGCCCGTGCAGAATGGACTACTCAAAGGTAATAAAAACGGTAGATTATCTCACAGATAAAATATCCGATGCAATAAAAGGTGAAAGCTTAGCCGATAATAACGGTAACGAGTAAAACGGCGGATTGGAGACGGTAATGACAAAAGAAAAGGAAAACGCAGTGGAAACCGAGGAAAACGGGATACCCCCGGTCGAGGAAATGTCTGCGGAAGAAAGCGGAGCGGCCGGCGCGGAAAAGACCGCAAAAAACGAAAAGGCAAGTAAAAGAGAGCTTGAAGCGGAGATTATAAGGCTTCGCGAGAGCGCGGAAAAAGCGGAAAAGGCTCTTGCTGAGTCAGAGGATAAGTATCTCAGAGTTTTAGCCGAGTACGATAATTACAGAAAGCGTACCGTAAAAGAAAAGGAAGGCATATATTCCGACGCATACGGAGATGCTATAAAGGAGATACTTCCCGTAATAGACAATCTTGAAAGAGCAGCGGCGTTTACCGACGGAGAAAAGATTTTACAGGGACTGAAAATGACACTTACGCAGTTCGAGGCTACCCTTGAAAGGCTCGGAATTGAAAAGATTAATTCAGACGTAGGTGCTCCGTTCGATCCCGAGATACACAATGCGGTAATGCATACCGAAAATCCGGAGCTTGGCGAGAACACCGTTGCGGCGGTTCTTCAAACGGGCTACAAAAAGGGAGACAAGGTTTACAGATACGCTATGGTATCGGTTGCGAACTGACCGATTGAGCGGAACTTTAAACAGAAACCCAAGAAAAACAGCAAAAACGGGCGGATAGAGAAGAAATTAAATTCGCGAAAGCGATAAACAATATAAAAAGATTACTTACCCACAGTAGGAGGAAAATATAATGGGAAAAATTATAGGTATTGACCTTGGTACCACTAACTCGTGTGTTGCCGTTTACGAGGGCGGCGAGCCTATCGTAATTCCGAACCCCGAAGGAGCAAGAACTACTCCCTCGGTCGTTGCGTTCAAAAACGGAGAAAGACTTGTCGGAACGGTAGCTAAAAGACAGGCTATCACAAACCCCGACAAAACCATCATTTCTATAAAAAGAGAAATGGGAACCGCATACAAGGTAGATATAGACGGAAAGGGCTATACTCCTCAGGAGCTTTCCGCTATGATACTTCAGAAGCTTAAATCCGACGCGGAGGCATATCTCGGTTCTACTGTAACGGAGGCGGTTATAACCGTTCCCGCTTACTTCTCCGACGCCCAGCGCCAGGCAACCAAGGACGCGGGAAAAATCGCGGGACTTGAGGTAAAGCGAATAATCAACGAGCCCACCGCTGCGGCGCTCGCATACGGAATTGATAAAGAAAACGACCAGAAAATTCTTATCTTTGACCTTGGTGGCGGTACGTTTGACGTTTCGCTTCTTGAGATAAGCGACGGAGTTTTCGAGGTTCTCGCAACTGCGGGTAACAACCGTCTGGGCGGAGATGACTTTGATAAGAGAGTTATCGACTGGATTGCCGATACCTTTGCAAAGGAGAACGGCGGCCTCGATCTTCGCAAGGACAAAATGGCGCTCCAGAGACTTAAGGAAGCCGCGGAAAAGGCAAAAATCGAGCTTTCCGGTATAACAAGCTCTAACATTAACCTTCCCTTTATCACCGTTGATGCGGACGGACCGAAGCACTTTGAGGCAACTCTTACCCGTGCAGAGTTCAACAGAATAACTGCTGACCTCGTTGAGGCTACAATGGTTCCCACCAAGAGAGTGCTTTCCGACGCGGGAATGTCCGTTTCCGAGATAGATAAGGTTCTTCTCGTTGGAGGATCAAGCCGTATCCCCGCTGTTCAGGACGCGGTTAAGAGCTTTATAGGCAAGGAGCCGTTCAAGGGAATTAACCCCGACGAGTGTGTTGCTCTCGGAGCCGCAATCCAGGCGGGTGTTCTCGGCGGAGACGTTAAAGACCTTCTTCTGCTTGACGTTACTCCTCTTTCGCTCGGTATCGAGACGATGGGTGGAGTATTCAATAAAATAATTGAAAGAAACACGACCATTCCGGTAAAAAAGAGCCAGATTTACTCTACCGCCGCAGACAGCCAGACCTCTGTTGAAATTCACGTTCTTCAGGGTGAGCGTGAGATGGCGAGAGGAAACACCACTCTCGGAAGATTTAACCTTGACGGAATTCCTCCGGCACCGAGAGGTGTACCGCAGATTGAGGTTACCTTTGATATTGACGCAAACGGTATAGTAAACGTAACCGCGACAGATAAGGGAACCGGTAAGGAACAGCATATAACCATTACTTCCTCTACCAACATGAGTCAGGAGGACATAGATAAGGCTGTTAAGGACGCGGAGAAGTTCGCGGAGGAGGATAAGAAGCAGAAGGAAGCGGTTGATACCAAAAATCGCGCCGATACGCTTATATTCCAAACCGAAAAGACTCTTGGAGAGATTGGCGACAAGCTTCCCGAGGGTGAGCTTGCTGACGTTAAGGCAGCGCTTGAAAAGCTTAAGGAAACGGCAAAGACCGATAATACCGAGGCGATAAAGGCTGATTCCGAGGCTCTTGAGCAGGCGTTCTATAAGATTAGCGAAAAGCTTTACGCTCAGCAGCAGGGCGCCGGCGGTGCCGCAGGCGGAGCGACGGAGGGCGCATCGAATGACGGACAGACCTATTATGATCCCGGATACGAGGATAAAACCGATAAATAATCCGAGGTCTTGAAAAGGGCGCGGCAGATACTTTCAAAAGCAAAGCGGATATGTTCTTAAAAGAGCATATCCGCTTTAAAATAAGAAAGGGAAGCGTTTAGAGTAAGTAATGAAGTATGTGTACGTTTTAAATCTAAATAACGTGAGAAGGCATACGTTTTTAATCTAAGTTAAGAAGCGTGAGAAAGCCGCGAATTTTAAACGTGTAAGGATGGTCTTGCAAGGACTAAGACGAATTTTCTGCTTTGCCGTGCAAGGCAGATGGTAACAAAGAAAGGAACGGTTATAAATATGGACTGCATTTTTTGTATGATAAAGGACGGTAAAATTCCGTCGGCAAAGGTTTACGAGGACGAAAGTATATTTGCGTTTAAGGATATTAATCCTCAGGCTCCGGTGCACGTTCTGGTTATTCCGAAGGAGCATATTCCGTCTGTTGATGGCATTAATGCTGAAAATAGCGAAGTTATAGCAAAAATATTCGAAAAAATCCCCGAAATAGCAAAGAAATGTGAAATAACTAATGGATACAGAGTTATCAGCAACTGCGGAGAGGATGCTTGTCAAACGGTAAAGCACCTTCACTTCCATATTCTTGGTGGAAAGAAAATGACAGAGGAAATGGCGTAATATAACTACTGTAAAACCATAAAACGCAATAAAAGGCTATTCGGTTAAGCTTCACCTTAACCGAATAGCCTTTCTATTATTTCAACTATTTTGAATTTGACAGTATATTCGCCACTTTCCTGCTCGGTCAGAAGACGGATCTGATTTGCGGTAAAGCCGACCTCTGCCAGTACGGTTTTCGCCTCTGCCGTGCCGGTGCAAACCTGTGGGAAAAGAACGCACCACCAATTTTTTCCTTCTGCCTCTCCAAGCTCTATTTTAAGAGAGGTGTAGGTTCCCGCAGGGAGAGTTATCCCCTCGTACTCCTTTTTAGGATAGTATTCCTCGGTTACGGTTACCTCTGCTTTGTAGCTTTTTCCGTTTTCGGCTATTACTTTGTCAGCGGTTGCCTTTATTACCGGCATCATACGTCTTGCTACCTCCGTTGCCGCCTCCTTTGTCTTACAGTCGGAAAGCGGCTCCCTCATAACCTCGATTACGGCGTCTCTTACTTTTAGCTTTAGACCTTGATCCTCAGCGCTGTCCGAGTTCGCGGGAATGTGCAGACGAAGGGTTTTGTCGTATATCTCCATATCCTCGGATATTTCCGCTCGCAGCCCTCCGATAACTGCTAAAATAAACGCTCCGATAATCACCGAAAATATAAATATCTTGTTTTTCTTCACGTTAAATCTCCTTTTTCGCTCTGTTTACAAATGAAAGTTTTGACACTTTACTTACCGATTATACAAAAATAAGGTTTTAATTTTGCAGATGCGGCAGTAGATGTACGAAACAGCAGCGTCTTTATACTGAGGCAGATACCGATATTGTAGTGGCGTCCGATACAGCAGATGCCTTACATATCGGTAGAGCTTTTTACAGTATTTAAAGGAGCTTTTTAGCTGTTTTTCTGAATAAATAGGTAGAAAAAGTCAATAATACGTTATATTAAAATTGGAAAAAAGCGGAAAGTCAAGATGCGGCAAGGCGCAGCTTTATTTTTGTAAATTATTGATTTTGGAGGAAAAACAGGTGATTAAGGGGTGTCAGAAAAGAGTGCTTTGGGTAAAAAATATCGGTAACGAGTGCTTTGATGGGGCGTTTTTTATAGTGTCGGACAAAAGCGTGGAGAAAAAACGTACCGAGGAGAGTATGGTCGCGGAGGCAAGCAGGATAATTTCCTCATCTGCAATAACAAATTATTTTGGCGTAGAGGAGAGTGGCGAATGCCGAGCTAAGGAGGGGTTAACCGTTCTTCGGCTTAAATGGTTTTCGGTAGGACTGCTTCTTGCCACCGCAGTATCGCTTTTGCTGAGAATATTTTAACAATTATGTACTTTAAATAAAATAAATTTTATATATAATAGAATTGTAGGGCCTTTGTAGTCTTTGTATGTAATGACGTTAACAGAAAAAGTATAAGTGCTTTAAGATTGAAGTTCTTTAGCATAAGTTCTTTAACGTAAGGTCTTTTAATGAGGGTCGAATTTAGCTTTAAAACTTGGAGACGCAATATGCAAAGCGGAGAGATTGTTTTTTTTGAGGTTTCACAGCACGGGCTTTTGACAGGACTTTATCTTGAAAGCGAGCTTGAAATCTCGGAAAGTTGGGCAGAGACAAGCGGTGTTTTTCTTAGCGAGGCGGTATTTTTTGTAAACGAAAACGATGTAAACGAAAACGGCAATACGGTCTTTTGTTGTGATTGCATTAGCGGAGAAAGGCTGCTTTCTAAGGAAAACACGGAGAACTCACGTACGAGCGAGGTGTCGCTGCAAAGCGGTGATATGGTAGGAGCGTATTCGCTTTCGCGCCGCTTCGGAATAACCGTCCTTGATTACATTGCGATAAAAAAGGACGTAAGGAAAAACGGAGTCGGTAGCGCTGTCCTTCGGCGTATTAAGGAGAAATGCAGAGAGAGTGGCGTAGGTAAAATATATCTTACCGCTAAGGCGCGAGACTTTTTTCTGAAAAACGGCGGGGTGGAGCTTCCCTCCGATTTTCCGCTTTACAGCGAGCTTCTCGGCGAGTGCGCGGAGTGTCCTCAGCGGGGAAAGGACTGCTTTCCTACTGTTATGGAGATAGACGTTTGAAGCTGACGTAAAGAAACGGTAGAGTTTTTAAAATTATACAGAGCGGTTAGCAGGATGACGTATTATCCGCAGCGGGTAAAACAAAACTTGCTGTTATTATGAAAAAATAGTCTTTTTCGCGGTTTTAGAATCTAAATATAAATAATCAGAAAATACATAAAAGGTTACCTTATGAACAGAAAAGAATTTTTAAGACTTAAGGCGGGACTTCTTTGCGGAGGGGTGAAGATAACTCCCGAGGCAAAGGAGAAGCTTCTTCGGGAATACCCGCATTTCTTCGTCAAGGGATTTGTACACGCGACGAATATGTCGATTTTCGGTTCGAATCTCTGTGTCAGCGTTGCTGACGGGTATTCGGCTGATTCGGAATATACCCTTTGTAAATCGAACGACGGGTACGCAATAAGCTACGGCGAAAGGAACGTGCCGGTAAAATTTTTCGGCGCGCTACCGAAAACGGGTACGGTGATAGACGGAATGGCTCAGCTCCATGCGCCGGGTTGTATAAATATCTGGCCGAGCAGCGCCTGCTGCTACGATACCGATGAGCTTAAATGTAAGTTCTGCTCTCTTGAAAAGGAGCGTAGCCGTCCGCTTCCGATAGAGGAGCTTGCGGAAGGAGTAAAAAAGCTTCTCGTTCTTCTCGGAGACGGCAAATACGTCTTAAATATGAGCGGGGGAACCTACGTCAGCCCCGATTATATGGCGGATTATTACGTTAGTCTGGTTAAAAAGATCAGAGAGTTTTCGGACTGTCCGATAACTATTGAGCTTGCTCCACCCTCGGATACCGAAAAGCTAAGGCAGTTAAAGGACGCGGGGTGCACCGCTGTTATTATGAATATAGAAATAGCGGAAAGCTCGCTGCGTGAGAAAATCTGTCCCGGTAAAAGCCGAATAAGCTATCAGCATTATCACAAGTCGTTGCGTTACGCCGTAAAATTATTCGGACACGGTATGGTTTCAAGTGTTCTTATAGGCGGAATACAGCCCGTGGAAGATATACTTAAGGAATGTGAAGCACTTGCGAGCGAGGGAGTGTTCCCTACCATAATGCCGTTCCGTCCGTTTGATAACTGCGAGCTGCACGGATTTAAGGCGTGCTCGCCCGATGACCTTGTAGAGATGAGCGAGGTGCTTGGCGGAATACTTCGTAAATATAATCTTGCTCCGGAAAAGCAACCGGGGTGTACAGAATGTGGAGGATGTTCTATTGAAAACGATTGTTACAGCCTTGACGGAATTTTTTAAAAAGGATGGTCAGCCGAGACTTAAACGGATATTTTTCGTTTTCGGAATACTTACAGCGCTTCCCTTTGTCTTTCGATGGCTTTTTCTTCTGTCCTACGTAAGCCTTATACCCGTGGCTTATATGATGATAAAATACGGAGGCAACATTAAAAAAAGAAAAGCCTTTTCGCTTGGCTTTCTTTTCGGACTCGGTTATTTCGGAGTGCTATACTTCTGGTTTACAAGGCTTTATCCGATGGAATTTGCCGATATTACGCCTTTTCAAAGCATAATTATAGTGCTTGTCTGTTGGCTTGGACTTGCGCTTGTTCAGTCGATTGAAATTGGTTTTGTGATGCTTGCGTATAGGCTGATAAAGCCAAGTAAAAACAAACCCCTGCTCGGCGGTGCGCTGTTTATCGGTCTGTGGGTGGTGTTTGAATTTCAGGAAACTCTCGGGTGGCGAGGAGTTCCGTGGGGGCGTCTCGCGGTGTCGCAAAGCATCGCGCCCGTGCTTCAGCAAAGCGCGTCGCTTTTCGGAAGCTATTTTGTCAGTGCGGTTATAGTAGCCGTGAACGTATTTTTAGCGCTCGCGCTTTATTATGTGTATGACTCCGAGGGTAAGGAGTTTAAGGAAAAGCTTATTTCCTCGCTTAAGGCAAGAAAAAGCGTTATATTTGCTTCGGTGGCGCTCGGAATATTTACTCTTAACCTGCTTTTCGGGGTAATAAGACTTGCCGCCTTTAATGAAAAGGACGGAAAGGAAATTACCGCGGCGGTCATTCAGGGGAACATCTCCTCGCTTGAAAAATGGGAGACTAACGCGGCGACGAAAACGACAGATAAATACATAGAACTTACCCGTAAGTGCGTTGAAAAAAGCAAGACGGGTGTGGATATAGTGGTATGGCCGGAGACGGTTATCCCGACGACACTTAACTACAAAAACAGTAAGCTTGTCTCTAAAATCTCCGAAATGGCAAAGGAACTTAGCGTAACGGTATTTGTCGGCGCGTTTGACATTCAACAAGAGGAATACACCTATGAAACGCGCGAGTATAACGCTATCTACATTTTCTATCCCGACGGTACCATGGGAGAGGACAGGTATCACAAGCGCCACCTCGTTCCGTTTGGCGAATATACCCCTATGGAGGATTTAATTTTAGCGTTGCTTCCTGTTCTCGGTTCTCTCAACATTCTTTCCGAGCCGCTTGCACAGGGTACGGATAGCGAAATTTTTGATACTGAGCACGGTAAAATAGGAAGCCTTATCTGCTTTGATTCTATATATGAGATGCTTGCCGTTGATGCGGTAAGAGACGGCGCGGAGCTTATCACGTTATCGACAAACGATTCGTGGTTCAGCGACTCCGCGGCGGTATGGCAGCACAATTCTCACGCCGCCCTGCGCGCGATAGAGACGGGGCGCTACGTGGTGAGAGCCGCCAACACCGGCGTTTCGTCGGTAATTACCCCCGAGGGGCGTGTAATCGCAAAGATAAAGCCGCTTGAAACAAACTACGAAACGGCTACCGTTTATATGCGTCAGGGAAGAACCTTATACAGTTATATAGGCAACGCGTTTGTCCTTATAGCCTTCCTTTTTGTGGTTGTAATAGCCGCGTATCCTCGCATTAAAAAGCTTATTGAAGATAGCAAAAATAGGCCCCAAAAGCCTGAGCGTAGGCATTTTATGGATTATTAAAACAACGAAAAAACACCGCTTGGCGGTGTTTTTTTGTTTAAATATTACTCGGTAAACGGGGCAAGGGTAATTCTTATGAAAAATCCCTTGTCGTGCTCGCATACGGGACATTTTTCGGGAGCGCCCTTTCCCTCATATACGTATCCGCAGTTAAGGCACATCCATTTACATTCAACGTCGGAAATAAAAAGCTTATCTTGCTCCATAAGCTCGCAAAGGCTTTTGAAACGGTCCCCGTGGGTTTTCTCAATTTCGGATATGAGATTAAAGGACGCGGCTATTTTATGAAAGCCCTCCTCCTTCGCCTTAGCGGAAAAGTCTTTGTAAATAGGCTCGTATTCCTCGTATTCGTTATGAACGGCATTCTTTAAAAGGTCGAGAAGCACTTTGGTAACGTCAACGGGGTAGCCTGCCTCTATATTTACGTTTTCCTCGGAATATTCTCTTAAATAATTAAAGAAAATTTCCGCGTGCTCCTTTTCCTGGTTGGCGGTAAAGGTGAAAACGGCGTCGATAACGTGGTTTCCCTGCTTTCTCGCTTCCTCTGCGGCAAAGGTGTATCGGTTTCTCGCCATGCTTTCTCCCGCAAACGCCTTCATAAGGTTCTTTTTGGTTTCGCTGCTGTTAAAATCAACCGGCATATTTCGTCTCCTTTAAACGTTTTTAATGTATTGAGAGTACCCCGAAAGCCGTTTCCGTCGGGTACGGTCAAAGATATTATAGACACCGCTCTCTGTGCTTATTCAAAAAAGCAAGATAATGAAGAAAAACCGTGGAGACTTTTGTAAAAAACTAAATTTAAAAGGCGGCCTTCTTTACGAAAGCCGCCTTAGGGTTTATATTTAGGGTGTTTTGTGTGTTTTTGCTTTTATTTTACGCTAAGGTTTCCTCTGTTTCCTTTGACTTAGCTAAAAGCTTTTTCTTTGCCTGTCCCGCGTAAACGGTGTATTTAAGAACGCTCTTTACCGTTTCTCCGTCAATTTGCAGAGCAGTCGGTCTGTCAAACTCAACCGTGATTTCGTGTCCGTGGCGGGTGTCTATGAGCTTTGGATACTTTGCGATATGCTCACCCTTGAATACCGTCGGGAACGCGAGAAGCACTTTAAAACGGTTTTTGTGGAACATTACCATCGAGGCAACCGTTCGGTTTTCGTTAAGTCTGTCCTGCATGGGAGCAATCTGCATTCCGCCGCCGAAAAATCTGCCGTTCATAGCAGGCGCGAGCCATACGTTGCTGTACTCACGGGTTTCGCCGTCAACGGTAACCTTTGCTTTTCTGGGACTGAATTTAAGGAAAAAGCCTTTAAGAGCAATAGCGGTGTAGTTAACGGGCTTGTCGGACTTTGCCTGAAATTTGTCTCCCTCCTCGCAGCAGTATCCGTCTATACCGAAGCCTATTCCGTTGATAAAATAGGAGCGCTTGCCGTTGATTTCAACAATCGGAAGGTCGGCGATGTATTTGTTTATTTTTATGATTTTTTCGCCGCTGTTTTCGCATACGTCTCGCATAAAATCGTTTCCGGAGCCCGCAGGGTAGTAATAAACGTCGTTTTCGAGAACCCTGTCGCCTATCTGGTTAATAAAGCGGTTTAACGTACCGTCGCCACCGGATACTATGATTTCGTCATCAGGACTTGCTTCGTTTAAAAAGCTGTTAATATCGTCAAATGCGGTAATATCCTTGAAAACGTATTCTGCATCACTGTCAAGCTGCATTATCGTTGAAGCGTTCTGTCTGCCTCTTTTATTATTCGCCAAAGGGTTATAAAGTACGTATTTCATAAATTTTCCCCCGATTTATATTTGGATTTTAAAATTTCGACAAAATTCTGCATATATTGTAACATAAAATTTTAAACATACTGTAACATAATCAATACTTTTTTGTAATAATATATGCTTATGCTACATTCACCTATAAAATAAAAAAACATATAATGAGTGTATAAGGAAAGTTTTTTAGTGCGTACACGTAGGAACCCGCGTTCTCGCTACGACGCATTTTAAAAGATTAAATGCCTTTTGTTTTGCACGGCAAAACACAAAAATCGTTTTAAACTTTGTGTAGCTATCCTTTGGATAGCGAATTTGAGGTTTTGATATGTTAAATAAAAAAATCGCCGTAATAGGGGGCGATAAACGTCTTTTTTATCTTGCAAGTGAGCTGCGCGCCGACGGTTTTTCGGTTGCGGCGGTAGGAAATGAAGGAGGCACGTCGGATATGGACGAGGCGCTTAAAAACGCCGACGCCGCGGTGCTCCCGTTTCCTGTTTCGCCCGACGGGGTGTATCTTAATTCGCAGAGCGGCGGGGAGATAAGGCTTTCCTTTCTCTTTGGAAAAATCAGGGAGCATAACGTAAAACATGTGTTTGGAGGCGCGGTAAGTGCCGCTGTTTCTAAAATTGCGGAGAGCTACGGAGTTTTTATATGCGATTACGGAAAAATTGAGGCGGTTGCTCTTAAAAATGCTCTTTGTACGTCGGAGGGAGCAATTCAGATAGCGTTTGAAAACCTCCCCGTTACCCTTCATTCCTCGCCTATAACCGTGCTTGGATACGGAAGAATAGGAAGAATCCTCTCCTGTGAGCTTAAGGCTCTCGGCGCAAGTGTGAGCGCCGTAGCGAGAAAAAGCGAGGATATTGCTAAAATGCAGATAGACGGAATAAAGCCGTACTATTTTAAGGATTTACAGGATGCGGTAAGCGGAGCCGTTCTTATATATAACACCGTGCCTTCCCCTGTCATAGACATTAATTTGCTTTCGTCTATTAAAAACAAACCCCTTATCATAGACCTTGCCTCCGCGCCCGGCGGAGTTGATCGCGATACGGCAAAGGCGCTTGGCATAAACGTTATATGGGCGCTTTCGCTTCCCGGAAAGGTAGCTCCGAAAACCGCCGCGCTAATTATAAAAGAGGAAGTCATACGCGTTTTGTCGGAATAATCTTGCCCGACTTTAAATCTATAAAAAAGGAAATATTCTACTATGAAAATCGGTTACGCACTCACCGGCTCGTTTTGTACGGTTGGGGGCGCGATAGAGACGCTCAGGCGCATCGCAGGTCAGCACGAAATAGTCCCTATTATCAGCGGTAACGTTGCAAAAACGGATACACGCTTCGGTAAGGCTGCCGATACAATTTCAGCGCTGACCGAAATATGCCACTCTCCGCCTATAACGGAAATAAAGGACGCAGAGCCGCTTGGACCGTCGCGCCCTCTCGATCTTTTAATTATATGCCCCTGTACCGGTAACACCCTTGCAAAGCTTGCGAGTGGAATTACGGATACCTCTGTTACAATGGCGGCAAAGGCGCACCTGCGCTCCGACAGACCGCTCGTTATAGCGCTTGCCACAAACGATGCCTTATCCCAGAATTTAAAAAATATCGCTACCATGCTTTCGAGAAAAAGCGTATATTTCGTTCCATTTGGGCAGGACAGTCCTTTAAGTAAGCCCCATTCGCTTATATCGGATTTTTCGCTTATAGAAAAAACCGTTGAATACGCGCTCTGCGGTAAACAGCTTCAGCCGCTTCTTATTTGAAGGGCTTTACTAAATCTAACAGACAGAAAAAGAGAGAACTTTACGGTTAGACGCCGTTTCGTTCTCTCTTTCGGTATGCTTTTACAAACGCCTAAGGAAATATGCCGAGCCGATAGGGGAGCTTTGTCATCTGCGGTTTTTTGCGGTCTTGTTTCCTTAAAAAACACATTTTTTAATATCTTTTACGTTGCCTACTTGACAAAAGGAAAAATCGCTGTATAATATATTTTAGAAAGCGAAAAATTCAGAAAAAAGTGTTATACTCTGCGCGTTTCCTTTGCGGAATAACGGAGGCGCAGACGACGTAAATCTTTACAGAGTAAAACTTAATCTACATATTTTTCCATCAGAGGAGGAAGCTTATGAGCTGGAACAAAATCTGGGCAAGAATTACAGAGGCGGCTGAGGACGATTATTTTTCTCTTACAAACGAGGAAAGAGCTGTTTTTAACATAAAAAATATAATTGATGCGGTTAATGGCACGGGGCTTCTCAGCTACTATGAAAGCTACTGCGGAGATTACGCCGAGGATGCGGTTGAAGACCTCTATAATGCGGGAATGGATGAGGTTGCTTCCATTGTAGAAAACGCAAACGCGCTTTTCCCCGGAGGCTGTCCGCCCGATGACCTTGATACCAGAACCGAGATAATTGACAGCTGGGAGCACGAATACGACTCGCTTTACGAGCAGTGGAATGACGATATAATGGAATTTATGCTTCCTCTTGAGGAGGCTTTCGAGGAGCTTGTATCAAAGATTTCTTAAAGAAAAAACGGAATTTTCCGAAAAACATTCGGTTAATTCTATATAAATAGTTGAAAAAAACTGAAAATGCAATAATGAACAAAGTGTTAAAACCGCAAAAAGATTATTGACAAACGGTGGAAAACGGAGTATAATTTTTTCATAATTAACTTTTGGGAGGCAGGAAAATGAATATTTCAGCAGTTAAAAACGTAAGCCGTATTTCTGTCTCTAAAGCTACCGTTAATGCCAATACTGCGTTTACCTACGGAGTACGATTTTTTGCGTACTCCTATTTTTATTATTTTTTCGGTAGAACGCATCTGCAAGGGTGGGGACGCGCCTCGGTGTAATACGGGGAGGGTTTTATAATAAAAACCATAAGCGGCTTCCTTTGCGGAGGTCGCTTTTTTAAGTTTTCGGTAGGTAAGACTGAAAAGAAATTTATTAAAAAAGGTAAATGAGGAAAAGAGAATGAACGGACTTGATGAGTGCAGAAAAGAAATTAACCGTATCGATAGCGAGATGGCAAAGCTTTTTGAGGAAAGAATGGAGGTCGCGGGGCGTATAGCCGAATATAAAAAAACGCACGGACTTTCTGTACGCGATACGGACAGGGAAGCAGAGCTTATTAACAAAAACCGCTCGCTTATAAAGAACGGGGAGTTTGAGGGGTACTATGTTCAGTTCCTTAAAAGCGCCATTGACGTTTCCTGCAAATATCAGGAGAAGATAATGGGCGGAGCTAAGGTAACCTACTGTGGAACAAAGGGCGCGTATGCCTACGCCGCCGCAAAGCGTATGTTTCCGGACGCGACGCTTACCGAATATTCCGATTTTGCCGATGCGTATAAGGCGGTTGAAAACGGAGAATATGACTGCGCGGTTATACCGATTGAAAACAGCTACGCTGGTGAGGTCGGCGCGGTTATGGACCTTATGTTTTCCGGAAGCCTTTACGTAAATCAAATTGCAGATATTCCGATTTCCCATTGCCTTATAGCGCCGAAGGGCGCAACGCGTGAGACGGTAAAAACTGTCGTAAGCCACACACAGGCGCTTGAGCAATGTTCGGAATATATCAGAAAAGCGGGATACGGTACAAAAAGCTACTCAAATACCGCGCTTGCCGCTAAATACGTAAGTGAGCTTGGCGATACTACGGTTGCCGCGATAGCCTCGGCAGAGACCGCGGATCTTTACGGACTTACCGTTCTTGATAAGGATATAAACGATAACAAAAACAATACTACACGCTTTGCCGCGTTCTCACGCGCGCAAAACCGCGGCGCAGCAGGTGTAAGACGGGACGATGAGAATTTTATTTTAGTATTCACCGTTCAGAACGAGGCGGGCTCGCTCGCAAAGGCGCTTAATATTATCGGAGCGCACGGCTTTAATATGCGTAATCTCCGCTCACGTCCTATGAAGGAGCTTCAGTGGAACTATTATTTCTATCTTGAAGCGGAGGGAAGCATTAACACCGAAAACGGAAGCGATATGCTGCGCGAGCTTTCCGCTGTCTGCGCAAAGCTCCGTATGGTAGGAAGCTATTACGCGGATAACGTTAAATAAAACGGAAGGCAAAGAACGAAACACTTGTCTTATTTACTGTGTAGCTATCTGCGGATAGCGGAATGGAGAGAAGTATGATAATTCCGGTTAGGCTCGGACAGGAGAGCTATGACGTAACCCTTGAAAGGGGCGCGCTGAAAAGAGCGGGGGAGCTTATTAATCTTAACCGCCGCGTTTTGGTGGTTACCGATACAGGTGTTCCCGAGGAATACGCCGATACGGTTGCCGCGCAATGTAAAACGGCGATTAAAGTGGCCTTGCCGTCGGGAGAGAGCAGCAAAAGCATGGAAAGCTTTGAAAAGCTGCTTAAGACTATGCTTACAAACGGATTTACAAGAGACGACTGCGTGGTTGCGGTCGGAGGCGGCGTGGTCGGAGACCTTGCGGGCTTTGTCTCGTCGTGTTATATGAGGGGAATTGATTTTTACAATATTCCGACGACACTGCTTTCGCAGCTGGATTCCTCAATCGGTGGAAAAACGGCTATTGACTTTTGCGGAGTGAAAAACGCGGTGGGTAGCTTTTGTCAGCCAAAAGGCGTAATAATCGACACCTGTACGCTTGAAACGCTTGACAGACGTCAGTTTTTCTCCGGACTTGTCGAGGCGATAAAGATGGCGGCAAGTTTTGATGCACAGCTTTTTGAGTTGATTGAAAACAGCGAAAACGTTTACTCTGATATTGAGGAAATAATCCGACGCTCTCTTTGTATTAAAAGAGACGTCGTTGAAAAGGATCCGAAGGAAAGGCATCTTCGCAAGGTGCTTAATTTCGGGCACACCGTAGGACACGCAATCGAAAGCGAGAGCGGAAGGCTTCTGCACGGAGAATGCGTTGGCATGGGAATGCTTCCGATGTCGTCCGAGGGGGTACGGGAGCGGATTTTGTCGCTTCTGAAAAAGTACGGGTTGCCTTTCGAGATACCATATCCGTGGGAAAAGCTGCGCTACTATATCACTCACGATAAGAAAATGAAGGAAAACACCGTTTCCGCTGTTTTCTGTGAGGAGATAGGAAGCTACTGTATAAAGGACGTGCCGCTCGATAGCATAGGGGGCGCGGTTGATTCTTTAATAGGATAATAAAGGAAAAGGCGTTTTTGAATGCAGGTATAAACTGCTTTTGATAACAAGCAAATAAAGATAAATTAAGGTAAGAATTTATGAAAAATACGTTTGGTCAGAATATTACGGTAACTCTGTTTGGAGAGAGCCACGGCCCCGCCGTGGGGGCGGTTATCGACGGTCTTACGCCCGGAATTACGGTAAACGAGGAATTTATTTCCGCCGAGCTTTCCCGCCGTCGTCCGTCGCTTTCTACCGATACGGCAAGGAGCGAGCAGGACGATTTTAAGATACTCAGCGGTGTTTTTAACGGTAAAACGACGGGGACTCCTCTTTGTATCGTGGTGCCGAATGAAAATGTCAGAAGCGGCGACTATAACTACGGCGTTGCGCGTCCGTCTCACGCAGACTACACGGCGCACGTTAAATATAAAGGCTTCGAGGACTACCGCGGAGGCGGTCATTTTTCGGGACGTATCACCGCGGCGCTTGTTGCCGTTGGCGGAATTTTAATTCCCGCTCTTAAAGAAAAGGGTATCGTCATAGGTACGCATATCTCCGAGTGCGGAGGTGTGTCGGATAGAGCCTTTTCCGATATTTCCGCCGATATAGATGCGCTGAAAAAGGTCTCCTTTCCTACCCTTGATAAGGAAAAGGGAGAAAAAATGACAGAGAAAATCCTCTCCGCAAAATCTGCTCTTGACAGCATAGGGGGTATTACCGAAACGGTGATTTACGGAATGCCCGCAGGGTACGGAGAGCCGTGGTTTGACAGTGTGGAGAGCCTTCTTTCCCATGCCCTTTTCAGTATCGGAGGAGTTAAGGGTGTTGAGTTTGGGCTTGGCTTTGGCTTTGCGGATAAGCTCGGCAGCGAGGCAAATGACGCTATGCGTTACGAAAACGGTATGGTAGTAACGGAAACAAACAATAACGGTGGAATTAACGGCGGAATTACAAACGGTATGCCCATTACCTTCCGCTGCGCGGTTAAGCCTACGCCGTCTATTGCGAGAGAGCAGAAAACGGTTGATTTTGTAAAGAACGAAAACGCGGATATTTCGGTAAACGGACGACACGATCCCGCTATTATTAGGAGAATATGCCCCGTAATTGATAGCGTGGCGGCTATCGTTATATTCGATATTTTGCAGTCGGGAAGATGATTTATCTACCCTGTTTCCTAAGTTAAATTACATAAAATCGGGATACGGGGATACTGAAAAAGCTACGTTAAGTAGCGGAAAGGAAGAAAAGTGCTATACGGACTTATAGGCGAGCATCTTACTCACAGCTACTCCTGTGAGATACACGCGAAAATCGCCGACTATGATTATAAGCTTTTAGAGATTTTGCCGTCGGAGCTTGAAGCCTTTTTTGAAAAACGCGATTTTAAGGCGATAAACGTTACCATTCCTTATAAGGAAAAGGTAATGCCCTGCCTTGACTTTATATCCAATACCGCCACAGCGGTTGGCGCTGTAAACACGGTAGTCAACCGTGGCGGAAAGCTATACGGCTACAACACGGATTTTGTCGGAATGAGCGCGATGCTTAATAAGTACGGCATAGAGCTTAAAAATAAAAAGGTAATGATTCTCGGCACGGGCGGTACCTGTAAAACCGCTTTTGCCGTAGCGAAATCTTACGGAGCAAGGGAGATAATAAAGGTCTCTCGCAGCGGCGCGGAGGGAAGCGTTACTTACGGAGAGGCAGTGAAAAATCACACCGACGCTGAGGTTATTATTAATACCACGCCGGTTGGTATGTTTTCGCGTCAGGAGGGAAAACCTATCGAGCTTTCTGCGTTTCCCTGCCTTACGGGTGTCGTTGACGCGATATATAACCCTCTCCGTACCGAGCTTATTGCGGAAGCAACGGAGAGAGGAATACCCGTGTGCGGTGGGCTTTATATGTTGGCAGCGCAGGCGGTATATGCGTCAGCTCTCTTTCTTGATAGGGATGCAGACGAAACTCTTATTGACAAGGCCTTTTCGGGAGTCGAGTCGGAAAAAGAAAATATAGTGCTTGTCGGTATGCCGTCCTCAGGAAAAAGCGCGGTTGGACGGGCTATTTCCGAGCGGCTCGGCAGAGAGCTTGTCGATAGCGATGACGAGATAGTAAAGGTCATAGGAACGAGTATCTCCGAGTACTTTGAGAAAAACGGAGAAGGCGCGTTTCGTAAGGTAGAGAATGAGGTTATACACTCCGTTTCTAAAAAAAGCGGATGCGTTATAGCTACGGGCGGTGGCGCCGTGCTTGATACGGAAAACGTTATGCGCCTTAAACAAAACGGGAAAATCTATTTCATTGACAGAGAACTTGAAAAGCTGATTTTTACCTCGGACAGACCGCTTTCGTCAAGCCTTAGTGCGCTCGAAAGCCGTTATAATGAACGTTACCCGATATATCTTTCATGCTGCGATTTTGTCATTAACGGTAACGAAAGCATTTCGGCTGTCGCTGAGGAGATAATAAAAAAACATACGGAAAGAAGTTGAAAAATATGAAGCTGCTTATTCTTAACGGCCCGAATATAAATTTTTTAGGTATTCGCGAGCCTGAAATTTACGGAAAAGGTACATATAAAGAGCTTTGTGATATGATAACAAGCTATGCGGAAAAGCTTTCCCTTAACGTTCAGTTTTATCAGTCAAACCACGAGGGCGACCTTGTTGACGCACTGCAAAGGGCGTACTTTGAAAAGACGGACGGCATAGTATTTAATCCTGCGGCATATACCCATACAAGCATTGCTATTGCCGACGCGGTAAAGGCTGTCGGAATACCAACGGTTGAGGTGCATATTTCCGACGTTTCAAGGCGAGAGGATTTCAGACAGATAAGCTACGTTCGCGACGTCTGTGTCGCGACGGTTTCGGGAGAGGGCTTTAACGGGTATCTACGCGCTATCGATATACTTGTGAAAAAGCTTTCAGAGACAAACGGTTGAAACGGTATCCGATAAACGGTTGAAACTTTATTCTAAAAAGTTATTTAAAAAGCGGCTGATTTCTTGCCGGAAATGAAATTGAGCCGTTATTTCGAAATCGTATAAGTATAATTTATAAGGAACAGTAAAATGAAAATTAAAATCAGTGCGGGGTGTCCGAGAGGGAGCGTAACGGCACCGCCGTCAAAAAGCTACGCCCACAGAATGATACTTTGCGCTGCTCTCGCTAAGGGGGAAAGCATAATAAAGGGTGTTTCCGAAAACGAGGACGTTCTGGCGACGCTTGACTGCGCACGTGCGCTTGGAGCAAGGTGTGCTTTAAGCGGAGGTACGCTTAAAGTGGTAGGCGTCGGTAAGGAAATGAAGCGGGTAGAGAGCTGTCGGTATTTTGGGGAAAATATAATTTTTCCCTGCCGTGAAAGCGGAAGCACTATGCGTTTTTTTATACCCGTATCGCTTGTTTTTGGACAGAAAGCCGAATTTATAGGCTCAAAGCGACTTATGGAGCGCGGTATAGAGGTATATGAAAAGCTTTTTGCGGAAAAGGGTATAATCTGCCAAAATAACGGAGAGGGTATATCTGTTTTCGGAAATCTTACCGCGGGAGAGTACGTTTTGCCGGGAAACGTCAGCAGTCAGTTTGTTACGGGGCTTTTGTTTGCCCTGCCGCTCCTTAAAGGGGATAGTGTGATAAAGGTTTTGCCGCCCGTTGAAAGCCGAGGGTATATTGATATTACGCTCGACACGCTTTCTAAGTTCGGCATTCGGGTTGCGGAGACGGAAAAAAACACGTTTTACGTCAAAGGTGGACAAAGCTACGAAAGCTGTGATTTAACGGTTGAGGGAGATTGGTCAAACGGTGCAGCACTTCTTGCGCTTGGCGAGACGGCGTCTGAAGGAGAAAGAGCGTCTTTGGAAAACGGAATTAAAATTTCCGGTTTAAACAAAGACAGCCTGCAAGGGGATAAGGTGTGTGTGGAGTTGTTTGAAAAGCTACATACGGGTGTCGGGGAAATTGATATTTCGGACTGCCCCGACCTTGGCCCTGTTCTTTTCGCTGTAGCCGCGGCAAGGGGAGGCGGATGTTTTGTCGGAACAAAGCGCCTCAAAATAAAGGAAAGCGACCGTGCGGTAGCTATGACGAAGGAGCTTGAAAAATTCGGAATAGACGTTACGGTCGGTGAAAATTCGGTGAACGTGCATAGGGGTACGCTTAAAACCCCTTCTGTGCCCTGCCAAAGTCATAACGATCACAGAATAGTTATGGCGCTTTCGATTCTCGGCGCGCTTGTAGGATGTGAAATAGAGGGTGCAGAGGCGATAGCCAAAAGCTACCCCGACTTTTTCAGCGCGCTTATCTCTCTCGGACTAAAGGTGGAAACAGAAAATGAAGCTTAGTACGGACAAGAAAATACTTATAGTAGGGCTTGGTCTTATCGGTGGAAGCTACGCCGAGGCTTTAAGCGATGCGGGTTACGAGGTTGGCGCGATAGACGTGCGCTCCGACGCGATAGACTATGCGCTGAAAAAGGGTATAATCCGGCACGGAAAAAGGAGTGCCGACGGTGAGTATATCGGAAAATTTGACCTGATTGTTTTCGCGCTTTATCCACACATATTTATAAATTGGATTAAAGAAAATCAGCGGTTCATAAAAAGCGGAGCGCTTCTTACCGACGTTACGGGTGTTAAGGGAAGTGTCGTTTACGAGGTGCAGAGACTTCTAAGAGACGACCTTGAATTTATAGGAGCGCATCCGATGGCGGGACGGGAGACAAGCGGTGTTGAAAACGCGAATAAGGATATTTTTAAGGGAGCAAACTACATCGTAACTCCGACCGAAAAAAACAGCGAGCGAGCGGTGGAGAGCTGCAAGGCGCTCGGCGAGGTGCTCGGATTTAAAAGTATCTCTGTGCTCACCCCCGAAAAGCACGATGAGATGATAGGGTTTCTTTCACAGCTTACACACTGTATCGCGGTTTCTCTGATGGTATGTAAGGATACCGACGAGATTATAGAGTACACGGGGGACTCCTTCCGAGACCTTACCCGTATAGCGAAGATAAACGACGAAATGTGGAGCGAGCTTTTTTCACTCAACAAGAACGAGCTTGTCGCGCAGATGGATCTGTTTGAGGAAAGGTTCCGATATTTAAAGAAATGTATTGAGGGTGGCGACACCGAGGCTGTGCGCGCTATGATGCGTCTTTCCACCGAAAGAAGAAAAAGGTGCGAGAGCCGTGAAATAAAGAATAAAAATTAAAGGAAAACCGCGGAATGGCGGAGGGAATAGGTGTGCGCATACTGAATAAGCGAACACACGACGGAGGATTATAAGTTATGAATATGGAATTTAAGAAAAAGCTTCCTACCTTGCAGGAAATACGAAATATGTATCCCGTTTCCGAACAGGCAAGAGCAGCAAAAAAACAAACGGACACAGAGCTAAACGCTATATTTACAGGAGAGAGTAACAAGCTGGCGCTTATTATCGGCCCCTGCTCCGCAGACCGTGAGGACGCGGTTCTTGATTATATTTCACGTCTGCGTGAGGTTCAGGAAAAGGTTAAGGATAAGATAGTTATAGTGCCGCGTATCTATACGAATAAGCCCCGTACCACGGGAGACGGATATAAGGGAATGCTTCATCAGCCCGATCCAAACAGCTCTCCGGATATGCTTAAAGGTCTCCTTTCAATAAGAAGGCTGCATATAAAGGCGCTTACCGAAACAGGGTTTTCCTGCGCGGATGAAATGCTTTACCCCGAAAACCATCAGTATCTTGCCGACGTTCTTTCCTACGTTGCGGTGGGTGCGCGCTCGGTTGAAAATCAGTTTCACCGTCTGACCGCAAGTGGACTTGACGTGCCCGTGGGTATGAAAAACCCGACCAGCGGGGACTTTTCGGTTATGATGAACTCGGTTACCGCGGGGCAACACTCTCACACGTTCGTTTATTCGGGCTGGGAGGTAACAAGTAAAGGAAATCCTCTTACGCACACGATTTTACGCGGATACACCGACAGATACGGAAGAAGCGTGTCAAACTACCATTACGAGGATATTCAGCGCCTTTGCGAGTATTACGAAAATTCCTCTCTTGTAAATCCTGCGGTTATAATTGACACCAACCACGCAAACTCCGGAAAAAAGTGGGCGGAGCAGCCGCGTATAGCCAAGGAGATACTTCACAGCACGCGTCATTCAGGCGATATATACAAAATTGTCAAGGGACTTATGATAGAATCTTATATCGAGGACGGTTGTCAGAAGCCCGACGGAGGCGTGTACGGTAAATCAATAACCGATCCGTGCCTTGGCTGGGAAAAAACAGAAAAACTTATACTTGAAATTGCCGAGCTTCGGTAAAGCTTAAAACCAAAAATCAAATAAAAACATAAATAAGACTTGACAAAATTGGTAATTATAGGTATAATATATTAAGAGTAATCAGAAAGGCGACGGTGTCGAATATGAAAGAAAAACTTATAAAAATGTTAGCTGAGTACAAAAGAGTTCCGGAAAGCGAAATTAAAACCGATGCGCCGTTTACGGAGCTTGATATAGATTCCATCGATATTGCGGAGCTTATAATGCAGATTGAGGAAGAGCTTAATATAAACCTTGAAATTTCCAAAAAATACAATACCATAGACAAGCTTGCTGACTATATAGAGTCGGTAATGTAACCGACGAATGCTTTAATCGGCAAACACGTTTGCGCCCGAGGTGATTTTGCCGCGGGCGTGATTTTTTATCGGTTATTAATGGAGACGCATTGTGAAAAAGTGGAACGACAGAGAGTGTAATATGGTGGAATGGGTTATAGCCTATATATCCGAAATGTCGGTCGAGGAAAAGCACCGCGAGGATATAAAAAAGCTGCGGGAAAAGCCGTTTTCGCAGTATGCCCATTACACGGTAAGTCAAAGAGAGGCCATTCTGGCGGCGATAGCCTACTTTGAGGAATTTTATAATTATGTGATAAAAGGCTATCCAAAAGGGAATAAAGTGGTAAAGGATGCAATGCAAAGGCTTACGTATCTGAAAAGCGCGGCGGAGAAGCTTACGGAAAGCTTAAAATCCGCGCAGCCTGTCTGATTTTCGGGACTTGTGAAACAGGAAAATCAGGCAATACTCGAAAGGAAAAATATGATAACTTACGAAGAAATAAAAAATAGCGAAGCTATAAAAACCTATATAACCCGCGCAGACGAGTCGTTAAAGGCGATGGGATATACCGAGCATAGCTTTGCTCACGTTATGAAGGTATCGGAAAACGCAGCCTATATTTTAAAAACACTCGGATATTCTGAGCGCGAGGTGGAGCTTGCGCAGATTGCGGGGTATCTTCACGATATAGGAAATCTGGTCAACAGAATAGACCACTCGCAGAGCGGAGCACTTATGGCGTTCCGTATTCTTGACAACCTTGACATGGAACCGTACGATCTTGCCGAGGTGGTAACTGCGATAGGTAACCACGACGAGGGAACGGGTGTAGCGGTAAACCCCGTTTCTGCCGCGCTGATTCTCGCGGATAAGACCGACGTGCGCCGCTCAAGAGTACGTAACAGCGACACCACTAAGTTTGATATTCACGACAGGGTAAACTACTCGGTTGTAAGCTCGGATTTAGAGATAAACGAAGAAAAAACAGAGATAAGGCTTTCGCTTCAGATTAATACCGAGATAAGCAGCGTAATGGATTATTTTGAAATATTCCTCGGACGAATGGTTATGTGCCGTAACGCTGCCGAAAAGCTTGGTCTCAGCTTCAAGCTGGTTATAAACGGTCAGCAGCTTCTTTAATCGGATTAGCCTGTGAAACGGAAAAACACAAATTTTAAAATAAAAAAGGAAAACCAATGCCGACTTTTAAAATAGGTAACGTAGAAATAGAAAACGGTCTCGTTCTTGCCCCAATGGCAGGAATTACGGATAAATCCTTCCGTGCTCTTGCGAGAGAATTCGGAGCCGGACTTACCGTCAGCGAAATGATTTCCGCAAAGGGTGTTTACTACAAGGATAAGAAAACGGCTCTCCTTGCCGAGCCGGGGGAGGGGGAGAACCCGTACGCGCTTCAGATATTCGGCTCGGAGCCGGAGATTATGGCGTATGCCGCGGGGAAGCTTATAGAGACCTATCCCGAAATTTCTATCGTTGATGTAAATATGGGGTGCCCCATGCCTAAAATTACGGGAAACGGAGAGGGCTCGTCTCTTATGAAAAACCCACCCTTAGCGGGTAAAATCGTAAGAGCGCTTTCAGATGCTCTTACGGTTCCCGTTACCGTTAAGATACGTACGGGGTGGGATAAAGACAGTATAAACGCTCCCTATTTTGCCGCGGTTTGTGAGCAAAACGGCGCGAGTGCGGTTGCGGTACACGGCAGAACGAGGCAGCAGCTTTACAGCCCCCCCGTGGATACAGAAACGGTGCGTCTTGTAAAGAAAGAGGTTAAAATTCCCGTTATTGCCAACGGCGGAGTTTATAGCGGCGAGGACGCTCTTACGCTTCTCCGCAAAACGGACTGCGACGGACTTATGGTAGGTCAGGGTGCGATGGGAAATCCGTTTATATTTTCAGAAATTAAATGCGCTCTTAACGGAGAAAGCTATACCCGACCCGAAACGGAGGAGATAATAGCGGTTGCTATCCGCCACGTGCGAATGCTTTGTGAGGACAAGGGTGAGTATATCGGAGTAAGAGAGGCAAGAAAGCACCTGGGGTGGTACATAAAAGGACTTCGCGGAGCCTCCGGCGCAAGGGATAAAATTAACAAGTCGGAGAGCGCGGAGGAGCTTTTAAGTATATTAAAGTCTTTGATTTAACCCTATATTGTAAAATGAATATTATCAAGTTGAAAATAAACGCTCTTTCAACTTGATTTTTTTTTACCTATATGATATAATAAAGCAAAATGAAATTTTCGCAAATCGAAAGGAAAAAACAATGAAAAAGAGAATTTTAGCTTTTACGCTTGTTCTTTTATCGCTTGTTACGGTTTTGGCGGGTTGCTCTGCTAAGCTTTACGACTACGATAAATATGAGCAGTATATTAAACTCGGCGCGACTGACGGAATTGAAATCAATCAGTCCGATATCGACGACGGCATACTTAACGCGTTCCACAGTCTTTATAACACCACAACCGATAAGCTGACCGAAACCACCTACAACAAGGAGACGGACGACGTTTACATTAAGGTCGGAGACACGGTAAACATCGACTACGTAGGTAAAAAGGACGGAGTAGCGTTTGAGGGCGGAACGGCTACCGGATACAGCCTCGTTATAGGATCTAACACCTTTATCGACGGATTTGAGGACGGTCTTATAGGATATAAGATAGGCGATAAGCCGAACCTTAACCTTACATTCCCCGCTGACTACGGCAATGCCGAGTTAAAGGGAGCGGCTGTTGTATTCGAGGTAAAGATTAACTCCATAAAGCGCACCGAATATCCTGAATATAACGACGAAAACATACAGAAAAAGACTGAATATAAAACCGTTGCCGAGTTTGAGGAAGCTACCAAAAAAACGGTAATGAATAATCTTATCTGGCAGGAAATATACAGCGATTCCAAGATTATTTCCTATCCTAAGTCTGAGCTTAAAAAGTACTACGAGCAGGGTATAGACAGCATCGAGTCGCAGGCGGCTATGTTTGGAATGACGCTTTCCTCCTACGTTAAGCAGTATTACGGCGGAAGCGACATGAAGTCGTTTTATGCTTCCATGGCATCTCAGGCGCAGAGCCAGGTAAAGCAGGAGCTTATCGTTCTTCGCTTTATCGAGGCAAAGCCCGAGTTTAAGATGGACGAGGAAAAGTATAACGCCGAGGTTGAAAAGCTTTACAACGAGTACGTTGCGGAGCAGAATTTTACAGGCTCTCTTAAGAAATTCAAGAAGCAGTACGACAGAATGTCTCTCGAAATAACCATTTATTACGACATAGTAATCGACTATCTCCGCGAGAAGTGCATAATTAAGGACGACGTTACCAAGAACGGCTTTGTAACCGACAGAAACGGAATTCGTTACTACGAAAAAGGCGAGTTCTTAAAGGGCTGGCAGAACCTTGATCCCGACGGAGACGGAACCACCGCGCTTTACTATTTTGATTCCAATGGATATGCTCCGAACAACACGAACGCATCTGTAATACTTCAGGATGCAACCGAAGCTATATACGCTGTCTTTGGAGCAAACGGAGAATATAAGGGCCCCTACACCGGCAAGGTTGACGAGGAAAAGGGAACCAAGTACTACAAGGACGGTGTAATGCTTAAGGGACTTCAGGAGCTTGATCTTGATACCGAAATAGCCGGAAACGAAAAGTACTATTTTGATGAAGAGACCGGATATATGGTAAAGAACGGCGTTGCTGAAATTGAAGGCGTTTACTATGAGTTCGGAAAGAACGGTGTAATGGTAAGTGAAAACGACGGCAAGGCAAACGGCATCGTTATAGACGCGGGAACCAACGGTATCAGGTTCTTTAAGGACGGCGCGCTTCTTACCGGCTGGGTAAGATACTACGGCGAAAATAACGCAGAGGCAGGCTCCGGGTATGTAGAAAGCGAAACCGACAAATACTACTACTGCGACTCAACGACCGGTGTTGCGGTAAATGTAGCGACGAAGATAGAAGATTTCTATTACGCATTTAACGTTGAAACCTGCGTTTGCGAAGGTCTCTTTACCGGAGCCGTTGGTGATAAAAACATAGTTAACGGTGTTGAACAGCCCGCTACAAATCCGGCTGAATAAGTTTTCTGTAACTTTATAACTAAAATAAAAAAGCGATACCTAACGCCACATAACGGCGACGGGTATCGCTTTTTAGCTTGTTAATTTAGTTTAGCGGTAATGCTCAACCGCTATCTGACAGCTTTTCATTACCTCTATGGCGGCGTTATGCTTTTCCGCTGTAACCCCCGCGCAGAGGTTTTCAATAACGCTCATAGGTGTTTCGGTAAGGAAGGATTTTAGAATAAGCGCGTTACTTATAACGCAGATGTCGGTACAGGTGCCGGTAAATACTATTTTTTCGGGGGAGCCGTCCTTTATAACCGCGTCGTAAAGAAGAGTGCCGGCGCCAAAGGACGGTTTATCTACTATTTTAACGGTTGCTTTTTCGTTTTTCTCCGCTGCGAGGAGAATTTCACTTCTTATCTCCCAGCCCTCGGTGTTTTTTATACAGTGAGGAACGGGCAGGTTTTTACCTTCCTCCGACTGCATATAATTTTCTCCGTGTGTGTCTCTTGTAAAGATGATTTCTCCCTCCCACTCCGAAACGAGAGAGACGGTCCCGTTAACGATTTTTTCGGCATCAGGATTTGCAAGCGCGCCGCTGATAAAGTCGTTTTGCATATCAATTACGATTAAGGTTTTCATTTTATTTCTCCTTTTTTGTTTTGCGCTTATTTAATCTGATTAAATAAGCATATAGGACGACGTCCTCGGCGCCTCACTTGGTAAAAGAGCGTAAGGGCGCGATGTCAAACAAATGTCAAATCTTATGTTAAAACGCACCCGTGTAGCGGTTTTCCAGCCACGAGGTGCGTTTTTAATGTTTTATTACAGCTTGTTGCGCTGGATTTTTCCGCTTATAGTCTTGGGAAGCTCGTCTCTGAATACGACTATTCTCGGATATTTGTAAGGTGCGGTGTGCGACTTAACGTATTCCTGAATTTCCTTTTTAAGCTCGTCGGACGGCTCGGTGCCCTTTACGAGAACTATGCTTGCCTTGACCACCTGTCCTCTTATCTCGTCAGGCTCAGCGGATACTCCGCACTCAAGAACGTAAGGAAGCTCCATAATAACGCTTTCAATTTCGAAGGGGCCGATGCGGTAGCCGGACGACTTAATAACGTCGTCGGCGCGTCCGACGTACCAATAATAGCCGTCCTCGTCGCACCATGCAACGTCTCCTGTGTGATAGTAGCCGTCGTGCCATACCTCTGCGGTCTTTTCGTCGTCCTTGTAGTAGCCTTTAAAGAGTCCGCAGGGAACCTTCTCGCTTGTTTTAATAACAATCTCGCCGGGCTTACCTACCGCTACGGGGTTGCCGTCAGAGTCAAGCAGGCTGACGTCGTAGAGCGGAACGGGCTTACCCATAGAACCGATTTTGCACTCGCTTCCGATAAGGTTTGCGATAACGAGAGTAAGCTCGGTCTGACCAAAGCCCTCCATAATACGAAGTCCGGTTATCTTTTCAAACTGACGGAAGATTTCGGGGTTAAGCGCCTCTCCTGCCGTTGTCATATGCTTTATGGAAGACAGATCGTATTTTGTGATGTCCTCTTTTACCATCATGCGGAGCATTGTAGGCGGTGCGCAGAAGGTTGTAATATTATATTTTGCGAACATCGGGAGAATGTCGGATGCCGAGAAGCGGTCAAAGTCATATACGAATATTCCGCCCTCGCAGAGCCACTGACCGTAAAGCTTGCCCCAAAGCGCCTTACCCCAACCGGTTTCGGAAATGGTGAAGTGGAGGCCGTCCTCCTCAACGCAGTGCCAGTATTTTGCGGTAGCGTAATGACCGAGCGCATATTTGTAGCTGTGCGCGGCGATTTTCGGGTATCCCGTCGTTCCGGAGGTGAAGAACATAAGCATAGTGTCGTTTCCGCAGGCGGTGTTTTCGTCGCGGTGGAAATGCGCGCTGAAAAGGGTGTGCTCAGCGTCAAAATTATGCCAGCCCTCGCGTTCTCCGCCAACTATTACCTTGGTTTTAAGCGTCGGACATTTTGCTTCTACGGTATCTACTCTCGCGGCAACCTCTCCGTCAGCGGTACAGATTATCGCGCTGACGTCGGCGGCATTGAAGCGGTATTCAAGGTCGTGCTCTAAAAGCTGGTTGGTTGCGGGAATTGCAACCGCTCCAAGCTTGTGCAGACCGAGAATTGCGAACCAAAACTGATAATGGCGCTTAAGAACCAGCATTACGCGGTCGCCCTTCTTAATGCCGAGCGACTTGAAGTAGTTTGCGCTCATATTCGATGCGCGCTTGATGTCCTTAAAAGTAAAGCGGCGCTCCGTTTTATCATTGGCGATGTGAAGCATTGCGAGCTTATCGGGAGATTTTTCCGCTATCTTGTCAACGATGTCAAACGCGAAATTGAACCTGTCCTCGTTTTTGAAATCAATGGACTTAAGTATGCCGTTTTCGTCCTCTACGGTGTCGATAAACTCACCGCAAACGCTCGGCTTTTTCTTTACCGAGGTCGCAAGAGTTTCTCTTACGTCCTTTTCTTCTACGTCATCTCCGGGAAGAACAACGGCGACGAAAAGACATTCCTTTCCGCCAACGGCTATCATACCGTGGGGAGTGGAGCTGTTATAGTAGATGCTGTCGCCTTCCTCAAGATACTCTACGTGCTCGCCTATCTGTACCTTAAGACGGCCGCTGAGTACAAGGTCGAACTCCTGACCGGAGTGGGTGGAAAGATGAATGGGCTTATTCTGAAGCTTCTCGTCGTAGTCGTACTTAACCCAGTACGGCTCGGCAAGCTTCTTATTAAAGAGGGGCGCGAGACTCTTTATCTCTATTCCGTCCTCCTTTGCCGTTTCCTGACCCTCTCCCTTTCTCGTTACGGTGTAAGAGGAAAGTCTTGCGCTCTGACCTTCAAGTATGTCGGTAATACCTATGTTAAAAACAAGAGAGCATTTGTGAAGGAACGAGAAGGGAAAATCGCGTCTTCCTGATTCATATTCCTTGTATTCTTCTTCGGAAACCTCGGTTTTTTTCGCCATTTCCTCGGTGGATATGCCGTCTATTTCCCTCATTTCCTTTATTCTTGCAGCTACCTCTAGCAGCTTGTTTTCAGATACGGTTGACATAGCGTCATAACCTCCTTTTTAAAAGATTCAAAATATAAAAAAGCCGCCTCAAAAAACTTTGAGACGGGTGTATATTACACTCGCGGTACCACTCAAATTGCGTTAAATAACGCCACTTAGGAGCGAAAACCTTTGTAAACTGTCAAAAGTAATGACTCCTTACGCACTTACGCTGCGCTTCTCGGGAAATCTTACTGCGCTTTCGGATTTCCGGCTCAAAAGTGATAAGTTATTTCATTACGCTCCGGCTTTCACCAACCGCCGTTTCTCTATGCCGTAATCACCGAAATAACCGTCTTCGTCATAGCCTTTACCTACTAAAGTTTATCATAAATTATCTTTTTTGTCAAGTGTAAGAAAAGAGAGGGGTGAATTTTCGTTATTATGCGGTATTTGTGTCAGAATACTAATTATATTTATAGTAAAGTTATACAAAAAATAAACTTGGACTTTTAAATATTTAATTATATAATGTGCGTGTAAGAACATTTTAGTTAACTCAGACGAAAAAAACAAAGGGAGATACTCCTTTTGTAAAAAAACGAAGACGCTATGGAAAATCTTTACAGGTATTACGGGAAACGGCGGTCAGCCGAACGTGTTTTCACATTCGACTGGCCGCCGCTTTTTATCGGTATAAACTTATATTTCTGTATTTAACTGTGTTTAATCTGCGGATATTAACGCGAGAGGGGGTGCTTATTCCTCAAAATCCTCGCTGCTCGTGGGAAGCTCGGGAATGGTTACGTATCCCGTGGGATTGACGGGCTTCTCTCCGAGGAAAAGCTCGAAATGCAGGTGAGGGGAGTCGGCGCATTCGAGATTTGCCGTTTCACCGATAGCGCCTATAACCGTGCCGTAGGCTACCTTTTTGCCCGCTTCGATTCCATCGGCAAGCGTGTCGGAAAGGTTCATATAATAAGACTTAAGTCCGTTTCCGTGATCGATTACAACCGTTTTTCCCATAAAGTAGTCCTTATAGACCTTTTCAACCGTTCCGTCGGAAAAAGCGCGTACAGGGTCTCCTACCTTACCCGAAATGTCAATTCCGAGGTGAATACGGTATTCGTTCATTGTAGATGAAAAAACCAAAACGGACTCGTGGAAGCCTTTTTGGATATATCCGCCCTCGCAGGGGGAAACATATACCGGCTTTGGTTCCTCGACGGGGGGAGTTACGTTCGAGGGAAGGTCGCTCGGCTTTTCGTCGGGCGCTTCATTCGGCGTCTCATTCGGGGCCCCGTTTTCGCTCTGATTATCCTCGGGCAGCGTGTCAACGGGGAGATCGTTTCTGCTGGAAACGGTGGATACAATTCCTATTACGGTTAAGGTAAGTACCGTAATAAGTAAAACCGCAAGTATAACATATACCGAGCGGTTTATCATCTTTTCTTTGGCGTTTTCTTTCATATAAACCTCCGTGTTTTTTATTACTGTTAAGCCTATTTTTATCCGCAAAAATAATTTTTATTCAGTAGCTAAAAAATTTTTTGACTGACAAAGCTTTTTGTCCTCAAAACAGCTCGCGAAAGGTTTTCTTACATAGACTGACTATTTAATGTTTATTTCTGTTTTGTATTTTAGAAAGGTTTTTGCGGCAGAGGCAGTAGCAAGCGCCGCTTCCTTTGCATAATCTGTTAAGGAAACGAAGCTTTTTCGTAAGGCTCGTTTGTCAGCCCGTGGAATTCCCCGTTAAATCCTCGGGACAGAAAATTTCGGGGAGAAAGGATAGGTAAACAAAATGACAGACAATAAAAACTCGGCAGCAAGCTGTCAGCGCAAGGGAGCGGTTATATTTGACGTTAACAGTGTTTTAGACAGCTGCAGAGACAAGGATTGCTTCGAGGATGTCAAGGTGTTTTTAACACACGAGGGACAGGAGATAATTGAAAAGACCGCAAACGTAAGAGTAAAATGCTCTGAAATTATCTACACCGCTCTCACTCTTGACGAAGTAAAATTCAACAGAGGATTTTATTCCGTTGACGTAAGATTCTACGTAAAGCTGACCTTTGAAGCGTGCGTTTGCGTCGGAAAGGCAGCGGAATTTAACGGTCTTGCGGTTTGCGATAAAAAGGTTATACTTTACGGCGGCGAAGGAAACGTAAGTGTGTTCCGCTCCTCGGAGGACGGAAACGACTTTTGCAAAAATCCCTTCCGCGAAAAGAAGGGAAACAACCTTCCCTTTGCGGTTTGTGAGGTTGCAGCTCCGATAGATCTCGGCGTACGCGTTGTAAAATACGAGGACCGCTGCGGCTGTGTTTGCTGTTACGCAGAGGAAATTCCCGAAAATATATGCGGCTACTTTGACGGCGAGCTTTCCGATATGGACGGACAGAGAGAGCTTCTCGTTTCTCTCGGCTTCTTCTCGGTTATAAGACTTGAGCGTCCCGGACAGTATCTCGTAAATGCTACCGAATGCTGTGTGCCGAAAAAGGAGTGCGCTTTCGATGACCTTGATCCTTGCTCGGTGTTCAGACATATGGAGTTCCCCGTCGGAGAGTTTTGCACCGGATATAATTCCTGTGAAAGAAGCGCACCGTCGAAATGCTCCTGTAAGGGCTAAGCGATACAGCACTTTTTAAGGCTCGGTTATAAAAATAAAAAAGGAACAGACCTAAAAATCTGTTCCTTTTCTGCCTAAGGCTTGGCTATGTTACTTAAAGTCGGTGTGTAATTAAAAAGTAATTATTCCTCGGAGTCGCTACCTTCGGTCTCTGCGCCTTGCTGTGCGAGAGCCTCGTTATATGCCGCCAAAACAGCATTTTCAAGAACCGTTCTGAACTCGGCGTTTATGGGATGTGCGATGTCGCTGTACGTGCCGTCGTGGTTCTTTCTGCTGGGCATAACTATAAAAAGCTTTTCCCTTGCGTAGATAACCTTGACGTCGTGAAGCGCAAGCTGTCCGTCAAAGGTAACGGAAGCGATAGCCTTCATCGGTGCATCGTCGTTAAAAATCTTTCTTATTTTTACGTCTGTGATATTCATTGGTTGTGTTAGCCTCCTTGGTTTTTAATTACCCTCATAATATATTATAATGTAGTTTTATTATGAATATGCGAGGAAAATAAAACATTTTTTTAAAGGTTCTATATCTTTTTTTGCGATGTAATGTGAATATTTTTACATAATTCGTTAAAGTGAATAGATATTTGACAATTTTTTGTAAAAAGAGCTAATGCCAAAAAAAATTACAGTTAACTTGAAAGTGATGAAAATTTATGCAGAATAACTTTAATTTTATACCCTCTGAAACAGAGGGGATTTTTTTCTCCGGAATACTCGGTTGCTCGCTTTCCTCACTTGCTCTTATTTCAAAATTAAAAGGATATAAGGTTTCGGGAAGCGATAGCGGAGACAGTCCCGAGGTGATGAAAAAATTAACGGAAAACGGTATAAAGGTGTATCCGTGTCATGCGGCGGAAAATCTCGTGGGATTTGACACGCTGGTTTATTCCGCAGCGATTTCTGAGAAATGCCCCGAAATAAAATATGCAAGGGAAAACGGAATGAAAATTTTTACCCGTTCCGAGTTTCTCGGCAGGATAATTTCTGAATACGGCGAAAAAATAGGTGTTTCGGGAACCCACGGAAAAAGCACGGTGAGCGGAATGATTACCGAAATATTTTTAGCGGAGGGAAGGGACGTAACTGCGCTTATAGGAGCACAAAGCGTATCTCTTGACGGAGGATACCGTCTTGGCAGTGGGGATACCGTTATTTACGAGGCGTGTGAATACAAGCGTTCCTTTCTTGACTTTTTACCATCTACTTCTGTTGTGCTTAATATTGAAAAGGAGCACGTTGACTGCTACCCGTCGCTACTCGATGCCGCTACCGCTTACCGTGAATTTGTAAAAAACGCGGAGGCGTGCGTTTTGAATTTCGATGATGCGGGATGCCGAGACCTCGGGAACACGCTGAATGAAAAGGAGATAATGTATTTTTCCCTTTCCGAAAAGCGCGCGGAGGTGTACGCTGAAAATATATGCGAAAAAAACGGGATTTATTCATTTGACGTCTTTTTTGTTGGCAATAAGCTTTGCTCGGTAAGGCTTTCCGTTCCGGGAATACATAACGTTAAAAACGCGCTCGCCGCTACCGCTACGGCTATTCTTTCGGGTGTTTCGGCGGAAGGAATAGAAAAGGGACTAAGTCGCTTTAAGGGAATGAAGCGACGCTTTGAATACGTTGGAGCCTGTGGCGGCGCCGCCGTGTTCGACGATTACGCGCACCACCCAACCGAAATAAAGGCTACCCTTGATAGCGCGAGGCGGCTTGGCTATAAAAAGATAATATGTGCCTTTCAGCCGCACACGTATTCGAGAACGGCGGCGTTTTTTAACGAGTTTGCTGAGGCGTTTCGTGGCGCAGACGAGGTGATATTTACCGATATTTACGCGGCAAGAGAAGAAAATATATACGGAGTGAGCGGTAAAATGCTTGCCGATGCGACGGAAAACGGCGTATATATTTCGGATTTCGGAGAGGTGGAACGGTATTTAAGAGAAAGGGCGGAGGCAGGAACGCTTATTATTACTCTCGGAGCCGGAAGGCTTAACGAGGTAGCGGGAGCTCTGACAGGGAAAATTTAATAGGCGTCCAATTTAGCATATTAAGGGCTTTATAAGAAAAATTAACAAACCTTTTGTTGATTACGTTATGTTTATATGGTATTATAAAATTTAGATACGGGAGCCTGTGGCTACGTTAAAAAATAAGGTGAAGGTCAAAAGTATTATGAAAGAAATTACTCCCTCGCTTCGGGAAAGACTTTTGCGACAAATAACGCTTATCGGTGAGGAAAAAACGCGTAAGCTTATAAACGCTTCGGTTACGGTTATAGGGCTTGGCGGTGTCGGCGGATACGTTTGTGAGATGCTGGCGAGAATGGGCGTTGGAAAGCTTTTTCTGATAGACTGCGATACCGTTTCGGAAAGTAATCTGAACAGACAGTTAGTGGCTCTTACCGATACGGTTGGAAGAAAAAAGACCGAGGTAATGGCGGAGAGAGTGTCAAAAATCAATCCGGAGTGCGAGGTTTTAACCGAGGATATATTCGTTAATAAGGAAAATGCGGACGGCCTTATAGAGCGCTCCGGTACGGACATAATAATAGACGCCATTGATAACGTCAGCGCAAAGACGGCGATTATCTCGTCCGCGCTTAAAAGAGGGAAATACGTTTTTTCTTCAATGGGTACGGGAAATAAGCTTAAAATTTCAGGGTTTAAGGTTGCCGATATATCAAAAACGTCTATGTGCGGTCTTGCAAGAGCGGTAAGACGAGAGCTTCGTGAAAGAGATATTTTACATCTTGACGTGCTTTACAGCGACGAGCAGGTGGTGCAGGTTGGACAGCGCACGCCTGCTTCGATAGCGTATATGCCGAGCGCGGCAGGTCTTATGATAGCGGAGCACATATTTAATAAAATAATTAATTCCTGAGCTATGTCGAGTGTTTATGCGGACGGACATTAAGTCCGGCAAGGGTTAGATTTTAAAGCGTACGGCGCACGTCCTTCAATGAGCTAAGAAGACTTAATGAAGCACGGCGTTTGCCGAGCGCGGAGCTTAACGTAAAATAACGAGATAAATTAAAAGTAAAATACTGTAAAAAGGAGTGGCGGGCGATGAAAAGACTTGTTTTTCATATAGCGCTATCAGTCGCTCTTTTTTGTGTTCTTACTGTGATTTTTGTCGGACATAGCGAGAAGGACGTTCCCGTTTATCAAGTAGATAAATTCGACGTAAGCAGCATCGGTTTTATTGAGGGCGAAGGCTATCAGTGTGTGGGAGCACCTATCGGAATAGTCGAAAAGCCCGAAGCGGTACGGGCAGGGGACAGTGTTTTTCTGACGTTTAAAGGAGAGAGCTATACCGAGTACAGTATAAGGGTTTACTATCCGTCCGGACTTAGTAAGGCGGAAGTGTTTTCGCCGAGAAAGTCCGATGGCGAAGGCGTATTCGGTTGGGATTTTTCCGTTTCCGAAAACACTCGCGCGGGGAAACTGAGGATAGCCGTTTTGAGTGATAATTCTTACCTATTAACCGAAATAGAAATAATAGGTTAAACATTGAGTTTATATTGATTTAACAAAAAATACCGAAAATTCATAACTCCAAAAGAGAAGTCAAAGCATAAGAAACGCGACTTTTCTTTTGTTTTTGCCCTTATTTATGATGTTTTTCGATAAAACGTCGTATTTTAATTTGTTTTAATGTAATTAATATACACATATTGTGTAATTTAAACGCCTTTACAAATTAGAAAAAATGTGTTAAAATATTAACGAATTAAAAATTAAATAGCATTACAAAATTAATTTAGACTGAATTTTTTTAAAAATAAATTATGGAAAGGGTGAAAAAGAGTGAACAAAGTTTTAAAAGCAGTACTTTATGCGCTTATAGTTATTCTTGTGCTTACGGTTCTTACTTCTATTGTTTTATCATTTATACCGAAATTTGCTCCTACAAGCGATTCACTCTTTAAAGTAACCGATTTTATATATCTGCCGCTTCCGATTATAGGCATTCTTGCTATGATTTTATTCATTGACCGAAGAAACAGAAGCGAGGCGTCGGAATAAGAGTGGCTGTTTAGAGCGGAAAAGAAATTAAAAATTAATGTAGGAAGGCAAGGGCGCCTTCCTATATTTCATTTAATTTAATAAAATGAATTTTTTTGAAAAAAGCTCTTGACAAAACAAAAACGTGGTGATATAATAATTATATTAAAATAAATATTAAAGGCGATGACAAAGAGGACCTTAGTTCAGAGTTTCGCAGAGAGACGGTGTTTGGTGAAAGCCGTTAAACGAGGACTTAGCGTTTGTAGCTTTCGAGCCGGGAGGAAGAAAGATTTTTCCGTAGAACCTCCCCGTGATAGCCGCGTGAGAGCGAAAGAGTTAGTTGACTCTGAGGGGCAGCAGAGCTGCAATTTGAGTGGTACCGCGGGTTTGATATTTCGGGCTCGTCTCAAAGAAAATCTTTGGGACGGGCTTTTTACATCTTAGTCCCTCGTGTAAGAAAGGAATGCTTATATGAAAAATATAGCGCTTGATTTAAAAATCAAGGAAATGGCGGAGCGAATAAAGGAGCTTCGTGAAATAGAAGGGCTTACCGCCGCCGAGATGGCGGTTAAGACGGGTGTCAGCGAGCAGGAATACGTAAGCTGCGAAAACGGTCTTTCCGACCTTAACTTCGCGTTTATATACCGCTGCGCGGCGGCGTTTAACGTTGACGTTACCGATATTATAGCGGGACAAAGCCCGAAGCTTAAATCCTATACGCTTACAAGAAGCGGTAACGGTCAGAAGATAGAGCAGGCTCACGGAATGACCTACTATAATCTTGCTGCATCCTTTAAAAATAGGATAGCGGAGCCGCTTTACGTTTGCAGTAAGTACAGAGAAGAAGCCCAGGATAAGCCTATTGAGGTAACGACGCACGACGGTCAGGAATGCGATATAGTAATCAAGGGACACCTTAAAGTGCAGATAGGCGATCACAGTGAAATTCTCGGCGCGGGAGACTCCATTTATTACGACAGCTCAACTCCTCACGGAATGATAGCGGTAGGCGGAGAGGATTGCCACTTCTACGCTATGGTTTTGAATCCGAACGGAGAGAAGATACCGGAGCTTCAGCCTCAGATTTCAAGGGCGCAGTCCTTGGCGCTTGAAAAGGATACCGAAGACCGCGTTTATAAGAAATTTATAGACGTTACCGAAAATGAAAACGGAACGCCGACGTCAATAACCTTTAAAAATACCGAAAGGTTTAACTTTGCTTACGATATTCTTGACGGTATAGCAAAAAAGACGCCCGATAAGCTTGCGATGCTACATATTTCCGCAGATAAGGCGGAAACGCGCTTCACGTTCAGCGATATTAAAAAATACTCGTGCAGAGCAGCTAATTACTTTAAGTCTCTCGGCATTAAAAAGGGAGACAAGGTAATGCTGGTTCTCGGACGCCACTATCAGTTCTGGTATGCCGCTCTCGGTCTTAACAGAATAGGTGCCATCACCATACCCGCTATGAACCAGCTTCTCGACCACGACTACGAGTACCGCTTTAAGGCAGCCGGAGTTAAGGCGATAATCTGCGCGGCAAAGGGAATTGCGGCAGAGCAGGTTGACCTTGCGGCTGATAAATGTCCGACGCTTGTACATAAAATGATTGTCGGCGGAGAGCGTGAGGGCTGGCGTAGCTTCGA
>JAZUBT010000017.1:0-10814 GCA_045638685.1 Eubacteriales bacterium | reverse complement strand
CCGCCTCTACCGCGGCCTTTGTTCTTTCCTCGTACGGCGCCTGTACTACAGAACCGCCGGAAACCGCGCCTGCCGCAAAGAGCGAAAGCGGAAGGATTCCAACAACCATAAGTACCGTAAGCAACGTAGCAAGGATTCTGGTTTTTGTTTTCATGTTTCTTTCTCCTTTTAAAAGATTTTAATGTATTTATATAAATACAACGGGTGATACTATTATATAATATATTTTACTAAAAAACAACCTTCTCCTTGATTTATTTGCGATTTATTTGAAAAAACGTTACATTATATTAATACAAAGAGGGCACTTTGTTGCGTTTTAAGTCGGACGGGGAGCCTATCCGGTTTTTTTAATTATTTTTTTAACCGAAAGATTGTCGGGGGTTGCAAGTAAAAAAACGGTATCTCCCCGCACGTACACCTCCGCGCCGACGAAATAACGCTCGTAGCTTTCGGGCGCGTAAGCCTTAATCTCGGCGTTTTGAAGTCTGTCTATCCGCTTTTGAACGAGACGGGAAACCTCCTCGGTGTCAGAGACGTTGACGCATTTTATCGCGTGAATTTCAAAACCGCTGTCGTCAAGCGGAAGCCGAATGGCGTAACCCGTAATTCTTGAAAAACAGGAAGGGTTTTCCCATTTTCCGCTGTAAAGTCTGCCGAACGCTTCTCCGTCCGCGACGGAAAACCCCTCCGTTTCTATATCGGAATAAAAGAGGCAGTATCCGTTTTCGTCGCCAAAGCTTTCGGATAGCTTTATAACAAGACTGTATATGTTTTCGGGGCTTTTCTGACAGGAGCTGAGGCTTAAAATGTAAAAAACAAAGGCTAAAAGGCAAAAAAATCTTTTTTTCAATTTCGCTGCTTCCTTTCATTTATTAGATAAAATAATTCCGTTTCCTGTTAAACACATTATATTTTGCGGCATCAAATAAAATTCCTTGACAAGGCTCGGTATTATCGAAGCCGTTTTCGGAAATACTTTTTATAAAGACTTAAAGGGAAAGAAAGGGGAAAAAATGAACGACGAATATTTTTCGCATTTAATTCCGTCAAGCGTAGATGGAAACGACATTCCGCTGGGAATGGGAATGGCTTTCGCGCACAATCTTTCGGCACTTACCGCCTTTGCGTCTATGAGTAGCGCCGAACAGGAGGCGCTTATCAAAAAAGCGCACTCTGTAAGCTCGAGGGATGAGATGGAGGAGCTGGTAAACGGAATTGACGGTAGCGGAGTGATAGGCTAACGCAAAAAAGGACAGATGGGGTCATCTGTCCTTTTAATTTTAATAAGCTGTACCGCGGTCAACAAAAAGACGCATTAGTCCTTACTCGCCCTTTAAAAGCTCCTTGTAAACCTCGCTTTTATGCACACCTCTGTCCTTTGCCGCTGCTTTTATTGCCTCATTTTTCTGCATTCCGTTCTTAACGTAAAACTCAACGTGCTGAGACGGAGAAAGCGCGCGCCAAAAAACGTCCTCGTCCTTTTTTCCCTCAACGATTATTACGTATTCGCCTCTCGGCTGATTGGTTTCGTAGTACTCTCTTGCGCCCGAAAGCGTGGTTCTCATAATCTCCTCGTTGAGCTTGGTAAGCTCGCGACAGAGCGCGATTTTTCTGTCCCCAAAAAAGTCGTAGAGGTCGGCAAGTGTGTTTACGAGATGATGGGGCGCCTCATAAAATATGAGAGTGCGTTTTTCCGCCGAAAGCTCGGTAAGACGTTCTTTCCGCTCACCCCGAGCGCCGCTTATGAAGCCCTCGAAGGCGAATCGTCCGGTAAAAAGTCCGGAAAGCGCAAGCGCCGCGATAGCCGCGCAAGCACCGGGAATAAACGTAACCTTGATGCCCTTTTCCGCGCAGAGCCGCACGAGATCCTCGCCGGGATCGCTTATCGCGGGCGTGCCTGCGTCGGTAACAAGGGCGCAGGATTCACCGAGAAGAAGTCTTTTGCAGATCTCCTCTCCGCGCTCGGTTCTGTTATGCTGGTAGTAGCTTACCATTGGCTTAACGATACCGATATATGAAAGTAGCTTTGCCGTGTTTCTTGTGTCCTCGGCGGCTATAAAGCTTACCTCTGACAGAACCTTTATCGCTCTTTCGGAAAGGTCGGCGAGATTTCCTATCGGTGTCGCGACGAGATACAGAACCCCGTCCTCCGTTTTATTCTTTTCTCTGCCGTAGGCATCGAACATAGCGTCTCTTTCTTTTGCACCGCTCATTTTTCAGTCTCCGTTTAAAATAAAGTTTCGGTTTGGGAAAAATTTACTCCACGTCGGCGGGAACAACCGATTTAATGTTCCGCTCAAGCTTCAGCCGTTCAACGGTAACGTCGCGCTGACATTTCAGACAAATTATACGAACGTCGCTGCCCGTCCTTGCAACGCGGAACTTGTTTTCACCGCACGGGTGAGGCTTTCTCATCACGAGCGTATCCCCAACGGAAAATCTTACTATTTTCATACATTCAAACACTCCTTTGGACTGCATACGTTTTCAAACTCTCGGATATTCCCCGGTTTATTTTTACTGTCTTTCAAAAAACCTTTCCGGAAAAACGCCGTTTTTGTAAATGTAGGCGGCGTCCTCCGTTTCCCTGCCCTCTTCGTCTGTTAAAAAGAGGTTCGGGGTTACGTAAAGCGACTCTTTTCCGCCACGTATTGCCTCGGTCAGCACCGACGACGGCTCGTGATTGACGTCAGCCGCAACAAACGTCATTCGTTTTACGGCAAAGCCGCTTTCGTTAAACGCTTTCATAAGAGTTTCAAGTCTGTCGGGACGGTAAACGACGTACAGCTTTCCGCCGGTCTTAAGAACCTTGCCCGCAAAGGAGATAAACTCTCTCGCTCCGCCGAAAACCTCGTGCCTTGCCATCTGCTTTGAGCTTTCGGGACTTTCCTTGCCGCCGTCCGCTTTCATATACGGGGGGTTGGCAAAAATCACCGAAACGCCGGAAAGCTCCGTGGGGCTAAGCGTTCTTACGTCAGCGCATATCGGGATAACTGTGCCGTTAAGTCCGTTTTTTTCTATATTATCCTTACAAAGACTGTAAAGATCCTCTTGAATTTCCACGGCTTTTATGCTTTTAAACGCGCCCCGCTCTGCTAAAATAACGGAAATAGCGCCGCTGCCTGCTCCAAGCTCTGCGGCAGAGGCAGTCGGATTTTTTCTTACGTAAGCGGAAAGCATAAGAGCGTCTGTTCCGAAAAGCTGAGTGCTTTTGCTCTCTGTTATTTTAATTCCGTCAATCTCGGTGTTTTTTGTTTTCAATCCTTTTTCCTCATTTCAAAAAGAGTTTTGCCGTTTATTTTTTAAGAAGAGTTAACCCGTTTGTTATTTTAAAAAATTACTGCTCGTTATTTTAAAACAAATTTCATTTATATTTATTAGGTGGCTGAGCGGCACGTATTCGAGATAAGAACCTCAGCCGTCGTTGTATCATTTAAAAGGTCGTAAAACAAAATTTTTGGTGCGAAGCACAATGCAACGCACCAAAAATCCGCTTTTTGTCGTGTAGATTATTCAGCCGAGATAGCTTCTACAGGGCAAGCTCCTTCACAAGCTCCGCAGTCAACGCACTCATCGTTGTTAACAACGTACTTTCCGTCTTTCTCGGAAATGCAGCTTACGGGGCACTCCTCGGAGCAAGCGCCGCAACCTAAACACTTTTCAGCATCAATTATATGTGCCATGTCAGTTTACCTCCGTATATGTTTGATTAATGATATTATAACACAATATTTTGTTTTTTTCAAGACCTTTTTGCATTTTTCTGCAAAAAAAGATTTGGCAGCTTTGGGATTATTTTTTACCTGGGTTGGGCAGAAAAACACCGTTTGTTTTTAAGGGCTTGATTTACAGCGGTGAGCGAGAATTACTGCTCGGATTTGCCGCCGCTTCCGTGATTTTTATTACGGTGTCTGAAGGGTCTCCTTTTACCGTGTCCGTAACCCCCTTGACCGTTTCTGTTATTTTGGTTTTCAGCACCCTGGTTTTGTCCTTTGTTCTGATTTTGGCGCTGTCCGTTTGGGTTTTGGCTGCCATTTTGATTTTGTCCGCCGTTTTGGTTTTGACTGCCATTTTGGTTTTGACTGCCGCTCTGTACGACTGCGCTTTGATTATCGCCGCCCTGTCCACGGTGGCCCTTGTGCTTCTTTCTGCGGTGTCTTTTGTTTCTGCCGCCTTTGTTTTCGCTGTTATCGGAGCAGTTCTCTTCGCCGTTTTTGGAGTTCTTCTGCGCGTCGCTGCTTGGCGATCCCGTGCCGTTGTTTGTCTCGGTTGTATTTTCGGTACGCTGAACGTGTTTGTTCTGTGTATTTGGGGCGTCGTTTTCTTTCTTTAAGGCTTCGGTTTTAGTCTCGGCAGCAGGGGCTTTGGTTCCGTTTACGACGTCCGCAAACGAAGCAAAGACGATCTCCTCTTCCTTACTCTTTCCTCTTTTGGGAAGCTCTGTCTTTGTAAGCGCCTCGCCACTGTATTCATCTTCTTTAACAACGTCCTCGCGAACGTAAACCGTCTGTTCGGCATCGTCCGCCTTGCCGTCAAGTCTTACCTTAACAATGCCCGCAAGAGGATTTGAATCGGTAACCTCGCCCGGGCCGTCGGGTGTCATGACTCTGGTTCCGACCTTAGGTGTAAGCGCTTTTTCCGCAATATAGGTGTCGTATTCGTAGCGTAGGCAACACATAAGCTTTCCGCAGGCGCCGGAAATTTTTGCGGCGTTAAGAGAGATGTTCTGCTCCTTTGCCATCTTGACAGAGACCTGAACAAAATCGGTAAGAAATGCCGAACAACAGAACGGCCTACCGCAAACACCAAGTCCTCCGAGCATTTTAGCCTCGTCTCTTATTCCTATCTGGCGCATTTCGATACGCGTGTGGAAGGTTGTGGCGAGCACCTTTACGATTTCACGGAAATCAACCCTTTCCTCCGCAGAAAAGTAAAAGAGGAGCTTGCTTCTGTCAAACGCGCATTCAACGTCTATCAGCTTCATTTTCAGCCCGTGCTCATCAACAAGGGCGATACAGGCGTTATACGCCTCTATCTCCCGCTTTGAGTTTTCCGAGTGAATACGGTTATCCTCCTCGGAAGCAATTCTTATAACACCGCGAAGGGGTATTACAAGCTCTGAGGTTTTAACCGTAGAATTAGGCACGGCTACAAAGCCGTACTCCACTCCTCTTGAGGTATCGACTATTACTCTGTCGTCCTTTTTGAGCGCAAATCCGTTAGGCGCAAAATAGTAGGTCTTTCCCTCTTTTTTAAAGCGCACACCGACAATCTCGGTTTTTTCGGGCAGACATTCCTCCGGCTTTTTTGTCGCTTTTTCCGACTCGGTGGCGGCTGTACCGTTCTCCACAGCCTCGGCTTTGTCCGCGCTTTCTGCGTCCTCGGTCATTTCCTCGTTTTTAAGGTTCTCTATATTTTCGTCCATAATTTTCTCCATTTACAAATTCTCATTCGTTATATGCTTATTTCAGCGCGTCGGTAAGCGCATCGGCGCTCTTTAACGCAAAAAGCTGAACGTTTACGATAACCTCGCTAAGCGTCTCCGTCAGGCGCTCGGAGGTGTGATATAAATTCATAAGCGTAAGCCTTGCAAAGGATGCCGCGCGGTCCTCCGCTGTTTCCGTGCTCGAAAAATAAAGCGGCTCGCATTCTATTCCGTATTTCACAGAAAGCATATCCCTTACGGCGTAAGATAAATTAGTTATGATAAGCAAAAGCTCCTCGCGGCTAAGCTTAAGTGAACTGAAAAAGCATAGGATTTCCGAGCTTTTTCCTTCGGCAAGAAGATCTATAAGCTCATCGGTTTTCTTCTTTACCGCATACGCCGAATCCTCGGTTTCGCCAAGACGTTTTTCCGCCTCGCCTATCGCGCCCGACGAGGAACGAACGAGCAAGGTGAACGCCTCTCTGTCCTTTTCAAAAAGCTTTTTCGCCTTTTCGTTATTTTCGAGAAGATAATCCGAAAGCGTATCGGTGTCGAAGCTCTCCATTCGAAGCACCGGCGCTCTTGAGCGCACCGTTGAAAGCAAGGCAGAGGCATTGTCGCAGAGCAGGAAAAAGAAGACGCCATTCGGGGGCTCCTCAAAAATTTTAAGCAGGGCGTTCTGCGCCTCGGTTGTCATTGTTTCGGCCTTGTCGATAATAAACGCTCGGAAGGAAAGCTCCTGCGGGGTTATATACGCCTGATACCGTATATCGCGGACCGATGATACGCCTATCGACTTTTTTCCGTCTGTCAAGGTGTGCAGGGTTACGTCGGGGGTTCCAAAATTCATTATTTTTTTGGAAAAGGCAGGATCCATAGCCGCGAGCGTAAGAAGCGACACTGTCTTTTTTCCGCTCCCCTCGGCGCCCTCGATAATAAGCGCGTGCGGAAGCTTTTTTTCAGTTATGCTGGTAAAAAGATAGCTTTTCAGCCGCTCGTTACCGTATAGACCTTTAAAAACCGTTTCCGCGTTCATTCCTTCTCCTCTATAATCTCTGTAAAGACGCGTTTTTTGTAAAAACACATGGTGCAGCTACTTACTTTTAACGCGCAGCTTCATAACTTAATCTTAAATTTTATATTACTTATAAACCTATATTCTTTATTATAACAGAAAAAGAACACTTTGTCAAATAAATTTTGTAAAGACTTTTGTTTTGTAGCAAAAAGCCGTTTTTTCGAATAGTCTAATAATAACCGCACTTTCGCTTTGAGGGTGCGTTTACGTAAAAACAAAAGGGGTTTTAAGTAATGTTAAGCCTTGACAAAATAGCAGAAAACACTCTTTACAGGGTGGTAAGCATCGCTCTTCCCGAAGGTTTAGGTAAAAGACTTTCCGAGCTTGGTCTTATAAAGGGAACTGTGGTATCGAAAAGCCTCGTCGCTCCGAGCGGAAACCCGTCGGCGTACCTTATCCGCGGCGCGCAGATCGCGATACGTAACGAGTATGCAAAAGCCATCACCGTTGAAAGGGTTACAAGCTGAAATATGAACGAAAAAACCAAAAAAATATATACCGTAGCCTTAACGGGCAACCCAAATGTTGGAAAAAGCACCGTTTTTAACGCCCTTACAGGTATGAAACAGCACACGGGTAACTGGGCGGGGAAAACGGTCGGCTGTGCCTACGGCAGCTTTGCTTATAACGATGCCGAGTTTACCGTAGTAGATCTTCCCGGCTGCTACACCGCTTCGGCAGACGTCGGAGAGGAAAAGGCGGCGGCAGAGTTCCTTGCCTATGAAAGCGCAGACGTTACCGTTACCGTGTGCGACTCCACCTGTCTTGAACGGAATCTGATACTTGCCTTTCAAGTGGCAGAGATGAGTAAGGAGACGGTGCTGTGCGTAAATCTGCTTGATGAAGCGGAGAAAAAGGGGCTGAAAATTGACCTTGAAAAGCTACATGATATTACAGGGCTCACTGTTGTCGGCGCATCCGCAAGGAGCGGTAAGGGGCTTAATGAGCTGAAAGCGGCTATTTACAGGCGCTGTGTGGAAAAACCGACACACGCTCCGGACGTTTCTGTTAAAGAGCTTCAGAAACCAACACACGCTTTGGACGTTTCCGTTAAAGAGCTCCAAAAATCAACACACACACACGTTTTTTACACTGATTACGGCGAAAAGATAAATTTTGCGTTAAACGCCGTTGAGCCAAGGGTTAGTAAAATCGCTGCCGCTCTCGGTATGCGTAAAAGATACCTTGCGCTTGAGCTACTAAAGGAAAACCCGTTTACCCTGAACGCCCTGCGCGAGGGCGGGTACGATATTTCAGCCGACGGCGAGCTTACCTCCTTTATCGAAGGCGAGCGAAAAAAAACGGGGCTTTCGGGAGAAAAAATCCGTGAGAGCGTTTTTAAGTCCACCGTGCGTTTTGCCGAGAAAACGGCAGAAAGCTGCGTTACTAAGACAAAGGAGACGGCTTATACAAGGTCTTGCCGCCGACTTGACAAAATTTTAACCGGAAAATACACCGCCTACCCTTTTATGGCGCTACTGTTTGCCCTTATTCTCTGGATAACGGTAGAGGGCGCGAACTACCCCTCCGCGTTTTTATCAAAATACCTCTTTCTGCTTGAAGATATAATGTACGACGGAATGGTTACAGCGGGAGCACCGCTCTGGCTATGCGGAGCGCTTATTCACGGCGTCTATCGAGTCCTTGCGTGGGTGGTTTCGGTAATGCTTCCGCCTATGGCTATATTCTTTCCGCTTTTTACACTCCTTGAGGATTTCGGGTATCTTCCGAGAATTGCCTTTAACCTCGACGGCGCCTTTAAAAAATGTAACGCCTGCGGAAAGCAAGCACTCACTATGTGTATGGGCCTTGGCTGTAACGCCGTTGGAGTTACCGGTTGCCGCATTATTGACTCAAAGCGCGAGCGACTTATAGCAACTTTAACGAACGCTTTTATGCCCTGTAACGGTCGTTTTCCTACCCTTATCGCCATTATCACGATGTTTTTCATTGTGGGCGGGGGAGTGCTCGGCGGAGCTTTTTCGGCGCTGCTTCTGACACTTATTATATGTCTCGGAATAGTTATAACCTTTCTCGTTTCCTTTATTCTTTCAAAAACGCTTTTAAAGGGTATCCCCTCGGCGTTTACGCTTGAGCTTCCGCCGTACAGAACCCCGAATATTCCGTCGGTTATTTTTCGCTCGGTGGTTGACAGAACGCTGTTTGTTTTAGGACGTGCGGTTGTAATTTCCGCGCCCGCGGGGCTTTTAATATGGCTTATGGCAAACGTTTCGGTAGGTGGCAGCACGCTACTGCTTACGGTATCGGATTTTCTTTCCCCGTTTGCGGAAATTTTGGGGCTTGACGGAGTAATTTTACTTGCCTTTATACTCGGTTTTCCCGCAAACGAGATAGTTCTCCCGATAGCGGTAATGGCATACACGCAGTCAGCTCTCGTAACCGAGCTTTCGGGAGAGGCACTGCGGACACTTTTACTTGCAAACGGCTGGAATACCGAAAGGGCGGTGTCCGTTATACTGTTCTGTCTTTGCCATTTCCCCTGCTCGACTACCTTAATGACGGTTTATAAGGAAACGAAATCAAAAAAGATAACCGTTCTTTCGGCGGTTATTCCGACGGCGGTAGGGGTAATACTGTGCATATTAAATCACATGGTGTTTACTTTTATATTTTAAAAATAAAACCCGTGGCAGTCTTGTTAAACTGCCACGGGTTTCTTGTATTAGACAAAATGCTTTAATATCCGCGTCTATCTATTTCGTTTGCAATAAGCTTCTCGTAGAATATTCCTAAATCAATACTCATCGTTGCTATCAGGCCAAAACCGGGATCGTCAGATGGTACGTTTGGACACTCTGATTGAAGTTTTTTGATTTCAATATCAAATAGCTCTTTTAAGGATTGTGATTTTGAATTTTTAATTGTAGATTCAACATCCGACGCTAATTTTTTATATGCTGCTTCCGCCTTTACTTTTGAGCTTGGATTAATCTTTCTCCAAAGCTTAACTATAAACATCTCGTCGTTCTTTTGAAGCTTTTTTATTTCCTCGTATATTTTTCTTGCGGCCCTGGCATCTTTAGCACACTCTATCGAATCACTTATAAGAGCTTCGAACTCGTCCTTTTCAAGACCGGCAAGAAACTCTGCCTTTTCGCTACCTTCTATGGTATAAAATTTTACTAAGCTTGTCATTTTTATCTCCTTTGGAATTATCGTGTTAAATGCGTTTTACTTCATAAAAGTTAATTCTACAACCGGGATACTGTGCTTCAATAAGCTTGCGAGCAGCAGGATCACTGGTTGCTCTTACTACTGTTTCAGTCATACTGCCATTAACTGTAAATCTTATTTTATAAGAATTCATTTTTCTACCTCCATATTAAGTTTTAGAGTTAATTTTTAACTCGTTGGTTATACTATATCATATTTTTAACTAATTGTCAATACTTTTAGTTAAAAATGGTATAATTTTTATAATGATACACACAGAGAGGTTAAGCTTAATGAATATCGGTGAAAAAATAAGAAACGCAAGAGAGGATATGGACTTATCTCAAAGAGATATGGCAAATCTTATTCCTATGAACCAGTCTAACTATTCAAAAATTGAACGGAACGTTCAGGAGCCGAGCTTAGAGCAGCTGCGACGTATATGTCAAATACTTAATCTTGATCCGTGCTATTTATTAAATCTTGGTGAATACGTTTCCGTAACGGAAGACGATATGAAGCTGTTAAAGGATATAAAACAGTTTTTGAGGGAGCACGAAAAATAAAAAGCCAAAGAGTGAAAACTCTTTGGCTTTTGTGTTTCTTTTGGTTCGTTTTAGCCTTCCACGGTGGGGGAAGGGGGGCGAAGCGGCGTATGAGGTGTAAAATTTTACCGTTTTACGGTAATTCTACACGTTCCGCTCAGATCGTAGCGTCTATAACCGCTTTAATGGTGTGCATACGGTTTTCCGCTTCGTCAAATACGATGGACGCCTCGCTCTCAAATACCTCGTCGGTTACCTCCATCTCGGTACGTCCAAACCTTTCGCACATCTCTTTTCCGACAGCGGTTTTAAGGTCGTGAAAGGCGGGCAGGCAGTGCATAAACACGGTTTTTCTTCCCGTCTTATCCATAAGCTCCTTGTTTACCTGATACGGAGAAAGCTCGCTAATACGCTCCTCCCATACCTCTACCGGCTCTCCCATAGATACCCATACGTCGGTATAGATAACATCGGCGCCCTTGGTCGCCTCCATGGGATCCTCGATAAAGCGAAGCTCTGCGCCCGACTCAGCGGCGTACTCCTTACACTTGTCGATAAGCGCCTGATCGGGGAAATACTCCTTGGGAGC
>JAZUBT010000016.1:0-12663 GCA_045638685.1 Eubacteriales bacterium | reverse complement strand
TAATACGTTTCGTCGGAGCTTAAACTGTATTCAAGACCTTTGCTGAAGAAAATAAAGGTTACCGTGTAATTTCCAGTGGTTGAATCCCATCTCTCGCCCTTTGAAATCGCATTCCACTGCTTCTCCGTGCCGAGGTATTTTATGCTTGTCAGCCCGGTGCAACCCTCGAACGCAGAATTGCCTATGCTGGTTACGCTATTAGGTATGGTTATACTCGTAAGCCCGGTGCAACCATAGAACGCACTTTCGTCTATGCTGGTTACACTATCAGGTATTGTAACGCTTGTATCTGTTTTTGCTATTGCATACTGAATTAATGTTTTACCGTCTTTACTGTAAAGATTTCCGTCTATATCTTTATATGTAGTATTTTCGCTTGATACCGTTATACTCGTAAGTCCGATGCAACCCTTGAACGCACTTTCGCCTATGGCTTCTACACCGCTGCCTATAACCACGGATTTAACGTAACTGTTGTTGTAAAATAGATTCTCGGGTATTTTCTTTACGTTATCTCCAAAGGTTACCGTAATACCGGTTCCGCTTTGTCCTGCATTATTAAACGTATTGCTTTCACAGTTTGCGCATTCCGTTGCGTTAAAGTTAATCTCGGTAAGCCTGTGGCAATTCTGGAATGCCTCCGCGCCTATGCTTTTAACACCGCTGCCTATCGTTACGCCGGTAATACCATGGCAATAATTAAACACCCCTCTACCTATTTCAGTTACGCTGTCGGGTATAATTACACTGCCATTAAGCCCCGTACAAGCTGAAAATGCATAGCTGCCTACGGTTACCACTCCGTTAGGTATTGTAATACTTTTAAGGCCCCTGCATCCGTCAAATGCGTTAGCGCCTATTTCGGTTACGCTGTTTGGTATTATAACACTCGTAAGCCCGGTGCAACTCTTGAACGCAGAAGCGCCTATGCTCTTTACCGGCTTGCCGTTATACGTGCTTGGTATAACTATATCGGTGTCGGTGCAGGTGCCTAATCCCGTTACGGTGTAATACGTTTCGTCGGAGCTTAAACTGTATGCAAGACCTTCGCTATACATCCATTTGGCGGTAAGGGTGATATCCTCCGTTACGGTGTAGCCGATGAATGACCATTTTTCGTCGCCTATGTACCAGTCGTCAAAGACGAGAATGTCGTGAACCGGATCGGCAGGACGTTTTACCTTTTCGCCGTGGCGGACGGTTACGGGAGCAATGCTTCCGGTAGCGCCGTTAAGATCGAAGGTTACCGTGTGTTGTGGAACGGCAAGTATTGCGCGAACCTGCTCTTCAAGAGCCGAGAGCCTCTCTGTTTGAGAAGCGTCTGTGTTTTGAAGCGAGGTGATAAGAGAAGAAATGTTGGCAATTTCCGCGCTATGCGTTTCTACTAAATTTGTAATCTTTGATTGCAGTTCAGCCTTTGCCTGTTCAATTTTAGACGCGTTTTCCAAAATCTTGCCGTTAATTTCCGTAACTGCTGCCTCGTAATCGGCCTTAAGCTCGGTGAGTATAGCTTCGTTATCCGCAACTACTCCTTCAAGCTCGGAAACTCTTTCGTTGTATGCCTCGGTCAAGTCCTCAATATCGGCATTAAGGTCTGTGTCGGCTTTTTCAAGCTCCGTGATTTTCGCCGTATATTCTACGGTGAGCTTTTCGATCGCCTCCGCGTTTTCCTTTGATTTCGCTTCAAGCTCCGCTTTAAGGCCTTGCATCAGCGAATCGATGTCCGTCTTGGTGTGATAGTCCTCCTTTTTCATACAGGACGCAAGTGTGCTGGCCATTACCGCAATCAAAATAATAACGGTAAGCGCCAAAAGGGGTTTTCTTTTTTTCATTTTTCTTCTCCTTAAAATGAAATAAAATAAAAAAATGCGCCGACCGAAGTCAGCGCATAAAAACACAAACTCCAAGTCGTCGCCAAACAAACTATCATACAGCGTGGGTATATTACTATACTGCTAACGTGTACGGAATTTGCATTTTATCAAATCCAACATAACAGTATAGCCAAAAAAAGGGTATAAGTATCCCTAAAAAAGAAAATACACCCATAGGCTGCATATTTAGTTTGTTTGGCATAGTAAGTATAGCATATTTTTTTGTATTAGTCAATAGCTTTTCAAAAAAAAAGAACCCCCAAAAGGGGTTCTCTTTAACTATGTAATTATTCTCCCATAACCTCGTCAAGCGCCTTCATTATCGAAAGCTTGCCGCCCTCAAAGGTAAGTGATCCCTGCATAAACGCGGTGTAAGGGGCCCTCATAGGGCCGTCAGCCGAAAGCTCGATGGTGGAGCCGCCGGTAAACGTTCCCGCCGCCATTATAACCTGGTCGGTATATCCCGGCATATCCCACGGCTCGGGTGTAAGGAAGGAGTCAACGGGAGAGGAATTCTGTATCGCCTTACAGAAGCTGCAAAGCTTTTCCGGTGCGTGAAGATTTATCGTCTGTACAAGATCGTAGCGGCTTTCGTCATATTTCGGAGAGACGTCAAAGCCCGCTTTTTCAAAAACGTAGGACGCAAAAGCCGCGGTTTTAAGCGCCTGAGCTACCGCGTGAGGGGCAAGCCAGAAGCCAAGCAGAATGTTTCTCGTCTGACCGAGAGTACAGCCAACCTCACCGCCTACTCCGGGAGAGGTCATACGGTAGGAAGCAAGCTCAACAGCCTCTTTTGTACCCGCAAGGTAGCCGCCCGTTACCGCGATACCGCCTCCGGGGTTTTTTATGAGAGAACCGACGATAAGGTCTCCGTCAGGCTCAAGCGCATCGGTAAACTCTCCGTAGCAGTTATCAATCATAACGTATGCCTTCGAGTTTTCGTGAACGAATTTAACTATTTTGTTGATTTCCTCGGGCGAGAGCGCGCGTCTCTGACCGTATCCGCGTGAGCGCTGGACGTAAACCACCTTAACTGTGTCGTCAAGCAGGTGAGAGAAGTCCTCGCCTATCTCACTCTGACGGTATTTTACGCCGAAATCAAAAAGCGAACCGTTACCCTTAGTGCCGGTAAGACCGATGACCTCCTCCATAGTATCGTAAGGCTTTCCGGTAACCGAGAGAAGGGTGTCTCCGGGGCGAAGAAGGCCGAAAAGACCGATGGTAAGCGCCTGAGTGCCGTTAACGATGCTGTGGCGAACGAGAGCGTCCTCCTTGCCGAAAACCTCGGCAAATATTTTTTCGGTAACGGTTCTTCCCGCGTCGTCGTAGCCGTAGCCGGTTGATGCGGCGAAATGAGACTCGGAAACGCGGTGGTTTTTAAACGCGCGCATTACTCTTTCGGTGTTAATAAGAGAAATTTCGTCAATTTTCGCATAAATAGGCGCAAGAGCGACGTCAGCCTCCTTGCTTAGCGCGAGGGTTTTTTCTGAAAAATCAAACATTTTGTTTTCCTTTCTGTAATGATATACATTTGCAGGGGAGGACGCTGTCCTCCCGTATTCGGGAAATTCGCGAAAAACTCTACGGATTTTGCGTAGATTTTGATATGCGTTTGTAGGTGGGGAGTATTCTTTGGTTTTCGACTTTGCCTTTTTCTCTCGTAAAACTCGGATACCCTCACGTTCTCTCGCATAGGAAATATTTTAGTATAGAGCACCTACTACATATACGCTCCGCTGCTAATATCGGACAGTAGCCTGCACGTCTGACGAACCTCGGCGCTTGTAAGCCTGCCGCGTCTGTCTATATCGGAAAGCTTACGGCTGAGATTATCCGCACTGACGATAGAACGGTTAAGCGTGTGAGTAAAACGGAGAGAAGGACTGGTGTAAACCAACATTGAATGGGCCTTTACTGCCGAAAGCCCCGCGTTTTTTGCGTAGTACTCAATAAGATTTCTTGCACCCTCTTGCGCGCGAAACGGATTTTCAAATTCGCTGCAGCTTCCGTTATGTATGTGTTTCCATCTTGCCGCATTCGGGTTCTCGATAACGCCCTCGCCTTGAATACGGCATATTATGTAAACTCCGGCGCGGTTGACGGCCACTATACCTATGTTTATTTCCTCTCCGTCCTTTGATGGGATAGGGAGAGAAAGATCGGTGAAAACATGGCCTTTTTTCATTGTAGCGTAGAGAAGCTGTGCGGGGAGTGTCTCGCTTTCCTCAGCGTTTGAAAGCACCCGAACGGTGTATCTGCTAACAAGCTTTTGTTCGGCTATACGGTTTATAACGAAAAACAGTAAGGTAAATATTACCGCGAAAAAAATAAATTTCATTTTTATCCGATTTCCTTTCTTGCCCCCAATATCGTTTGACGGTTTTAATTATACTGACGTAGCAAGTTTTTCGCTTTTTTGTCGCAAAAGCATAATTTCTAAAATTATTTAGACTTTTTAAGCTTGCTGCCGTTTTATGTAAAGCCGTGTTTTTAACGTTCCCGCGATAGGTAACGAAAGGGCGCGCAGATACATTATATAATAATCTCCGCGCAAAAAAGGTCGCAGTGCGGTGTCAAAAAAGGTAAAATTTTTCGTTTTTTCGCTGTATAATGCAAAAAATCTGTTTAAAAGAGAAAAATACACTTAAACCGAGCCGAATTTTCTCAAAAGGAAAATTCGGCTCGGAAAATATATTAGCTTTTTATTCAGCTTTTTCGGAAAGATAATTTACTATATCACCGACGGTAAGGAATTTTCTTATGTCGTTTTCGTTTATTTCAAGATCAAAGGTTTCCTCAAAAACCATAATAAGGTCTGCAAGCTCAAGAGAGTTTATACCGAGGTCGTTTACAAGCTCTGCCTCAAGGGTGATGTCGCCTTCCTTTATCTGAAGCTCATCAACAAGAATTTCTTTAATTTTCTCAAACATAGTAAAAAGCCCTTTCTTATATGTAATTAATTTTATTTTACCAAAAATCTTTTTATTTTTCTGGTTGTTGTTTTTTCAAATTCGGTGTCTCTGATTTCCATATTCTGGATATGCTTAAAGGTAGGCAGGTGCTTATTGGTCAGCTCGACTGCTTCCTTAACCGCGGCAGAGATTTCTTCTTTCGTTTTTCCTTCGGAAAGCTCAGGGTTAGGATAGATAACAGCGGTTATAGCTGTTTCACCGCTTTCACCCCTTCTGCCAATTACAACGCACTCTCCGATAATCTCGTTTTTGTAGAGATGCTCCTCAAGCTCCTCGGGGAAGATGTTTTTGCCGTTTGAAAGGATAATGACGTTTTTCTTTCTTCCGGTAATGAAGATATATCCGTCCTTGTCCATATATCCTATGTCTCCGGTCTTAAACCAACCGTCCTCGGTAAATACCTCGGCAGTCGCCTCGGGGTTTTTAAGGTAGCCCATCATTACGTTGTCGCCCTTAACGAGTATTTCACCCGTTTCGTCAGACTCCTGCTTGTCAATTTTTACCTCGCAGCCAAGAACGGGAGTACCTACGGAGCCGTGTCTTACCTTGCCGAGACGGTTTACCGAAACGAGGGGAGAGCATTCGGTTATTCCGTATCCTTCAAGTATCTGTATTCCAAACGCTTCAAAATCGCGTATAAGCTCTTTTGAAAGGGGGGCGCCGCCGCAAACTATGCAGGAAAGATTACCGCCGAGAGCCGCCGTAACCTCTTTAAAGAGCTTTCCACGAATATCAATCTTAAGCTTAAGCAGAGCATTGCTGAGCGCCATTCCGATTTTCGCGGTACGTCTCTTTCCCTTTTTGTCAATTTCCTTCCATATACGCTTGTATATCGTCTCAACGAAAAGCGGAACGAGAATAAGGGAGTTCGGCTTAAAGTAGTTAAAGCTGCGGAGAGCATTTTTAATGCTGTCATTGATATAGGTTGAACAACCGATGTGGGAAAGCGCCAGATGCTCGGTAGTTACCTCGTAGGAGTGGTTCATCGGAAGGACGGAAACGAAGGTTCCGTTATTTCTGAAATGGGCCATGCTTTCGCAGGAGGCGTTGGTTGCCGCAGCGAGATTTTTGTGGCTGAGCATAACGCATTTGCTTGTTCCCGTGGTTCCGGAGGTGAAAATAAGAGCCGCTAAGCCTTCGCGGTCGGGAGTGAAATCGGTAAACGTCTTGTTTCCGTCTTTTATAGCCTCCGCACCCTTTTCGATAAGAGAAGCGATGGAGACGTACTTTTCATTCGGCATAAGAGCTTCGTCAGGCTTAATCGGAATAAAATATTTAACGTCGGGAGCGAGAGCCTCGATTTCGGGAATACGGCTGTTAAATGACTCGGTATATACGAGCGCCTTTGCCTCAGCTATACTCATAAATCCGGCTATCGTTTCGCTGTCAAGCTCCTTATCAAGCGGAATTATAGCTCCACCACCGTTGGCGGCGGCAAAATAGGTAACCATATAGTAGGGATTTGTATCGCCTATAACGGCAATATTTGAGCCCATTAAACCGAGAAGACTGAAAGCCGTTCCGAGCCCGTCAACCGACGCTTTCATCTGATTGTGAGAAAAGGAAACAACCTCTTTGTTTTCCTTGTAGTAGTAAAGAGGCTTGTCTCCGAACTCGGCTGCGTTTGACTCAACGAGGTTCTTTAAATTGGTTATGGGGGATACGTTATTTACGGTAACTGAATTTTTCATTTTAAATTCCTTTCGTTTGCTGCGGGGTACAGTAAAATATAATATACCGTGCAAGATATTTGCGTCAAAAAAGACGGTTTCACTGTATTTAATACCTTTTTTTGATAAAAAGTTACAGCTTTTCAAAATACCTCAATTTAAATTATATTGTTTTTTTTGCGGTTTGTCAAGTAAATTTTTAAAAATAACTACTTGAATATATGTTTTGTTTATGATATAATAGAGTTAAAATAAAGCTAAAAAGCCGAAAGCAACCGTTTGTGAGCGATTTACTTTGTTTTATTAGTAATTTTTATAAACGGCAAAATAATAAATTTACAAAAAGGAAAAGATTTACGGTGAAAATAAGAAAAGGCTTTTTTGACGACATAGAGGAGCCGGAAAGCTTAGAAAAAGAAACGGGCGCTGAAGAATGTATCGCTAACAAAGACGTCCCCGCTGATTTTAAAACCTCGAGCAAAGAATTAAAGGAAGATAGCGGCGAAAATGCGGCGGCCGAGAGTTCAAGGGTTGACTTAGAGGAAGAAAGCGACACGCAGGAAAGTAAAAAGTGCGGCTGTAAAAAGAGAAACGTCGCGGTTTTTTCGGGACTTGCGACAGTATTATGCGCATTTGTTTTTGTAAGCGTCGCGTATGCGCTCGGATTGTTTAACGGTAAATACACGGAAGCTCCGGACGGCGAAGACGGAATCCCGAAAGAGGAGTTTTACTATTACTCCGCCGACTATAAAACGGATATATTTACTATTCCCGAATACCTTGCGCTTGACCGCTCGGTAAAATATTCTCCCGACAGCTCGCAGAGCTATCTCATTAAGGACGGAGACTATGCCTCCGAGGGTGAGCCGGGGCTTGTAATAATCGGACAGTACTTAAATGCGGTTATAGCCGGAGATCACGAAAAGGTAAATTCGCTTTATACAGAGAAGTATGTTGAAGAAAACGGTAAACACGCGGCTTTTCCACCGCAGAAGCTTTTTAAAATCAGAATAAAAAATGAGCGCCTAATGGAGGAAAAGGACGGCTATACGGTATATTATTTCACGGTAAGCTACAGAATATTTAAAAACGACGGGCTTTTCCGTCTTAGCGTTGATGAGAACAGAGAACGCGCGCAGATTTTTGAGGTTTTCGTTTACGGAGACGGTAGCGGAAAAATAAATCTCGTTAAAGACAGACCGGGCTACGTGCTTGACATATAACGTTTTAAGGGAATGCTTAAAAAGAAAGGAACGGATATGAAGATGAAAAAGAGTTTTTTAAGAATACTCGCTTTTTCCGTGATTACGTTAATCGGTGTTTTACTTATAGGCTGCGCGGGCAGAAAGGATTTTACGCCTTATACTAAGGATTACGAGACAACTGTTACCGCAGTAAATCTTATGCTTGATGTCTCGGAAATAGAGGTAAAAAAGAGCGACGGAGATAAAATAACGCTTCATTACTACGACACTGCCGAGAACTTTTACAACGTAAAAGAGGAAAACGGAGTATTAAGCGTATCGAGAAGCAATCTCGGAGAGCTTCAAGAGAACATCAGATTCGGCCTCGGTATGAAAAAATACTACAAAGTAACCCTTTCGCTTCCGGACGGATACGCAGGGGAGCTTACCTTACAAACCACCTCGGGAGACGTTGTACTTAAAGGTATTTCCTCGGAAAAGGTAAAGATTAAAGTTAAATCCGAGTCGGGAGACGTAAAGGCAGACAGCGTTTCGGTTTCCGCTCTTGATATCGACGGAAAAACGTCGGAGATAATTTTAAAGAAAACGAACGCCAATGACGTGAGCGTCGTTACCGTCGCGGGCGAGGTAATCACCTCGGATAGCGAATGTGCACAGTACACGGTTAAAGGCGAGGCGGCAGAGGTAGAACTGAAAAACGTCAGCATCGGTGAGGTGAGCGTAACGCTTACAACGGGAGACACCGAGCTTGTTAACGTCAAAATAGGAAGCTCAATTCACGTTTCATCTACGGCGGGGGACATATCGGCAGACGGACTTGACGCAAGTAATTGTACTGTAACCTCTAAAAACGGAGATATTTATCTTGAAAACCTTTGGATAGGAAGCAACGCGTACCTTATTTCGGAGGACGGAGACATTGAGGCGTACATTTCGGATCCTGTTATAGGCTTTACCATTGATTCCGTTTCGGAATACGGAAAAAATAATTTAGCGGGAACAAGCGGATTTGGCGGCTTTAAAAAGCTTACTGTAAGAAACGTAACCGGAGATATTAACATTAAATTTTCTTAATGTAAACTGAATTTCAAATAGGAAAAGAGCAGACAAAATTTTTGTCTGCTCTTTTTTAATTGATTTTATGCGGAGCTATTTGATTTCATAGCCAATCGCCTCCGCGCCTTCAAATCTGAAGTAATAGGTTTTGTTTGCGCTTGCGCTAAAGGTTACCGTCGCGCTTCCTTGCGCTCCGGCGGTAACTGCGACCTGTTTTGAGTTTTGATCAAGCACGTACACGCGTGTTCCCATCGACGCTGTGATTGTGTATGTTGTTTTACTTGATGGCTTTACTCTATAATATATCGGTGCGGTTTTAGAAGCGGGATAAGCGGTGGCATTATCTCCCTTGAACGTCCATATAGCGGTGCTTTGTGTATGTCCGAGCTCGCCGGCCTTAAAGGTAGAGGGATCAAACGAGGGGACTCGCAGCAGTCCACCGGTTATACGGTTGTCGTAATAATCGGATTCAGCATATCCAAGGCTTGTTTGTACAGCTTCGTAAACGCCTATATCGTTCTTTTTAATAACGGTTTCGTATATCGGATATACGTTGTTTCCGATAGCGACACTCGGCGAATCGTTGATTTCGAGCTTAACACTGGTGGTGTAAAGATAATAGGTATCATCAACACCTTCGGGGAAGTAAAGAACAAAGGTTACGTTTTCGGTTGCAGTGTTAAAATACTTGTTTATGTCGCCGGCTTCCCAGAAGTCCATGCTTCCGAGGGTATCAGATCCGGCAAACCAACTGCTTGAACGGTCCTTAATCTCTTTGCTGAGGTAAGAGTCATTGAAATTCAGTCCAAGGTTGGTTACTTTTCCACTGTTATCGGTTATCGTTCCGTTAAGTATCATCTGTATTAGAGCAGAGTGCTTTTGACCGACGCTTCCGTCATCTGGAAGAATGTCCGAGCCGGTCCAGTCAAGCGCACCAAGAGTTACTTCCCAGTTTCCTGAAGCCGATTCAATAGTTGGATTGGAAAATTTCCACGTAGCCGCGGCGCCTCCGCAGGTAATAAGCGCGACGATAAACGTTAACACGCAGAAACTATTAAATATACGCTTTATTTTCACGTTTATCGCCTCACTTTCCTTGATTTTGTGTTTTTGTTATAAAGGACACCCCGTCGAAAAAAACCATACAAAAACAAAAAACCAAAACCAATCCTCTTTCGAGGTTCGATTTTGGTTAAGTGTGGTGGAGCCGGAGGGACTCTGAACATAAGGCAGCGCCGAACCTATCAATGCTCGAATATTTACCAAGCGCAGCCTACTCAATGCCGTAGCGGCATTAGAGGGTTCTCGCTTAAAGTTCTATGCAACAAAAAAGGCACCCATTAAGTGTACCTGTTTTGTTGGTGGAGCTGGAGGGACTCTGAACTTAAAGCTGCACCGAGCCGATACGTTAGCTAAAATTTGTGCTGTGCAGCTTGTTCAATGCCGAGGCATTGAACAGGGCTCTCTGACTTTGTTCTACGGAATAAATAAAGACGCTCAAAAAGAGCGTCTTTATTTATTGGTGGAGCTGGAGGGACTCGAACCCTTGACCTGTGCGTTGCGAACGCACCGCTCTCCCAGCTGAGCTACAACCCCATAAGCAACGGTAATATTATAGCACAGCAAAAATAGTTTGTCAATAGGTTTTAAAATTTTATTTGTGAAATTTATTTTTTGAAAAATCGAGAAAAACATTGACTTTTTTTAACAAAAAGAGTATAATTTACTTAAATCCCGATGTTACGTATGTAATTAATGTAGCAACGGAGATAAATTTTATAAAAACGGAGGTCTTTTATGAGCAAAGACAAATTCAAGGTTACTGCAGGCGGTGGAGTGAAGCTTATAACGGCAATTTTCTTGTTCGTTGCCGCTTCGGTCGTTTTCCCTGTCGGTATTCAGCCGTTACCTGCGCTTTCGATGTACGTTTATACCCTTATGTTTATTTTTCTTGCGGTAAACGGATCAAATAGCAGAGTGGCACAGTGGATCGCAGAGAGAAAACTCTTTATGACCGTTTTCTTTATGCCTACCATAGTTTTTGCATTTTATTCGGGTTTTATGTTCGCTACGGCGGACGATAAGAATGCGGTGGTAGCCGCATTCGCGGTTTTGCTTACCATTCTTTCAATCCCGTTTTCCTTTATTCTGATAAGATTTCAGGGCGGAATAAGAAGAATGAACGCGCTCGGCGCATTCGTTGCATTTCCGATAATTTTATACATAATCTGTATGCTGTTTGCAAAAACAGCTATGAAGGTTGCGCTTGGAGCTTCCGTAGGAACGGTCCTTCTCTGTATAATTGTAAGCGTTATTCAGTTTAGCCGCGATCATAAGGTTGATTACTCCTCGGGAAGCGACAAAGCCTCTCGCGGTAATTGCAGAGCAAGATGGGACGGACATCCTATGTCCGACGTTAAGGATAACGTAATACATCTTAAAGGAACAATTATAGTTGAGTACACCGGAGAGCTTTCAGAGAGCACGGCAAACAGATTAGCGCAGGAGCTTATTCAAAAATACGTAGCGGGAGTTGGCAGAGATATGCCCGGATATTCCGTAAACAGCGCATCTGTAAGCATTAAATACGAAAAGGTGGACTAAGTTTACATATAGACAACAAACCGACAAGTTTTAGCTTGTCGGTTTTGTGTTTTGATAATCAGTGCAATATTTATTCTCCGTCCTCGTTCTCGGGGGCGTTAATCATAGAAACCATAGTGTTTTCTATGCAGTGATCTTTAACGAGCGTTATTCTTATCGAAAGTCTGTCGGTAAGAACAGTGGTTATCGTTCCGTCCTCAGGCAGTGAGCCGAGAACCGTAAGAACGTAACCTGCAAAGGTGTCGTAGTCGCATTCAAGCGTAAGTCCGAGAGTTTTTTCAACGTCATCAATAGGCGCCCTTCCCGAAATGCGCCACGTCTTTGAGTCAAGCGGCTCAATGTCGGGAGCCCTTTCCACGCCTTCCTCCTCGTCAAAGAGGTCTCCGACGATACATTCAAGCAGGTCGGTTATCGTTACTATTCCCGAAAGACCGCCGTATTCGTCAATTACAATGGAAAAATAGTTTCTCGTCTTTTTCATATTTTCAAAAAGAACGTTTGCTTTTGCCGATTCAGGTATGAAATACGGAGCCTTTACCGCGTTTTTAAGTATGTTTTCCTTTGTTCGGGGCTTTAAGCGGAAATAATCCTTTGCGTTAAGTACGCCAATAACGTTGTCTATACTATCATCGCAGATAGGGAAGTATGTATGACGGCTCGCGCGTATCGTTTTATCCCAATCGGAAACGCTTTCGTGATTCCATAAAAGAGTAATGCTTCTGCGGTGCGTAGCTATCTCGCCTACGGTGAGGTCGTCAAACTCAAAAACGTTCTGTATAAGCTCCTTTTCTTCGCTGTCTATCGAACCGTTTTCGCTGCCGACGTCAACCATCATACGGATTTCCTCCTCGGTTACCTCCTCGTCCTTTGCGTTTGGATCAATGCCGAAAAGACGCAGCACACCGTTGGTGGAAAGAGTTAAAAGCGAGACGAGTGGAGCGAATGCCTTAGCTATAAAGCTTATAACCGCTGACATCGCAAGACCGAGGCTCTCCGATTTTTTCATAGCGATACGCTTCGGAACAAGCTCTCCGAAAACGAGCGTGAGGAATGAGAGAATGAGGGTTATGAGTATAACCGATACCGTTTCAAGAGTGCTTACCGGAATTTTTATTCCCGATTTAACGAGGGCGCTCACTATTATTCCGGAAAAGTTATCGGCGGCAAACGCGCTTCCGAGAAATCCCGAAAGGGTTATCGCTACCTGAATTGTGGCGAGAAATTTTGCGGGCTGCGAGGTGAGTCTTGTAAGACGTTTCGCTCTTTTATCGCCCTCTGCCGA
>JAZUBT010000015.1:0-12927 GCA_045638685.1 Eubacteriales bacterium | reverse complement strand
CAGAAACAATGGAATATTCAAAAACGGAGTAAAACGTGATTTTAAATATTAAAAAAAATAAAGCGCAAGTTAGCGCAAAAAAAATAAAAAAGCACCTAACTTCTAAGGAGCGTTACAATATTATCTGCTTCCCTGCTCTGCGCTCAACGCAGGATAGCCTTAAGTTGTTTGCCTCTAACGGCGCGCAGGAGGGGTTTACATTGATAGCAGATGCTCAAAGCGGCGGCAGAGGCAGGGAGGGACGTAGCTTTTTCTCCCCCGGCGGCTCCGGAATATATATGAGCACTCTTCTGCGTCCGTCCGTAAGCGCTCCGTCTCTATCACCGAAAAAGCTTGTCCATATAACCACCTCTGCCGCCATTTCCGTATCCGAGGCTATCGAAAAAATAACCGGTAAAAAAACGGAAATTAAATGGGTAAACGATATTTTTTACGGAGGGCTTAAGGTTTCCGGTATCCTTACGGAGGCGGCATTTAACGAAAACACGAGCGGATACGATTTTATTACCCTCGGAATAGGCGTTAATCTTTACAATATCGGATTCCCGAGCGAGCTACAAGGCGTTGCGGGTGCGTTGTACACGAAAAAGCCCCTGTGTCTTACAAGAATTAAAACACGGCTTATCGCGGAGATACTTAACAGGCTTCAGCATTACTACGGACTTATCGTCGACGGTGATTTTTCCTTTGTAAACAAGTACAGAGAGCGCTCTATGGTGATAGGCAAAGACGTTGATATAATCATTAATGAAAAAAAGGTAAATAGCGGAAGGGTTTTATCGTTAAACGACGACTGCTCTTTAGAAATTAAAGCTGAAAACGGAGAAACCCTTACTCTTTCCTACGGCGAGGTAAGAATTAAGATAAATGAAAAGCAGTAAAATAAAAAGCATGACGCTTACAGGAGTTATGACCGCTCTTACGGTCGTCCTTGCGCAGATTGCAATTCCGATGCCGCTCGGCGTCCCGATAACGCTTCAGACGTTTGCGGTGGCATTAAGCGGGTATCTTTTAGGTCATAAATACGGTTTTATATCCACCTTTCTCTATATCTTTCTCGGCGCTATCGGAGTTCCCGTTTTCAGCCATTTTAAAGGTGGGATTCATTTCCTTTTAGCAAGTCCTACCGGCGGATTTTTATTCGGCCTGCTCTTTCTTTCTCTTTTTACCGGACTTTCCCACCCCCTAAAATGGAAAAAACACGAAAAAGCTTATACAATTTTATTTGGATTTATAGGCATTGTTTTCTGTCATCTGCTTGGAAGCATGCAATACGCATCAATAACGTCGGTACCGTTTATAACGTCGGTTTTAACCGTTACCCTTCCGTTTATCCTTAAGGATTTTTTATCCGTTATTCTCGCCTGTTTTTTAAGCTTAAAATTAAAGCGTTTTTTATTGTAAATCAGTAAAAAGAGCAAACCTGCAAGACCGGTTTTCTTGCGTGTTTGCTCTTTTCTTTTCACTTATTTTCTTGGTCGTATTTTTTAAGTGCTTCGTTAAGCTCGTCGTATTCATCGTTCGACGTAAGCTCACTTAACGTCTTGTTTTCGTCAAAGGAATATGCAACCAGGTGATTTTCGTCCTTTTCATTATAAAATACCGCATAATCCTTTTTAAAGGTCTCGCTATAATACGTAAACAGAACGCGAAACACTGTTTGTTGGCCATCCTCTGAGGTAAAAAACAAAATATTATTAATCTTCTTTTCCATAGCTCGTCCTTTCGGGGGATCATCTAATCGAAGCGACGGTTGGGATCTCTAACGAAAAAACTCGTACCTGATTCGCTTCGGTTGATTAATATTGAAGATTTTAAAGAAATGCTCAATTAAAAAAGAATTTCAAAAATCAATTTGCTACTATGCTCTTTAATCGCTTTCTTTTCCAGCGACATTGTTGATTTAACCTTTAAAAGCTTATCAATGGCTCCTGCCGCCTTTTGCGACATTGTAGTTGATGTTGAGCAGCTTAATTCTATTACTTTAGATTTAATTGAATTGTTACCGTTACACTTCATATCAACCAGTCCCTTGACGTTATCGTCATAAGCAAACCACTTTAAATTAGGCTCACACGGAGCTCTATTTCCTTCAAAGTGAGAAATGTTTTTTCCGCTTTGTCTGCTTATATTTTGAGAATACGCTGTTGAGTTTGTTGTAAATGAATTATCGGCTCTAGAAACCCGCAGCGTTTTTGCTTGCGAGCTTTCATTTTGTTCAACTATTTCAATACTACAACTTTTTGCACCAAGACAATACGCTATATTTTCAAGTTCAGCTATCTTTTCTCCGGCAGAACGTTCAAATATATTTTCTGCATTTATAAATTTTGTTCTATCAAAGCTATCAACACAATACACAGAATCACATTTAGCAAACGGAATAAAGCATAAACCACTATCTTTAACCCATTCGTCATATAAATGTAAAATTTCAACACCGTTGACCATATCGGTCCACCCGATTGCGCCCTCGCAAACTTTAATATCCCTTCTTATTGCATCATCAACAATTTCAACTATATTAGGAATATTAAAATCTTTACTAAAAAACTTTTCAGCACTTAAAGGATTATATTTTTTAAGCTGTTTATCGCGAATATTCATTTTCGTATGTTCGGTGACCGTTTTCGCTGTGTTTTGTACGCCAAGCACCATTTTCTTACCAAGTCCTGCTGTTTTCTTCCAAATGTTATTTGTCTCACTACTTACAATTTCTTTATTTTCCTTTTTATCCATTTTTATCTCCTTTTATTTTTTCAATAGGATCCCGTAACAATATTTGTTTTTTTCGCGTAAAAATAATACATATTATTTTGTATCTAATCACTATGGAGCCAAATTTTACTGTTTATTTTTGGAGCAATTCGTTTTTTCTGTGTTTCTATTATTCCCCATAGGCGAACTTATTCGTTAAAAGTTCGTGTCAAACAAACGACGGATTCAACGTGCTCCGTCCTTTGGAACATATTAAAGGGTTGAACGTCGCTTAACTTGTATCCGTGCTTAACAAGCTCTGCACAGTCTCTCGCGAGGGTATCGGGAGAACAGGAAATATAAACTATCTTTTTCGGCAAAAGTTTTCCAATATAATCTATAAGGGACGGCGCACAGCCCTTTCTCGGCGGATCGACAAGTAGGACGTCGGGCGACGGGAAGGTACACTCCTCTGCCCTTGAGCATATAAACTCGGCGTTCTCTACCCCGTTCTGCTCAGCGTTTTTCCTTGCGTTCTCTACCGCCTCCGGTATTACCTCTACTCCGATAAGCTTTTTTGCCCTTCTTTCCGAAATAACCGAAAGCCCTACCGTCCCTATGCCACAGTAAAGGTCAACAACGGTATCGCTCGGCTGAACGTCGGCAAACTCCGCCGCAGTCTTATAAAGAAGCTCTGTGCAGCTGTGATTTACCTGATAAAACGACAGCGGGTTTACTGTAAAACGAAGTCCGCACAGTATATCGTCAATAGTATCCTTGCCGGCGAGCGTTATACATTTCTTTCCGAGAACAACGTTAGTGTCGTCGGGGTTTACATTAAGAATAACCGATTTAACCTCATCAAACTCCGAAATTAACCTTTCTGCAAGAGCTTTGTCTCCCTTAAAACCGCTTTTTTTACATACAAGGCAGACCATAACCTCGCCCGTATTAACTCCGCACCGAATATATATATGACGTAGTCCCGAGGGCTTATTTTCCTTAATATATCGGGTTAAAAATTCATAAACCGGCAGGGTTAACTCCTCCTGAAGCGCGCAGGCTGATATAGGTATAATTTCGTGTGTGCGCGATGCGTAAAACCCTATATCACAGCTTTCCGAAACGGGACACTGAAGCTTGTTTCTGTACCCCTCTTTTTTCGCTGATATTACCTCTTTAACCGTTACGTCAAGCTTTACTCGCTTAAACTCGTTTTCAACACGCTGTCTTTTCAGCTCGTTTTCGTACTCGTAGGTTATATGACGGTAAACACAGCCCCCGCAACGAGGAAAAGCGGAGCAATTCGGCGCAATACGGTGTCTCGACGGAGAGATTATTTTCTCTATTCGAGCAACCGAGTATCCTTTTGCGACCTTGATAATCTTAATTTCAAGCTTGTCCCCGGTAACACCACCCTGAATAAAGATCACGGCGCCGTCAATTTTTGTAACTCCGAGCCCCATATAATTCATATCTGTAACCGCGGCGGTAAGTATATCATTCTTTTTTAACATATAACTCTCCGTTTGAGTGCTGTTTTTACCAATTTATTTAACGTTTAATTGTTTTTACCTTAAAATGCAAATAGGACTGAAAGCGACCGCAAATATTGCGTTCAACTCACAGTCCTTTTTGACCTAATATAAAGGTGTAGCTATACAAATAAGGAACGGTTCCTCATTGCGCCGCTACCGTTTCCGACTTACAAAAAAGCTTATTTGTACTTACGCTTTCTTGCTGCCTCGGACTTCTTTTTACGCTTTACGCTGGGTTTTTCATAATGCTCTCTTTTACGCATTTCTCCCATAATTCCGGACTTAGTTACCTGTCTCTTGAATCTACGAAGAGCGTTTTCTAAAGACTCGTTATCTTTTATTCTTACTTCTGCCACTTTATATCCCTCCCTTCGCATAACGGCAAAGGTACCATTTATATTTACTTATACATTATACACTTTGAAATATAATTTGTCAAGTGCTTTTTGAAATTTTATCTTCCTTTTTTGAAAAAAATTCCGTTTTCCCCGATTCTTTATATTTAAACCCAAGTCTTGACGATATATTTTCCGGTAAAAACAGAAGCACAAGTATAGCAACAAGCGGTGAAAAAAACAGTCCTGTAAAGCCGAAAAGTCTAAAACCGACGTACATTGCGAAAAGCGTTGTAAGCGGCGAAAGACCTATTCCCGAGCTTATAACACGCGGCTCAATAAAGCGTCGTACAACGGTTACTGTAACGTTTATTGTTAAAAGACCGATAGCGGTATAGGTGTCTCCCGAAAACCACGCCCACAGCGCCCACGGAATAAGCGCGGTTCCTACTCCAAGTATCGGCAGCATATCCACAGCCGCGACGATAAGAGCGAGTGTAAAAGCGTATCTGATGTCAAGCATCAAAAATCCTATGAGAAGCTCTACGTAGGTTATCAGCATTAAAACTAGACACGCCTTAAGGTAAGATATACCCGTATCGGTAAGCCTCTGCTTTACCGTAAGTAAAAACGCTCTTGCCTTTTCCGGTAAAAATGAAAAAAGTCTCTCCGTTATTCCTTCGTAATCGGTACAGAAATAATATGACGCCATAATAAGGATAACGGTAAAAAGCAGTATTTCGGGTAACATACCGATAAAATATGCTATAAATTCCGGCAGTCTTGACGCCCAACCGGAAATCATATTTCTTACCGACGCCGCAACCGTCTCGGAAAGATTACCGCCCATTGCCTCGATAAACGGTATTTTTTCGGCAAGTGAGTCGATAAATGCAAAAAATTCTCCGACGTATCTCTCTGCGTTTACCGAAACCGAAGCGGCAAACTGCTCTATCTCGTTGACAAGTCTGCTAACCGTTAAAAATACAATAAATCCAACGCAGAAAACTGCCGTCAAAACAACCCCTGCACCGAGAATTTTCTTTTTTATTCCCGTTCTTTCATGAAGTATTTTTATAGGCTTACGAAATAATGCGGCAAACAAAAAAGCAATTAAAAACGGAAGTATAAGTCTTAAAGCAAATTTAAAAAACAAAAAAAAGACAATTAATACCAAAATAATTTCTATGACTTTTTTAAGCTTTTCGTTCATTTACTCTCCTCCTGTTTAATTGCTTGCATTGTAAAATATTATATTTCAAATTATCTTTTGTTATTCAAAAATTTCGTTTTATTGTAAATTTTATGCTATAATTCTTTAAAATAAATATTTTTTATTGACAAATGATAGCTAATAGTATATAATATTTTTATATCTATCCCAAAAATACAGGTATTAGAAAGGAACGGCCATATATGAAAATCAACTGGAATAAAAAATATACAACATACGCCATATACGCCGCTTTAATATGCGCCGCGATAATATTCTGTATTTTTGTCGGAATCTATATGAAATACATTTGGAGCGGTATTTTGTTCGTCTTAAACGTTTTCGCTCCGCTTTTATACGGCTGTATAATTGCCTATCTTCTTACTCCGCTAATGCGAGTTTTCGAACGTTGGCTCTTTGCTAAAATTAGACACGGAATGCTTCGACGCGGCATAAGCGTTCTGCTTACCTACATAGTTTTCGTCTCCGCGCTTGGTCTTTTGGTTTACGCCGTAGGCCCGCAGCTTGTAAAAAGCTTGAATGAGCTGCAGAAAAACCTCGCTGTTTATTCTGCGTCTCTCCAAAGCTGGCTCGACTCGGTTTCACAGAATTCCGCGCTGCTTGCGTCAATGATTAACGCGATTATGCAGCGTATAGACTTATCTATATTTACCCAGCCTCTCGAACAACTACTCCAAAGCGCCTACGATCTTATTAAGAATTTCTCTCCTTATATAGTAGGCTTTATCAGCTCGTTTATGATACAGCTGAAAAACATTTTCATCGGTCTTATATTCGCCGGATACATTCTTCTCTACAAAGAGCTTGTTTTTGCGCAGATTAAAAAGCTTATGAACGCTTTTTTAAAGCCGAAAACAATCGAAAATATAAAACACGCGGTAAAAACAACCGACAAAACCTTCGGTCAGTACTTTATGGGAGCGTTTCTTGACGCACTGTTCGTAGGAATTTTCACCGCTATTGCTCTTTTGATATTTAAGATACCTTACGTGCCGCTTATAAGTATGCTTATCGCGTGTACGAACATAATCCCGATTTTCGGACCGTTTATCGGAGCTATTCCGAGTTTTATAATTATATTCATTTCAAACCCTCTGCAAGCGCTTTGGTTTGTCTGCATTATACTTGTAATTCAACAGATAGACGGTAATATTATCGCCCCGAGAATATACAGCGGAACCACAGGAATCCCGGCAATAGCGGTTACCACCGCTCTTATCGTTATGGGGGGACTGTTCGGAGTTCCAGGTATGATAATCGGAGTTCCCGTCTTTGCGCTTATAGGTAAGCTTATCAACAACGTAACGGAAAAAAGACTTGCCTTAAAAACCGTCGGCACAGCGGAAGAAAACACCGCCACGGCTCAGGAAAGCTCGCAAAGCGTCGAAAACAATACGGTAAACGCTCCCGATACAACGGCTAAAACAGAGGAAACACCGATAGATGAGGAAAATATAAAGCCTGTTACCGAAGCTAACAAGGAATCCATTACCGATGTTAACGTCGAAGCAATCGACGTTCTGCAAAACGACGAAATATAACCGTTAAGTACTTGTAAGCATCGAATTTAATCCCTACGTTACGTATATTTTTAAATTATGCATCAATTTATGAAAGGAGTGAGTGAGAATGAAATTTTTTGAACCGAATGATAAACGCACGACTGTCTCGGTTTATATCTTTCTCGTCGCTCTTTTCTGCATTTTCTGCGTTATACTCGGAATAAACATTCATTTCGTGCCGAGATTTTTCGGATACATAATGAATATATTACGACCGATAATTTACGGTCTTATTCTTGCCTTCGTTTTACATCCCCTCGTTAAAATTACCGAGGAAAAGCTGCTTCGCAAAAGAAAAGAAAAACGCCTCGGCTTTAAGCGCGTTTTAAGCGTTATAATCGTTTACGCTACCCTGATTTCGCTGGTTGCTCTTTTCTGCGTAACAGCAATACCTGACATAGCGGCAAACTATGATTCGTTTATTCTAATGTTTTCCGACTCCGTTGAGATATTCCAAGGAAAAATAGCAGAGGTATTTAATCTTCTTCCCGGAGCCGATTCAACCTACGCGTATTATAACGTTATCCCCGATTTAAGAAATTCGGTTACCGAAAATATTTTTTCCGACACCCTTCGTAACGTCGGCGGCTTTGAGATTATATCTAAATCCACAACTCAAAACGAAGTTAAGGAAATTTTCGGACAGCTTGCCGAATCGCTGAGAAAATGGATAACAGACTCTCTGCCGTCATTCTTCTCCTCTGCTATGGCAATAATCACAGGAGCTAAAAACGTTCTTGTTGCCATTGTTTTTTCGATATATTTTCTTATCGGCGAGGAGTTTCTGCGTTCATATATTACAAGAATTTTAAAGGTATGGATACCAAACGGAATGTACAGCAGACTATCGTGGCTGTTTAACAAGGGAAAACAGATTTTCCACGACTATATCGTTGTGCGCGGACTTGACTGTATCTCCGTAGGAATACTTACCTACATATGTCTTTCTATATTCAGAACTCCGTACGCCCTGTTTCTTTCGGCTATAATCGGATTTGCGTGCTTCTTCCCTTTTATAGGTCCTATCGTGGGCGTGCTTCTCGGTGCTTTAATTATTACCATAGTAAGCTTTAAATACATTATTATTTACCTTGCGGTTACCATTGGAATAAACATTCTCGATTCAAGATATATAGAACCGCTTTTAAGCGCGGGTAAGCAGGATATGCTCTCTGCGTTCTGGGTATTCACCTCTATAATTGTAATGGGCGGATTTTTCGGTCTTATAGGTATCCTTATAGGTATTCCGCTGTTTGCGTTTATTTACGCGGTTATAAAAGAGCTTGCCGAGGAACGCTTGAAGAAAAAAGGCCTTCCCGATAACACCTTTGATTGGTTCGCTTCCGCGCCCGTGCCCGTTATGGCAAACAACGAGGAACAGACGGACGACGTTCAGGATATTAAGGAATATTACACTGAAAAGCAGGCGGACGATGAGGAAGACTATCAAAAGATGAAGCAGCAGCTGAACAATGCATACTCCTCCGCAAAGGGATTTTTCGAAAAGCTCAAAAAGAAAAAATAATTCACTTAACACGTTAAATACGTGTTTTTCGGGTTAGTTTTTTAATAATTCCAAAAAACAAAATCGGTTTATCAATGGGCCCTAAGCGCTTATAAAAGCTTTTGGGTAAGATAAACCGATTTTTATTTATATTTTCAAAGACTTTTTAAAGCTCGATTAATATACAAGCTCTAAAATAACTGCACATTTTCTGAAAATATTTATATAATACAGCATCTGTTTACATATTAAACGTAATCTTTAAGAAATTTAAAAAAATTCTTTTGCCGCAGCATTTTTGAATACTGTATTCTGTTTTTTACCTCTCCGTGTATTTCCTTTATATATTCGTCTGCGACAGGCCTAAATTTAGTGATTTTACCGCTGCCGGCATCATACTGCGCAAACTCTGTTTTCCAGCTGTAATCAGAGAAAAACGCAAGTCCGATTTCATTTGAAAGGGCGTCCCGCCCCGCGAGTATTCTGCTGTCAAAATCTATCCCAAAAAGATTTAAAAGCGTTGGCAGTACGTCAAACGAAGACGTAGGCTTTTCTACTCTGACCGCGCCTTTCATATCCGAGCACCAGATAAAAAACGCTCCTTTTTCCCTTTCTACGGTCGTTTCTACCTCTTTTCCGTATAGCTCCGATATATAATCGCGTCCTCCGTTTCCCTGCCAAAGCGGAGCAAGTCCGTAAGGATAATGGTCGTTTGAGAGCGCTATAACCGTTTCACTTAGCTTTCCTGCCGCGGTAAGCGCCGCTATAAGCTCCGTGAGCGCTTTTTCCAGCTCATACTGAGCGGCAAGGTAGGACTTTACTCTTTCGGAATATTTTAGCGAGGAAACCATGTCTTTGTTTTTTCTCGCGGCGGTGTTTTCCTCAAATGAATAGTTATTGTGGCCGCTTACCGTTAAATAATAGGTAAAGAAAGGTTTATCTGCGTAAATATATCTATCCACCGTTTTTGTAATCAGTTCGCTGTCAAGCCTCGGCCAGCCCGCTGATAAAAGCGTAGAAAGGTCGAGCTGCGAGCCGTCATTCGTTGTACAACCGTAGCATCCGTACCAATTCATATTCATTTTCGGATGGGTAACGTCTCTGCCGTAATAGGTAAAGCTATTATTGTGAAAGCCGTTTGTAATATATCCTTTCTTTTTAAACAATGCCGGAAGCGAGTACCTTAAATTTTCTTCACAGGCAAGACGCATTGACATTCCCTTTTCTCCGCTATCCTTTTTCGGAACCTGACCGAGCAGCAGCGAATATTCACCGCCCGAGGTTGACTCTCCAAAGGACGCCTGATAATAGTCGGAGAAAACAAAACCACCGTTTATCAGCTTATATAACGTCGGGGTTCGTTCTTCTGAAACAGCATAGGGCGAAAAAGCCTCCGCACAAATAAAGATGAGATTTTTTCCTTTAAAAACACCTGTATATTCGTTCTTTTCGCTCGGCGCCACTCCCATAAAATAGTCGCACAGCCCTATTACCTTTTTATCGGACGTACTATTTTTAATTTTATCAAAGTCAATGTCTTTCTTGTTATAATTTGTCATAATCAGCCCGTTTTCGGTATTTTTTTCTTTGATTTCTATATTTTTTATATCATTACTCGGAATCTCGCTTACCGAATAAACAAGATTAAGACGCATACTTTCAGCAAGACCAAAGCGTTTTACTCCTTCGTTAAAATCAAAGGAAGCGCCGTGATAATCCTTGTCTGAAATCTCTCCGTTTTCTCCTTCGCTTAATGTTGCTACGGTTAAAAAATGAACGCCTACTCCTAATACGAAAGCAAGGAGCCAAAGTCCGCTCTTTTTAACGTATCCAACCGAAACGTGTTTACGAAATCCCGAAAAGAGGGAGATAGGGAGAAAAAGAAGTATAACGGGAAAAATGCCGGAAAGCGCTGTCTGAATTATGCCCCCCGAGTAGCTGCCTATAACGTCTGACGCCATGTTAAAGACGGTTTCGGGCGGATAAAAAAAGCCAAACGATCGAAACAGGAGTATTTCGGTTACAAAGCTTACGTATATTATAATTAACAGCAGCAGTGTAACTATGCGAAAAAGAGCTTTACGGCCTATAAGCGCGGTAATGAAAGTAAGTACCGTTCCGATAGAAAATGAAAAAAAGAAAACGCTCTTTGTGTTTTCAAAGTGTCCCGTCGTAAAATACATAAGACAAAGCTCTGAAAAAAACAGCGTAAAAATAAAAAACAGGTTTAAGTATAGATATTTTTTGCAGGATTTCACGTATATTTACCTCCTTTATAAATTTTAGCGTAACTACATAATAAGTATTTCCACAGAAAAACATTTAATGTTGCTAAAAAATGATATGAAGTTTTTACCTACCGCAAAATAACTGCTATAATATTAAAACAAAAACACAGTGCTCCAAGTTCACAGAAAATTTATAAATTAATTTTATTAAAAACATTGCATTTTAAGTAAATCTGTGGTATAATACTTGTGCTATCACGGAGAAGTACTCAAGTGGTGAAGAGGCGCCCCTGCTAAGGGTGTAGGTCGGGATAACCGGCGCGAGGGTTCAAATCCCTCTTTCTCCGCCAGCAAAAGCAGTCCAAAAGGACTGCTTTTTGTTTTTTTACACGGAATTTGAACACGAGCGCCGGGAACCGGCAAGAGGGGGACGAGACCGACCGCCACCGGTGGCGGATACAGGAAGGGCGAGGAGTGGCAGCCGTCGCTAAACGGATGGCGAATTCGTGAGCCTTACGTGAAGCGGTAACGGCAACAGGAATAAATCCCTCTTTCTACGCTAAAAAAGACAGGTAAAACCTGTCCTCTTTTATTCCGCCGCAGTTCGGCCCTTTACCGCTTGATAAATCCCGGAGCATCATGGAAACATCCTCGTCGAAGGCACCTTTTTTAAAGCTTTCGCTATCCTCGGCAATGCTGCCTTCCTCGTAGGAAAGCATAGGATTATCTTTAGAGTACCACTCGGAAAGCATTCCGAGAATCTTTCTCGTTCCGCTTTTGTTCATCTCGCTGCGGTGCTTGATTTTTATTAGTTGGTCTATCGAGGTCTTGAATATATTATCCTTATACTGCGAAGCATTATAAAACGTTCCCTTTTCAAGCTCACCAAGCTTTTTTACCTTATCAAAAATAACGTTAATAAGCTTGTGCTTTTCTTGCTGCTCGTAATACTTATCTCGCCATATATCGTCGCTATTCTCTTTTAATGAAAACTTTATATCTGAATTATTTTCGCTAAATGTATTGCTTTTTTCGGAATCTTGGTGTATAATATTATCGGAAGATTCCGCAAGATCATAGGTCGGCACTGCTTTTTCAAGCGATTTCAGCCGAAGTATAAAGTGTGCGGGATCTTCTTTATTTTTGTTGTAAACAACATCTCCGCTAAAAATTGTGTTCTGTAAATAATTCGGTTTTGCATCTGTAACGGTCAGAATCATATTATAATTTTTTGATTCAGTTTTTCCTTCTTGTATTGTTGTTTTGAAGGTTTCTAATTCTATAGAAGCAAAAACCGCCCTTTTACCCTTAACAACAATCTTTGTTACAGCAGCTATTCTTCCGTTTTTTTGTTTTACAATATAAAGAGGATCTTTCAGCGCCTCGGGCAATGCCTTCATAATATCCGGACCAAGCCCGTGATAGTGTCCGGGTATATCACCGTTTTTCTTCATTGCAAGGTATGCAATATCCCACGCCATAATAATACGTCTATCCTTTGCATGAGCCTTATCAATGTATATTTTAGGCGTATACTCCAACACATTCAAGTGTGTGTTTTCAGTACTATTAAAAGTCCCGCTTTCAAGCTGCTCTATTGCATCATCATAACGAAGCGAAAACCTAACACCTTCCGACGCGTCCGAATTATCTTCGGGCGTGTTCTCTTTTTCCGTAACCTGCGCTTTTTTCTCATTTGTGCGCGTTACAGCTTCGCTTAGTCCTCCGTTATTCCCATTTTCGACACTTTTTTCAGTAGAAAAATTAAAGTTATTTTCAGATTTTTGTTTTTTTAACTTGACATCTATTGCGTTTTGGAGTATAATAGT
>JAZUBT010000014.1:0-67857 GCA_045638685.1 Eubacteriales bacterium | reverse complement strand
TATTCCGGAAAAGTTATCGGCGGCAAACGCGCTTCCGAGAAATCCCGAAAGGGTTATCGCTACCTGAATTGTGGCGAGAAATTTTGCGGGCTGCGAGGTGAGTCTTGTAAGACGTTTCGCTCTTTTATCGCCCTCTGCCGAAAGCCTTTCAAGCTTTGCGTCGGGAATGGATATAACTGCTATTTCCGCGCAGGCGAAAAACGCGTTACAAAGTATAAGAATTATTTGCAGAATAATCTGCGGCAGTACGTTCACTTAATTTTTCCTCCAAGCTTTTAAAACGTAAGGTCGGGACGGCTGTAATTTATAAAAAAGCGAAAAAGCATAACCCGAGCCCGTGTGGGACCGTGTTATGCTTTAAAATTTTTCATATTACATCGGCTACTGCCGTCGCTACTTGACATTTATAAATTCCTTTGCTTTTATTTTCTATTTATATTATACATTACAGCGGCGTTTTAGTCAATAGATTAAGATGTTTTTAACCTTGGGTTCATATTTTGTTTTTGTTTTAACAATAAATTTACTATTAACAAACCAAAAAATTCCGCGAGCTATTGAAAACCGCAGTAAAGTTTGTTATAATAAAGGAAAGAAATACTTAACCCGCCCACCTTAACGGTTGGCGGGTTAAGGTGGTTTGTTTTAATAACTGCAGGCGGTGTCGGAGCCAACTGATAACCGCAAAATCAGTTTTAGCTTTATGTGGCAAAGGAATGGAGCTTGTTATGGCCGATATATTTGACATCTTTAAATCACTTGAAAAGGAAAAGGCGGAAAAAACGCCGATGGGCGCGCCGGAATTTGTAATAGCGTTTCTCGGAAACCCCGGAAGCGAGTACGCGAAAACGAGACACAACGCGGGCTTTATGTGCGCGGAGTATATTTCCGAAGCGCACGGAATAGTTATGGATAGATTTAAGTTTAAGGCGCTCTGCGGAGAAGCGCTTTTCGGTGGAAAAAAGACGCTCTTTTTAAAGCCGCAAACGTATATGAATCTTTCCGGTGAATCGGTAAGAGACGCGCTGAATTTCTATAAGCTCGATCCTCGCAGTCAGCTTCTTGTTGTATATGACGATATTTATATTGATACCGGCAGAGTAAGAATAAGGGAAAAAGGCTCGGACGGCGGTCATAACGGCATTAAAAGTATTGTCTCAAACCTCGGCAGCGACGGGTTTAAGAGGATAAGGCTCGGCGTAGGTAAGCCCCCACAGGGCTATTCAATGCCAGACTGGGTTCTCGGCAGGCTTCCCGAAAACGAGACGGAGATATTTAAAGCGGCAGTTGAAAGAGCTGCCAAGGCGGCAGAGCTTATCGTCGGAGACAGATTTAACGAGGCTATGAATAAGTACAACGGCTAATTGGAGTAAACGATGAATAGGATTATTGATCCGATAAAAAACGAAAAAGAGTATAAAGAGCTTATAAAAGAAGCTGTATCCCAGAGCAAAGGGGGGAGCACCTACCCCATTCTCCTTACCGGACTTTCCGACGGAGCAAGATGTGCCTTTTATCTTGCCGCGGCACAGGACTGGAAGGCAAAAAAGGGCGGCAAGGTGCTTCTTATTGTTCCCGACGAGGCTTCGGCATATCTCGTTCAAAAGGCGTTTGCCGAATGTCAGCTTACCGCGGCGGTGTATCCGTACAGGGATTTTAACTATAATAAAATCAGCGTCTCTCACTCCTACGAGCATGAGAGACTTTCTGTGCTTGATAAGGCGCTTTTCGGTGGTGCGGATATATTTATAACCACCCCCGATGCGGCGCTTCAATATACCACTCCGAGAAAAAGACTTACCGATTTAAGTGTTCTTTTAAAGCCGGATACTACAATTTCGCCCGAGGAGCTGTCGAGAAAGCTCACGCTTCTCGGATACGTAAGAGTAGATATGGTTGAGGCGGAGGGACAGTATGCCATTCGCGGAGGAATATGCGACATTTTTCCGCCGAAATACGAAAACCCCGTGCGTGCCGAGTTTTTCGGAGACGAAATAGACAGACTTGCTACCTTTGATATATTTTCGCAGAGAACGGTAGATAATCCCGAAAGCGTTTATCTTACCCCAAGTAGGGAAATCGTGCTCGGTGAGAGTGAAAGGGACGCGGTGCTTGCCGCTATTGAAGCGCAGATAAAGAAAACAAAAAGCGAAAGCGCTAAAAAGGAGCTTTCGGAGGAATACGAAGCGGTAAAGGAGGGGACAGACCTTTCCTTTATTGATAAATATATCTCGGTAATTTACGGGGAGTGCGAAGCCTTTACCGATTATTTTGACAGTGATACGCTTGTAATAGTTCAGGAGCTGAGCGCGGTTTACGAAAGACTAAAAAGCTATGAGTTTACCTGCAAGGAAACGGCAGAGACGCTTGTTGAAAGCGGAGCTGTTATGGGAAAGTACGCCAGCTGGGGCGGCGGTCGCGAGGATTTGGAGGCTTTTTTCACATCTGCCGCTACCGTTTACTGCAACACCTTTGCCGGCGCCTTCAGTAGGCTTGCCGGAATGTATAACATAAGGAGTAAGCAGAACGTATCTTACAAAGAAAACGTTGCGCTGCTGCTTGAGGATCTTGAGCACTTTATATCGCTTGGGTACAAAATAAATATTTTAACGGAAAACGACAGTATTTCAAAAAAGCTTTGCGAGCTGCTGCTTGAGCATAATATAGCTTCGACTATAAATGACGAGCCGAAAAAGGGTATTCCGAATTTTATAAGCGGAATTAATCTTGGGGGCTTTGAGCTACCTGCGTCGGGGTACGTATGCCTTTCGATGTACGCCTCGGTTTTTTCCGCAGGACGTCTTATAAGCGCAAGAAAAAAGCGCAGTAAGGTTAAAAAAAGCGCAAGAGAAACGGTGTCCTCATACGCGGAGCTTACCGTTGGAGACTACGTCGTTCACGAAAATCACGGTATCGGACGCTACTGCGGTCTTACTACTATGACTATGGGGGGCGTTACCGGAGATTACGTTAAAATCGAGTACGCAGGAGACGGAAGCCTTTATCTGCCCTGCACACAGCTTGATATGCTTTCAAAATACCTCGGAGCAGGCTCCGAGGAGGGCACGGTTAAGCTTTCAAGGCTTGGCGGAGCCGACTGGATTAAGGCTAAAAGCAAGGCTAAGGCGGCGGCAAAGGAGATGGCAAAGGAGCTTATCGAGCTTTACGCCGAAAGAATGAGAAAAAAGGGTATAGCCTTTGACGAGGACGACGCGTTTCAGCAGGAATTTGAAGGAATGTTCGAATACGAGGAAACCGAGGGACAGCTTTCGGCGGCAAGAGAGATAAAGGACGATATGGAACGCCCCGTGCCTATGGAAAGACTGCTCTGCGGAGACGTCGGCTACGGTAAGACCGAGGTCGCCCTGCGTGCGGCGTTCAAAGCGATAAAAAGTGGGTATCAGGTAGCGGTCTTGGTTCCCACCACCATACTTGCTCTTCAGCATTATCAGACGGTTGTCTCAAGAATGAGAGGCTTTCCGATAACAGTGGATATGATTTCACGCTTCCGTAAGCCAAGGGAAATCAAGGATACGGTAAAAAGGATAAACAGGGGTGAGACTGATATAGTTATCGGTACCCATAGGCTTCTTTCAAAGGATATTGAGTTTAAAAAGCTAGGTCTTGTTATAATAGACGAGGAGCAGCGCTTCGGTGTTTCGCAAAAGGAAAAGCTAAAGCAGCTTTCAAGAGACGTTGACGTTCTTACTCTCACCGCCACCCCAATACCGCGTACTCTTAATATGGCTATGAGCGGAATACGGGATATGTCGGTGCTTGAGGAACCTCCGACCGACAGAATACCGGTCCAGACCTATGTTCTTGAATACGACGAGGTAATTGTATTCGAAGCGATAAAAAAGGAGCTTCGACGCGGCGGTCAGGTCTTTTATCTGCATAACAGAGTCGAGACGCTTAATGAAATAGCCGCGAGGATTTCCGAGGAAATACCTGAGGCAACGGTTGCGGTTGCCCACGGTCAGATGGATAAGGAGGAGCTTTCCGACATCTGGCGCGCGATGCTTCTTGGAACGGTTGACGTCCTCGTTTGTACCACGATTATCGAATCGGGAATTGACGTTCCAAACGCCAACACGCTTATAATTGACGATGCGGAGAGATACGGACTTGCTCAGCTCCACCAAATACGTGGACGAGTAGGTAGATCGGGACGTCGCGCATACGCCTATCTTACCTATAAAAAGGGAATGGTGCTTAAAGAAGTAGCGGAAAAGCGACTTTCCGCGATAAGAGACTTTACGGAGTTCGGATCCGGCTTCCGAGTTGCTATGCGTGATATGGAGATACGCGGCGCGGGAAACCTGCTCGGTACTCAGCAGCACGGACAGATAGAGAGCGTTGGATACGACCTTTACATGAAGCTTCTTAACGAAGCGGTGCTTGAGGAGAAGGGTGAGAAGATAGAGAAAAAGCCTGAGTGTACTGTAACGCTTAATACAGATGCTTATATTCCCGAAAAATATATAAGGAGCACAGCGCAGCGGATTGAGGCGTATAAAAAGATTGCGTCTGTTGAAAGCGATGCGGATATGCTTGACGTTTACGACGAGCTTATCGACCGCTACGGAACGTTACCGCCACAGGCAGAGGTTCTTCTTAAAATAGCGCTGATAAGAGCGCTCGGAAGCCGCGCGGGCTTTAGCAAGGCGGAATACAGAAACGGCTCGGCGCTGTTTTTTACTCCGAGCGTTGATATGAATGCGTGGCAGGGGCTTTTACGGGACTATAAAGGCAGAATATTTTTCTCGGCGGGAAACACGCCGTATATAACCCTTAAAATAACAAAGGGCGGCGATAAAACCGAGGAAATGCTGGAAATTTTAAAAAAATATATACAATTAAAAGAAGAAAACGTATAGACAAGCGGAAAAATAATTGATATAATAAGAAAAAGGCTTACGTTACCTTAAATGAAAGGATTTTAAGTTAAATGAAGTTAAAAACAAGGCTTCTGTGTCTTATACTTGCGCTTATATCGGTGTTATCGGTGCTTAGCGGATGCGGAGTGATAAAAGGGGATACCGTAATGCAGCTTGACGGTTATAAAATAACCGAGGCGATGTATTCCTACTGGATGGCGAGGTATAAAACCGTCTTTTTAAGCGAATTCAATAATTCAAAGGATACCGAGCAGTTCTGGAAAAGCAAGACGGCTGACGGAATTACCTATGAAAAGTATATAACCGATTATATTAATCGCTATGCTAGAGAAGTGCTTATTTCGATGAAGCTGTTTGACGACTACGGTCTTTCCTTTACCGCAGACGACAAAAAGGCAATAAGAGAGTATATTAAAGGTCTTAATACGGCATACGGCTCAAAATCGGAGCTTAACACCTATCTTTCGGATTACGGACTTAACGCAAAAACGCTTGAAACCATATATTTCGCCGAGATGAAGGTGGACAAGGTAAAGGCTGCGCTTTTTGAAGCGGGCGGAGTTTTCGCGGTAAACGACGAGGACAGAGAAAAGTACTACACCGAAAACTATTACTGCGCGGAGTGGATATATATTTATACCGACGTTAAGCTGAAAAAGGACGAGAACGATACGTACTACACAGATACAAACGGTAATTATATAACCGAGCCGCTTACCGAAGCGGAAAAGGTAGCTAAGGACGCGAAGATTGCGGAGCTTAAAGGTAAGCTTTCGACGGTTGATTTCAGAGCGCTCAGGCAGGAATATTCCGAGGAGGTTCTGGCAAAATACGAAAACTACCCCGACGGAGTATTTCTTTCGGCAAACGATTATAAAAACTACGGTACCGGATTTATTAAGAAAATTTCAGAAACCGAGATTGGAAGCACCACCGAGTTTACCGAGGAGGGCGTGCTTTTTATAATTAAGCGCTACGAGCTTAAGGACTACTCGAAGCTGACGGAGCAGGAGTTTAACCTTATGAAAGGCTTTGAGGGCTACGTAGTAACCGGAAAAATGAATAGCTACTACGCCGCTATCGAGGTTAAAACAAACGAGGACGTTCTTAGCAGATTTGATATAAAAACGTTTATTAAATTATCTAACACCAACATTTAAAAAGCGGAGGGAGAAACGTAAAATGATAGATAAGATAAAGCAGGCGCTTCTTTACGGCAAGGATTTTTGTGAGGATACCGCGGAAAATATAAAGGAAACCGTTGTAACGGCGATGGACGCGACCAAGCTTCATTACCGTATAACCGCTCAGAGAAATGAGCTTAACGCGCTTTACGCATCGCTCGGCAGAAACGTACAGGCTGAGCTTACCGGTAAGGAGAGCGGTAGGCTGTCAGAGGACGAGATAGCGAGAATTTCTGCAAGAATAAATGCTAAAGAGGAGATTTTAAGCGATCTTGAAAGGCAGCACAGAGTTGTAAGCGGAAAGGTTATCTGTCCGAAATGCGGTAAGTTTATCTCCGATAAGGTCGCGTTCTGCCCCTTCTGCGGAAGAGCAACCGATATAAGCGCTGATTATACCGAATACGACTCGGATATTTCCGACGACGAGCTTGACGAGCTTCGCGAGATAGAGGGTAGGTAGCACCTGCGTGCAACCGGCGACGGCAGGATAGCACCCGGTGGCGACGGGACGTAAGAGCTTACACACCAAGCGTCGCTAAGGCCGGTATCGCCTGTTGGAGGGTTGTTAATAATATCTAAATATAAATCTAATAATGTTTTATTATTGTGCATTTTACAGAAAATGAACGGATTTTTAAAACACTATTGCATTTTATAAATTTATATGATATAATATAAGTACAATCAAATAGTATAGAAAGAGTAGGATAAGATAAAACCTGCTCTTTTCTATTTGTCAGCTAAAGAAAAAATCGAAAGGAACGTTACAAATATGGCGCAGAAGAAAAACACAGCCGAAACCGTGTGGGAGCTTATAGAGCCTACGGTAAAAGAGCTTGGGTACGAGATATACGACGTTGAGTATTCCAAGGTAGGAACCGAGCTGCATCTTGAAATTACCATTGACAGCGATAGCGGTATAAATATCGACGACTGCGAGAAGGTTCACAGAGCGATAGAGCCTATAATCGACGAGGCCGATCCGATAGACAGCTTTTATTATCTTGACGTCTCCTCGCCGGGACTTGAAAGAGCGATAAGAACGGCGGCGCATTTCGAAAAATGCAAGGGCGAGGTTATAGAGGCGAAGTTTTTTGCGGCGGTTAACGGAAAAAAGAGCGTTATCGGAACGCTTGACGGTTACGACGCCGAAACCGATACGGTAACGGTTACCGAGAAAAACGGCGAAAAGCTTTCGGTCAGCAGAAAGCAGATAGCGAAAGCAAACGTACACTTTGAAATGTAAATAATAAACTTGGAGGATAAAAGAAAAAGAAATGAATAAGGCATTGTTTCAGGCTCTCGATATGCTTGAGAGCGAAAAGGGAATCCCGAAGGCTTATATGTTCGAAAAGCTCGAGGCGGCGCTTGTAAGCGCGTATCGCCGTGAGATGGGCGGAAACACCAACGTAAGAGTACACATAAACGAGGATAAATACGATTTTAAGGTATTCAAGAGACTTGACGTAGTCGAGGAGGTTACCGATCCCGATACTCAGATTTCGCTTGTTGACGCTAAAAGCAGATCGAGAAGAAACGTTCTCGGCGGTGTCGTTGAGATAGAGCTTAAGCCCGACGAGTTCAGAAGACTCAGCGCGATAACCGGAAAGCAGGTTATAGTTCAGGCTATAAGAGAAGCTGAGCGCGGAATGATGATCAAGGAATACGAGGAAAAGAAGGAAGAAATAGTAACCGCAGTAGTTGATAAGGTAGATCCCGAAACGGGAAGCGTAAGACTTAATATGGGTAACGGATACGCAACCCTTTTACAGTCCGAGCAGATCCCCGGAGAAACCTTTGAGCCCGGAGACCACGTAAAGGTATATGTTATAGAGGTCAAAAAGGAAAGCCGCGGCCCCTTCGTAACGCTTTCAAGAACCCATGCGGGACTTGTAAAGAGACTTTTCGAGCTTAACATTCCTGAAATAGCCGACGGAACGGTAATAATTAAGAACATAGCAAGAGAAGCAGGATCCAGAACGAAGATATCGGTAATGAGCCGCGACGGAGACGTAGATCCGATAGGAACCTGTGTCGGTCAGCAGAACCAGCGTAAGCAGGCGATAACCGACGAGCTCAGCGGAGAAAAGATTGATATAATCCGTTACAGCGACGATATGGAGGAATACGTAAAGGCGGCGCTTTCTCCCGCGACGGTAGATAGCGTGGTTGTTGACGGCGAGCATTCCTGCAGAGCGTACGTTGCTGCCGACCAGCTTTCGCTTGCGATAGGTAAGGAAGGACAGAACGCGCGTCTTGCGGCAAGACTTACCGGAATGAAAATTGATATAAAGACCGCTGACTGAGGTTAAAAAAGTGGAAGCAAAAAAGAGAAAAATACCGGAAAGACACTGTGTCGGGTGCGGTGAAGCCAAGGAAAAAAAGCAGCTGATAAGAGTAGTAAGAACTCCCGAGGGCGACGTTATGCTTGACGTTACCGGAAAGAAGTCTGGCAGAGGAGCATATATCTGCCACAGTCTTTCCTGCTTTAAAAAGGCAAGAAAGAGTAAGCGTCTTGAGGGAGGTCTTAACGTACAGATTCCGGAGGAAATATACGAAAGACTTGAAAAAGAGCTTTCCGAAGAAAAGATATGACGGAAAACGAAACTAAAGTAATATCCCTTATAGGTATAGCGAAAAAGGCCGGCAAGGTTCTCAGCGGAACCGAGCGTGTGGTTGATAGCATACGTAAAAAAGAAAAAAACGGCGTAAAGCTTCTGCTTTGCAGCGCAGACGCCTCGCAAAACACCATTAAGAGGATAGGCAATACCTCGTCATTTTACAGAATTCCGGTTTACAAGCTTTGGGTTGATAAAAATGAGCTTGCGAGAATTATCGGAAGCGACAGCCTTGTTTCGGTTATAGGAATAACCGACGCGGGATTTTGTAAGGCGATGACGGACAGATTATCAGAGGACACAAAGTAACTAACGAGAAGGCGAGCGCGAGGCGTTCGCAGGAGGTGCAAGTAATGGCAGAAAAACAAAGCATAAAATTAAGCAGTCTTGCCAAGGAACTCAAAATGAAAAGCTCAAAGGAGCTTATAGAAAAGTTTACAGAGCTCGGCTACGCCGATTTCAAAACGACTTCGAGCATAACCGTGGATAATGCCGAGGCGTTCAATAAGCTTTTCGAAAGCATCAAAGAGCGTTATACTGCAGGTATCAGCATTGACAGTTACCTTAAAGGCGAGTCTGTAATAGAGGAGTTTAAGGTCAAAGTGGAGGCTGCCGCAGAGGAAAAGACTCCGGAAAAGGCTCCCGCAGCAGCGGAGAAGAAGCAGGAGACAAAGGCTCCGGAAAAAGCTCCCGTAGCAGCGGAGAAAAAGCAGGAGACAAAGACTCCGGAAAAAGCTCCCGCAGCAGCGGAGAAAAAGCAGGAGACAAAGGCTCCGGAAAAGGCTCCCGCAGTAGCGGAGAAGAAGCAGGAGACCGCAAAGCCCTCTGCGGATAATGGACAGAATAAAAAGCCTCAGCAGAAGGAGAGGGTATTTACTCCCCCGACGCAGGTTGCTAAAAATAATCAGAAGCCTCAGCAGCAAAAACCGCAAAAGCCCCAGCAAAACGCTCAGCAGGGACAGCGTCCGAAGCTTCAGGGTGGAGTTGAAATCGGCACTTCTGCCGGTAGCGGATTTAACGGTAAGCAGAAGGCAAGAGTTTTCGATACCAGAGGAGGCTCGGTTGATCTTTCCAAATACGATGAAAGACTTGAAAGCCTTGCAAGTAAGGCGGGCAAGGATTACGGCGATACCAGAGGCGGAAGAGTTGTTGACGGACGTAAGAAGGGCGGAAAGTTCGACAAGGAAAAGGATAAGGAAAGACTTGAGCTTGAGAAGCTCCGTAAGCAGCAGATGGAAAAGGCGAGACGCCTTCCCGTTTCCGTATCCATTCCCGATGAAATTACAGTCGGAGAGCTTGCGGTAAGACTTAAGATAAGCGCATCCGACCTTATTAAGAAGCTCTTTATGCTCGGAGTTATGGCAAACGTTAACCAGACTATCGATTTCGATACCGCTTACCTTATAGCCGACGAAATGGGAGCAAAGGTAACCAAAGAGGTTGTCGTTACGATAGAAGAAAAGCTGTTTGACGAGGAGGAGGATTCCGAGGAATCCCTCATCACCCGTGCGCCCGTAGTCTGCGTAATGGGACACGTTGACCACGGTAAAACCTCGCTTCTTGACGCGATTCGTCATACCAAGGTAACGCAGGGCGAGGCAGGAGGAATTACCCAGCATATCGGAGCTTACAGAGTAAGCGTTGACGGCAAGGATATTACCTTCCTTGACACTCCCGGACACGAGGCGTTTACCTCTATGAGAGCCAGAGGTGCTAAGTCAACGGATATAGCGATACTCGTTGTAGCTGCGGACGACGGAATAATGCCGCAGACGGTTGAGGCTATTAACCACGCTAAGGCGGCAGGCGTTGACATTATAGTTGCAATAAATAAAATGGATAAGCCGGCGGCAAACCCTGACGCGGTAAAGCAGGCCCTTACTCAGTACGAGCTCGTTCCCGAGGAATGGGGAGGCGACGTTATATGCGCACCGGTTTCCGCGCTTACCGGAAAAGGTATCAGCGAGCTTCTTGAAAACGTACTGTTCATAGCGGAATTTAAGGATTTGAAGGCAAATCCGAACCGCAGAGCAAAGGGTGTCGTTATTGAAGCTAAGCTTGATAAGGGCAGAGGCCCCGTTGCGACGGTTCTTGTTCAGAACGGAACTCTTAAGGTTGGAGATACGATTATAGCCGGAACCGCAGTCGGTAGAGTAAAGGCTATGAAGGACGACAACGGGAAGCACATAAAGAGCGCAGGTCCGTCCGTTCCCGTTGAGATAGACGGTCTCAGCGAGGTTCCGTCGGCAGGAGACGAGTTTAATGCCGTTGAGAACGAGCGTATGGCAAGGGAACTTGCCGAGCAGCGTAAGGAAAAGATACGCGACGAGCAGTTTAAGGCTAACGCCAAGGTTAACCTTGAGGCGCTGTTCGATAATATGGACGGCAGCGTAAAGGATCTTAACGTCATTGTTAAAGCAGACGTTATAGGCTCTGCGGAAGCCGTAAAGCAGTCTCTCCTTAAGCTCTCCAACGAAGAGGTAAAGGTAAACGTTATACACTCTGCCGCGGGTGGAATAGTAGAAAGCGACGTAATGCTCGCATCCGCGTCTAACGCGATAATAGTAGGATTTAACGTTCGCCCCGATAAGACGGCGCTTGAATCCGCAGAAAAGCAAAAGGTTGACATAAGAACTTACAGAATTATATACGACTGCATAGAGGAGATTACCGCTGCAATGAAGGGTATGCTTGCACCTACCTTCAAGGAAAGTCTGCTCGGCCATGCAGAGGTAAGACAGGCGATAAGAGTTCCGAGCGTTGGAATTATAGCCGGATGCTATATAACCGACGGAAAGGTTACGAGAAACTGCCAGATGAGAATTCTTCGCGACTCCGTTGTTCTTTGTGAGGATAAGCTTGCGTCTCTCCGCCGCTTCAAGGACGACGTTAAAGAGGTTAACGAGGGTTATGAGTGCGGAGTTGGAATAGAACGCTTCAACGATATAAGAGAAGGCGATATACTCGAATTCTTTGAAATGGTTGAGGTTGAACGCTAATTTTTAAACGAAAAAGGTGTTGTCCCGATAAAGGGCTGACACCTTCTTTGTTAGTTATACGTTTTAATTTAAAACAAAGGGGAATTCTGCGGCGCTTTAGCTTAAGCTTTTTTAAATAGCGCCGAGTACATTTAACTAAAAAAGAAAAGGTAATGAATATGAACACCGATTTTCTTCCTACAAGTAAAAAGGAAATGCAGGAAAGAGGATGGGCGCAAGCGGATTTCGTTTACGTAACGGGAGACGCTTACGTTGACCATCCGAGCTTTGGCGTGTCCATAATTTCAAGAGTGCTTGAGGCGGCAGGGTACAGGGTAGCGATACTTTCCCAGCCCGATTATAAAACCGCGGAAAGCTTTAAGGAGTTTGGAAGACCGCGCCTTGCCTTTCTTGTAACGGCGGGAAATATCGACTCAATGGTTGCGCATTATACCGCCGCGAAACGAAGAAGAAACTACGATTACTACTCTCCGGGAGGCAAAACGGGACTTCGTCCTGATAGGGCATGTATCGTTTATACAAACAGAATAAGAGAGGCCTACGGAGACGTTCCGGTAATTCTCGGCGGACTTGAAGCGTCTCTTCGCCGTTTTGCGCATTACGACTATTGGGATGATAAGGTGCGCAGAAGCATACTCGTTGACTCAAAGGCGGATATGCTTACATACGGAATGGGCGAAAATATCCTGCGTAAGGTTGCCGCGCTTCTTGATAAAGGTGTGCCGATAAGAAAAATAAGAGACGTGCGAGGCACGGTCTATCTTGCCAACAAAGAGGACAAGGTGTTTTTTGATACCGTCGGCGGATACGACTTTAACGACCTTAAAACCGACAAAAAGCTCTATTCAGATGCGTTTAGGGTTCAGTATAACGAAACAGACGCGGTAAGAGGCAGAGCGGTTATCGAATACTACGACGGCAAAATGCTTGTTCAGAATCCGCCTATGCCTCCGCTTGAGCAGAACGAGCTTGACTACGTATATGCGCTTCCGTATTCCAGACGCCCCCACCCAATGTACGATAAGGACGGGGGAGTGCCGGGGGTAGAGGAGGTTAAGTTCTCTGTAACCCATAACAGAGGGTGCTTTGGCGCTTGTAACTTCTGCGCTCTTGCATTCCATCAGGGGCGCTCTGTAAGAGCGAGAAGTGAGGAATCGGTTTTAAGAGAGGCAAAAATTATAACCGAAATGCAGGACTTTAAGGGATATATACACGATATAGGAGGCCCGACGGCAAATTTCAGAGGCCCTGCTTGTGAAAAACAGCTAAAGGACGGAGTTTGCGCGGGCAGAAAGTGTCTTACTCCCTCACCGTGTAAAAATCTTATCTGCGACCATAGTGAATTTAAGAGAATTATAGAGAGCGTTGAAGCGCTCCCGAAGGTTAAAAAAGTATTTATCCGTTCCGGAATAAGATATGATTATCTTATATACGATAAGGACGATTCTTTTTTCCGTAAGCTTGTAAGGGACAACGTAAGTGGTCAGCTTAAGGTAGCTCCGGAGCACTGCTGCGACGGTGTTCTTACAGAGATGGGAAAGCCGGCGATAAACGTATATGACAGATTTAAAGATAAATTCTTTAAGATTACTAAGGAAGCGGGAAAGGAGCAGTATATCGTCCCGTATCTTATGTCCAGCCATCCCGGAAGCACTTTGAACGAAGCGGTAGAGCTTGCTCTTTATCTTAAAAAATGGGGTTATACGCCGGAGCAGGTTCAGGATTTTTATCCGACACCCGGCACCGCTTCAACCGTTATGTACTATACTGGAATAAATCCGCTGAGCGGAAAAAGAGTTTACGTAGCGACAGATTATCGCGAAAAACAGCTCCAAAGAGCGCTACTGCAGTCAGGGAATCCAAAGAACGCCGACCTCGTACGCGAGGCGCTTGAAAAATGCGGACGCCCCGACCTTATAGGATACGGAGGCGAGAGCCTTGTAAAACCGAAGGAGGCTGAAAGCGGTTACCGTGGAAGGCAGCCTAAAAGAGCCGGCGGAGAAATGAAAAAATCTGCCGCAGGAAAGAAAACGGCCGTATTTAAAGAAAAAAGAGCAGAGGGCGAAAAGGCGCAGACGAAAAGGAAGGCTCTTACACACGGACGAAGCAGTCGCCCTAAGGTAAGTGAAGCCAAGAAGCCGTTTGAAAGAAAAAAGGGCTGGGCAAAGCCGAAGAAGAAAAGGTAGTAAAACGTCTTATTGCGTATCTATATAACGTAAAAATGCTTGAAATAACATATTAATAGTCGAAAAGTGCAGTTTTATCTTGGGTTTTTAAGTGTTGAGACGTAATTAATCTTACCTTATTATATTAATTATACATTATTATTAATTATAGCTTTTGAATGCAAAATGAATGTAAAATGCGCTTGGTTAAAATTACCTAAAACACATAGTAAAACGTTTGATAATTGTTTTAAAAAAGAACGACTTAGACTAAATCGAAAAGAATTTGTGAATTTTAAACTCTAAAATTTAGCTTTTTTTTACAATTTATTTGCATTTTATGTAAAAATAAACAAAAAACCCCTTGACAATAATAAAATAATATGATATACTCTAAACATATACGTAAAAAATAAATTATTTTATTTAAAGAAAGGGGACGCGGAAATGGCAGAGATTAAATACGAGGTAGTAAAAGAGGTTGGAGTCCTTTCCGAAACCGGAAACGGCTGGAAGAAGGCTTTAAATCTTATAAGCTGGAACGAAAGAGAGCCTGTTTACGATATTCGTACGTGGTCTGACGACATGGAGAGAATGGGTAAAGGAATAACTCTTACGGCTGCTGAGATAAAAGAGCTTAAGAACGTTCTTGCTTCTATTGACCTTGACTAATCAAGAAACCGCATAGTTTAGCGCGACACTTTTATAAAACAAAACCGCAGAGAAATTCTGCGGTTTTTGTTTTTTAGCAGCAGGATGGACTTGATTACGAATCTGAATAAAATTCACGTAGAATTGTATCTGAAGGCATCCGAGGTTTACGAGAGAAAAAGCAAAGTCGAAAATCAAAGAATAATCACGCGATTTGTAAAAATTTGATAAGTAACTAAATTATTAATTTTTGCGTTTAGGGATTGAAAAAAGAAAGCAACTATGGTATAATATTCACGATATAAAAAATATTAACTTTTATTTAGGAGGATATGTTATGGCACTTACACCCGAACAGATAGCGAAAAAGACCGAAGAGCTTAAAGCGTTTATCGAAGAGCATAAGAGTATGCCCGGACCGCTCATGCCCGTCATGCAGTACGCTCAGGAATCTTTTGGTTATCTCTCACTCGAAACCCAGTTACTCATAGCGGACTCGCTCGGAATCCCGGTTACGGAGGTTTACGGCGTCGCTACCTTCTACGCTCAGTTCTCGCTTCAGCCCAAGGGCGACAATATCATAAGCGTTTGTCAGGGTACCGCTTGCTACGTTAAAGGCAGCGCGGCGGTTCTCGCTGAGGTAGAAAAGGAACTCGGTATTACCTCTAATGAAACAACAGAAGACGGAAAATTCACCATTCAGGATACCCGTTGTCTCGGATGCTGCGGACTTGCTCCGGTTATGACCATAAACGAAGACGTTTACGGTAAGCTTACTCCTGATATGATAAAAGATATCCTTGCAAAATATTGATTTAGGAGGGGATAGAAATGACGTTAGAAGAACTTAAGAAAATACAGGCGGAAGCTCTTCCTCAGATTAGCATGCGCCATACACATAAGGCAACAGAAAACATTAAATATAAGAGACAGGTTCTCGTTTGCGGCGGAACCGGATGTACTTCCTCCGGCTCCAATAAGCTTATTGATGAGTTTACTGCTCAGCTCGCCGAAAGAGGCCTTACCGATTCCGTTCAGATAGTCCGTACCGGTTGCTTCGGACTTTGTGAGCTCGGACCTATCGTTATCGTTTATCCGGAAGGCGTATTCTACGCTCAGTGCCAGATTGAAAACGTAGCGAGAATAGTTGACGAGCACATAGTCGGCGGAAAAATCATAGACGACCTCGTTTATCACGAGAAGACCACCGGAGAGGTTAAGGAAAAGCTCTTCGATATGCATTTCTATAAGAAGCAGCAGCGTGTCGCGCTCAGAAACTGTGGAGTTGTTGATCCCGAGGTTATCGAGGATTACATAGCGTTCGACGGTTATCAGGCGCTCGCAAAATGTCTCTTTGAGTACAGCCCCGAGGACATAATTAACATTATGCTCGATTCCGGACTCAGAGGAAGAGGAGGCGCAGGCTTCCCGACCGGTCTTAAATGGAAATTCGCATCGGGTAACAGAGGAAATGTTAAAAAGTACGTTTGCTGTAACGGAGACGAGGGCGACCCGGGAGCATTTATGGACCGCTCCGTTCTTGAAGGAGATCCCCACTCGCTTATAGAGGCTATGGCTATTGCCGGTTACGTTATAGGCGCAGACCAGGGATATATCTACGTCCGCGCAGAGTATCCGATTGCTGTTAAGCGTCTTGCACTTGCTATCAATCAGGCAAGAGAAAAGGGACTTCTCGGAAAAAATATTTTCGGAACGGATTTCTGCTTCGACCTTGAAATCAGACTCGGTGCGGGAGCATTTGTTTGCGGAGAGGAAACCGCTCTTATGACATCTATTGAGGGTAAGAGAGGAGAGCCGCGTCCGCGTCCTCCGTTCCCCGCAGTAAAGGGTGTTTTCGGAAAGCCTACCGTACTTAACAACGTTGAAACCTACGCTAATATTCCTCAGATTATACTTAACGGTGCAGAGTGGTTTAAGTCCATGGGTACCGAAAAGTCTAAGGGTACTAAGGTATTCGCTCTCGGTGGAAAGATAGTTAACACAGGACTTGTTGAGGTTCCGATGGGAACCACCGTAAGAGAAATCATCTTCGACATCGGAGGCGGTATCCCGAACGGCAAGAAGTTCAAGGCGGCACAGACCGGAGGTCCTTCCGGCGGATGTATTCCTCCGTCCCTTCTTGATACTCCCGTTGACTATGACTCTCTTATGGCTATCGGCTCCATGATGGGTTCAGGCGGACTTATAGTTATGGACGAAGATAACTGTATGGTTGACATTGCTAAATTCTTCCTTGAGTTTACCGTTGATGAATCCTGCGGTAAGTGTACTCCTTGCCGTGAAGGAACCAAGAGAATGCTTGAACTTCTCAATAAAATCACAGACGGTAAGGGTGAGGATGGCGATATTGAAAAGCTTGAAGAGCTTGCCAATGCTATTAAGACGTCCTCGCTTTGCGGACTCGGACAGACTGCTCCTAACCCTGTTCTCTCAACCCTTCGTTATTTCCGCGAGGAGTATGAGGCGCACGTTTACGAGAAGCGTTGTCCCGCAGGCTGCTGCTCGAAGCTCGCTAAGATTGTAATTGATCCCGGTAAGTGTAAGGGCTGCTCGCTCTGTGCCAAGAAGTGTCCTGTCGGCGCAATCAGCGGAGAAATTAAGAAGCCGTTTGTTATCGACCAGACTAAGTGCGTAAAGTGCGGCGTATGTATCGATAGCTGTAAGTTCGGCGCAATAAGCAAGAAATAATGGGAGGAGCTAAAGAAATGGAAAATATGATTACTTTAACAATAGACGGCGTAAGCGTTACGGTTCCCGAAGGCTCCACCGTTCTTGAGGCGGCAAGAGCCGCGAATATAAACGTTCCCACACTCTGTTATCTTAAAGACGTACAGCAGATAGGCGCTTGCCGTATATGTCTCGTTGAAATAGAGAAGGCAAGAGGACTTGCCGCAGCGTGCGTAATGCCCGCAGCAGAGGGAATGGTAGTGCGTACCAACACCGAGCAGCTTCGTAAGCAGCGCAAGGTAAATCTCGAGCTGCTTCTCGCTTCTCATAACAGAGAGTGTACCTCTTGTGTACGCTCCGAAAACTGTGAGCTTCAGGCTCTCTGCCGTGAATACGGCGTTAAGGAGTATCCTTACGACGGAGCAAACAAGGAAACAAGCGTTGACGACCTTTCTCCCTCTATCGTAAGAGACAACTCCAAGTGTATAAACTGCCGCCGCTGCGTAGCTGCTTGTACCAACGTTCAGGAAATCGGAGCTATCGGCGTATCTAAGAGAGGCTTTAAGACTCAGATAGGCCCGATATTCGGACGTCCCCTTATGGCTACCTCCTGTGTAAACTGCGGACAGTGTATAGTTGCTTGTCCTGTTGGAGCTCTCCATGAAAAAGAGAGCATCGACGACGTATGGGCAGCAATCAGCGATCCCAATAAGCACGTAGTCGTACAGCCCGCTCCGGCAGTAAGGGCATCCATCGGAGAGGAATTCGGACTTCCTATGGGCGTTGCTCAGACCGGTAAGCTCGTAGCGGCTCTCCGCCGTCTCGGATTTGACAAGGTATTTGATACCAACTTCGGCGCAGACCTTACCATAATGGAGGAGGGAACCGAGCTTATCCATCGCCTTGGCGACAAGAACGCAGTTCTTCCTATGATAACCTCCTGTTCTCCCGGATGGGTTTCCTACTGTGAGAAGTTCTACCCCGAATTTATCCCCAACCTCTCCTCCTGCAAGTCTCCTCACGAGATGACGGGCGCAATGGCTAAGACCTATTACGCAGAGAAGATGGGAATTGATCCTAAGTCGATAGTAGTTGTTTCGGTAATGCCCTGTACCGCTAAAAAGTACGAGGCAAACCGCCCCGAGCTTGGAAACAATGGCATGAAGGACGTTGACCACGTAATAACCGTTCGTGAGCTTGCAAGAATGATTAAGCAGGCAGGTATAGATTTCGCAAGACTTCCCGACGAGCAGTTTGATTCTGTAATGGGAGCTTCTGCGGGAGCCGCTGATATCTTTGGAGCAACCGGAGGAGTTATGGAGGCAGCTCTCCGTACCGTTTATGAGATAGTAACCGGTAAAACTCTTGAAAACGTAAACTTCGAGGCGGTCAGAGGAACAACCGGCGTTAAGGAAGCAACGATAGACCTTAACGGTAAGCAGATAAACGTTGCGGTAGCTCACGGCACCGCGAACGCGAAGAAGGTTCTTGAGGCTGTAAAGAGCGGCGAGAAGAACTATCACTTTATCGAGGTTATGTGTTGTCCCGGCGGATGCGTAACGGGAGGCGGACAGCCTATTGTTTCTTCAAAAGATCTTCAGTACATTGACGTTAAGGCGCTCCGCGCTAAGGCTCTCTACGACGAGGACGCAAGCAAGTCTGTACGTAAATCTCATGAGAACCCCGAAATCAAGGCTATCTACGAGGAGTTCCTCGGTGAGCCCGGCGGACACAAGGCGCACGAGCTTCTTCACACCACTTATTCCGCAAAGGAAAGGTATTTTATATAAGTTTAATATAAAATTATAACGGCTGAGCGTCCCCTTAAAACGGGACGCTCAGTTTTTTAGTGGAATATTAATTTAAAATCCTACCCTTGACAGTTGGCAGTTTTTTTTGTTATACTACCATTTGAGTTGGGATTCTGCGACGAGCCTCTTATTGTCTTTGCAACAAGAGAGTTCACTTCTGCGTTCCCAACTCTTTTGTTTTACCATTTAGGGCAGACAAAAAACCTTCTTACGCTTTGATGGTTTAATAATAACAAAAGTTTTTAGTGAGGCTTTGGATTTAAGATTATTTTCTTTATATACGTTTAAGTAAACGGCGGTTAACAAGCGCTATATATTAATAAAAAGCTAAATATGAGCGAATAAAATCAAATAATGTCTATAAATGCGCCTTTAACTTATAATCCTCACTCGCTTCAAAGCGGCAGTAAAAAAAGAAAAGCTATCGCTTTTTATTCCCTTAAAGCTGTGCCTTTCCCTATGAATGCTTTAATGAAAAAGTGTTTCAACATAGGTCAATAAAAATAAAAAAGCCCCCCGAAATTTGTAAAATGAGCGTTTCGGGGTGCGTTCTTTTTTTGCGTTTATTTATAAAATTACAAAAATATATTCACGACATATACATTAATCTCTGTTAAAATTAAACTAATAAGTTAATTTTTATACTTATTTTCAAATTTTAATTTAATAATAAAGGTGATATATATGCTGAATATCGGACTTGATATCGGTTCAACAACTATAAAAAGCGCGGTAATTAACGAGGACGGGGAGCTTATATTTGATTCCTACGAAAGACATTTTTCTGAGATTCCCCCGAAGGCAACGGCGCTTATCGAAAAAATAAAAAATAAATTTAATCTTTCGGATAGCGACGAGGTTAAGCTTTGTATATCCGGATCTGCCGGAATGGGCTTTGCGGAGGACGCGGGCTTTCCTTTTGTTCAGGAGGTCTATGCTACCCGTACCGCGGTACTGAAATACGCTCCCGAAACGGACGCCGTCATAGAGCTTGGCGGAGAGGATGCAAAAATACTGTTTTTAACGGGGGAGGAAAGCGGCGAAAAGGAGCTTGAGGTAAGAATGAACGGCTCCTGCGCGGGCGGAACGGGCGCGTTTATCGACCAGATGGCAACGCTGCTCGGAATAACGCCCGACGAAATGGATGAGGAAGCAAAAAAATATGAAAAAATATACGTTATCGCTTCAAGATGCGGAGTTTTCGCAAAAAGCGATATACAGCCGCTGTTAAATCAGGGGGCGAGAATACCAGATATCTCCGCGTCAATTTTTTACGCGGTAGTAAATCAAACGGTAGCGGGACTTGCTCAGGGTAGGCAGATTAAAGGAAATGTCCTTTACCTTGGAGGACCGCTTACCTTCCATTCTCAGCTGCGCGAGGCGTTTGACCATACTCTTAAGGTTAAAGGCTTTTGCCCCGAAAACTCGCTGAGCTTCGTTGCGATGGGTGCAGCTATGGCTCCGCAGGAGAAAACCTACAAAATAGGCGATATTTCAAAGGCTATCGCCGAAAGAAAAACAGATGCCAAATATAAGTCCACCGAGCCGCTTTTTGAAAGCGAGGAGGAATATAAGGAGTTTTACGAAAGACACGCTCTTGATAAGGTTGAAAGAGCGGAGCCCGGTGCATCGGAGGGAAGCGTTTATCTCGGAATAGACGCAGGCTCAACAACGCTTAAATGCGCGGTAACCGACGGTAAGGGAAGACTTCTTCATTCGGTTTACAGAAGCAACAGCGGAAATCCCGTTCCGATAGTGCTTGACTTTTTAAAGGAGTTTTACAGAGAATATCCAAACCTGAAAATAGCCGCTGCTGCCGCTACCGGTTACGGTGAGGAGATAATAAAGAACGCCTTTTCGCTTGACTTCGGTCTTGTTGAAACGGTGGCGCATTTCTATGCAGCAAGACATTTTAAGCCCGACGTTGATTTTATACTTGATATCGGCGGTCAGGACATAAAATGCTTTAAAATTGCAAGCGGTGTAGTAGATAATATATTCCTTAACGAGGCTTGCTCGTCTGGCTGTGGCTCATTTTTGCAGACCTTCGCGGGAGCGCTTAAATACGATATAGCAGACTTTGCAAGGCTTGGGCTTTTCGCTAAGGCACCGGTTGAGCTTGGATCTCGCTGCACCGTGTTTATGAATTCATCGGTAAAGCAGGCACAGAAGGACGGAGCTACCATTGACAACATATCGGCAGGTCTTTCTATGTCGGTTGTTAAAAACGCGCTTTATAAGGTTATAAGAGCGACGACGAAGGACGCGTCCGTTTCGCTTGGAAAAAACATAGTCGTTCAGGGAGGAACGTTCTTTAACGACGCTGTTCTGCGCGCCTTTGAAAAGGAAATCGGAATGAACGTCGTAAGACCTGATATAGCGGGACTTATGGGTGCTTACGGTGCCGCACTGTACGCGCAAGAAAAAGCTGAAGAAAAGAGTAGTATTTTATCTCTTTCCGAGCTTGAAGGCTTTAAGCACGAGGTTAAGGCAACGACCTGCAAGGGCTGTACCAACAACTGTAAGCTTACCGTTAACACCTTTGCGACCGAGGGAGGAAAAAAGAGAAAATTTATAGCTGGTAACCGCTGTGATACTCCTATCGGTAAAAAAGAGGGAGAAAACAGGCTTGACCTTTACGAATATAAGCTTACGCTTTTATCTAAATATAAAGGCGTTCCCGGAGATAAAGGCAGAATAGGCATACCGCTCGGTCTCAATATGTACGAGCTTCTTCCGTTCTGGCACACGCTTCTTACCGAGCTTGGCTTTGAGGTTGTGGTTTCACCGCTTTCAAACCGTAAGCTTTATCTTGACGGTCAGCAGTCAATTCCCTCGGATACCATCTGCTTCCCCGCAAAGCTTATACACGGACATATCGAGGCGCTCTTAAAGGAAGGCGTTGACGCGATATTCTATCCCTGTCTTACGTATAATCTTGACGAGGGACTTGGAGACAACCACTATAACTGTCCCGTTGTTGCGTACTATCCGGAGGTGCTTCAGGCGAACGTAAAAAGCCTTTCGGGCACGAAATTTATCTACGACTATTTCGGAATACATAAGCCGAAGGAATTTTATAAGAAATTTGCCGAAAAGATGAACGGGCACTTTGGCGGAGTATTCAAGCTTTCCGACGTTAAAAAAGCGACGGAAAAGGCTTACGGTGAATACTTCGCGCACATGAACGCGCTTAGGTTAAAGAGCAAGGAATACGTAGAGGCGGCTCGACGTGAGGGTAGGCATATTATCATACTCGCGGGTAGGCCGTACCACGTTGATCCGGAAATTAACCACGGAATCAATAAGCTTATAACCTCGCTCGGAGCGGCGGTTATTACCGAGGACAGCGTAAGCTGTGAAATGGAGAGGTTTAAGGTTGGAGTTCTTAACCAGTGGACCTACCATTCAAGACTTTACGCCGCGGCGAAATACATAGCTAACAAATCGGATATGGATCTCGTTCAGCTTGTCTCCTTCGGATGCGGAGTTGACGCTATTACAACCGACGAAACGAGAGCTATACTTGACAGCGAGGGAAAGATATACACGCAGATTAAGATTGATGAAATAACCAATCTCGGAGCGGTAAAAATCAGACTTCGCAGTCTTTTCTCCGCAATCTCAAAATAAAAGCGACTTTTAAAATTAATTATGTGCAGCCGCTTTTAAGGCGGCGGAATGGAGCTTTATGAAAGAAATCAAATCTCATATTGTGTCGAGCGTACCGTTTAAAAACGAAATGAAAAAAACCTATACGATACTTGCTCCCGATATGGTACACATACATTTTTGCATACTGAAAAATATATTTTTATCCTACGGATATAACGTTGAAATTCTGTCAAACAAAGGGCCGTCTGTGGTGGAGGAGGGACTGAAATACGTCCATAACGATACCTGCTATCCGGCGCTCCTCGTAATAGGGCAGATGATAGACGCGCTTAATTCGGGTAAATACGACCTCGACAGCACCGCGCTGCTGATAACCCAGACGGGAGGCGGCTGCCGCGCGTCAAACTACATACACCTTCTTAAAAAGGCGCTCCGCAAGGCGGGTTACGGTCATATTCCGGTAATATCCTTTAATATTTCCGGTCTTGAAAAGGAGAGCAGCTTAAAGCTTTCTGTGCCGATGCTTGTTAAGTTTATAATCTCCCTTTGCTACGGAGACCTTCTTATGCTGCTTAAAAACCAGACCGAGCCTTACGAAACGGAAAAGGGCGCGTCTGAAAGAACGGTAGATAAATGGGTAAATGTTCTTTCGGAGCAGCTGAAAAACGGTAAGGGCTGGACAAGTGGCGCTCTTGAGAAGAATATGAGAGCCATAACGGCTGACTTTGCCGCTATCGAAAGAAAAATAACGCCGAAGGTGAAGGTCGGTGTTGTCGGCGAAATATACGTAAAATATTCCTCTCTTGCGAATAACGATCTTGAGGAGTTCTTAAAATCGCAGGACTGCGAGGTAAACGTTCCCGGCATAATGGGCTTTATCAGCTTTAAGATTGATAACAGAATAGAGGACATTAAGCTTTACGGCGGAAGCAGGATTAAAAGGTTTATCTGCGAAAAGCTGCTTAATATACTCAAAAAGACAGACGGCGTAATGCATAAGGTGCTTAGCGAATACCCGCAGTACCATAAGCCTCTGTCTTACGACGAGCTTAAGGCTACGGTAAGCGACGTTATAGGCTACGGTGCTAAAATGGGAGAAGGCTGGCTGCTTACTGCAGAGATGATAGAGCTTGCTCATTCGGGATACGAAAATATCGTTTGCGCCCAGCCTTTTGGCTGCCTGCCCAACCATATTGTAGGAAAAGGAATGATAAGAAAAATCAGAAGCCTTTATCCGAAGGCGAATATCGTTCCGATAGACTACGATCCCGGAGCTACGCGCGTAAATCAGGAAAACCGTATTAAGCTTATGCTTGCGGTTGCCGCAGAGAGACTTCGCGACGGGGAGATAACGGTAGAAAACAGCCGTGCCGAGGATACAGGCAGCCGTATCGAAGCGGTTAAGCAATAAGAATGAAAAACACCTATTTACGGTTCCTTGCAAAACTTGGAGAAATTTATGTATAAAAGCTACACTGTAAACAAAAACGACGCCGACCAAAGGCTTGATAAATTTTTAACCAAGACCTTAAAGGCGCTTCCGCAGTCAATGCTGTACAAGGCGCTGCGTACAAAGAAAATAAAGGTGAACAAAAAGCGCGCGGAACCGTCGCAAAGACTAAGCGAGGGCGACGTAATAGAGCTTTACCTAAAAGACGATTTTTTTGCGGGGGACACACCGGAAAGCTCCTTTAAAGCGATAATCCCGACGGTTACTCCGGTTTACGAGGACGAAAACATAATAGTCTGCAACAAAAAGCCGGGGCTTATCGTTCATTCGGACGACAGTGAGGACGTAAATACGCTTATAAACCATATAAAAGCGTACCTTTACCGAAAGGGGGAGTATATCCCTGACGAGGAAAATTCCTTTCAGCCCGCGCTCTGCAACAGAATAGACAGAAACACGGGAGGCCTTGTCATAGCAGCAAAGACGGCGGCGGCGCTCAGGTTTATTAACGAGAAAATAAAAAACGACGAGATAGTAAAGCGCTATGTCTGCGCAGTTCACGGTATGCCGGAAAAGAAAAAGGATACCCTTTACGGATACCTTATAAAGGATAGCGAAAAAAACACCGTTACCGTATATAAAACCAAGCCTGCAAAGGGAGACGTTAAAACGATAATAACGAAATATACCGTTATTGGAGAAAAGGACGGAGACGCGCTTCTTGACGTCGAGCTTGTAACAGGCAGAACGCATCAGATAAGAGCGCATATGGCTTCGATAGGACATCCGCTGCTTGGAGACGGCAAGTACGGAATAAACCGAGATGACAAAAAGGACGGATATAAATATCAGGCACTTTATTCAAGGTATATCCGTTTTGCATTTAAAGAAGACGCGGGTGAATTTGAGTACCTGCGTGAAAAGGTAGTCTCGCTTCCCATTGAGGACGTGTGGTTTACAAAGAAATTTAGGGAATTTTAAAATGAGTGATTTAAGAAGATTTTTTGTTTCGGAAATAACGGACGGGCTTATAATTGGCGGAGAGGAGTTCCGCCATGCGGTAAGCGTACTCCGAATTAAGGAAAACGAGCAGATTATAGTCTGCGATAACAGTGGATACGAGTATATCGGAACGGTTACCGCTATTAACAAAAAGGATATGGCGGTCAGCATAACCGAAAAGAGAATGTCGGACACCGAGACTCGTAGCTCCGTAACGCTTATCGCGGGATACCTTAAAGGAGATAAAACCGAGCTTGTCGTACAGAAGGCGGTAGAGCTTGGCGTTAAAAATATCGTGGTTTTCGATTCCGAGTTCTCCTCGGCATATATAAACGATAACAAGCTTTCGAGACTTAACAGAGTTTCCGTTGAAGCCGCAAAGCAGTGCGGTCGCGCTATCGCTCCGCCTGTCAGCTACGCAGACAGCTTTGAAAAAGCTCTCCTTCACGGAGAAACCGCGGAAAATAAGCTTTTTGCTTGCGAGTTTGCTACCGAAAACGAGGCTGATTTCCGCTCATTAAAAGGAGATACGGCGATAGTCGTCGGCAGCGAGGGCGGTTTTAGTGTTGCCGAAAGCGAGCTTGCAAGGGAGAAGGGTTATAAAACCGTATATCTCGGAAAAAGAATACTTCGCGCAGAAACCGCGGCGGTAGCGCTTTGCGGTATAATTATGCACTCACTTGGTGAGCTTGAATGAGTTTTCTTTACGAAAAACAAAAGCCCGGTAAGGGATAAAGCAGTTAACCAAATAAAAAAATGAACGAGGATAACCCCGTTCATTCCTTTAAAATCCGTTTTAAATGTAAAAGTACCAGAAAATCGATTATACGTTACCGTTTTCCGTTTCCGACCTTTGCTTTTGATAGCGTTTAAGAGTCAGCGGATTGAATACCGAGCAGAGAGACGCGGTTATTACCGCGGAAAGAACGGCATTCGGGAGCATATAGGAAACGTTGTAGATAAAGGAAAATGCCCATACGTTTTCAAAGCCCCACGTTATGTATTCTCCCCAGAGAATTGCGCCCGAGAGGAAGCTGCATACGAAACGCAGCATACAGACGGTAAAGGCTCCGAAGGCGTAGCCGAAAATCCGTTTTTTAAATAGCTTGGCAAAGAAAACAGCGGTTCCGAGCACGGTGAACGCCAAAACGTAGTCAAGCAGAATGCAAAGCACGAAGGAGAGAAGCGTTGCCGCGGGAGGAGCATACCAGCCCATAACTATTTGAAGAAGCGAATAGGCAAAGGCGGTAATAGTTCCCCATAAAAATCCGTGTCGGTAGGATATGAAGATAAGCGGTACCATAGCGATTGTTATTCCCCCGCCGTTTACCCACGGATTTGGGAAGAAGGACGATATAAATTTTGAAAGGTAATCAAGGATTACCGCAAGCGCTATAATTATAGCGCACTCGCACAGCGCGAGAACCTTTTTTCGGTTCATTTTAACCTCTTTCCGCTGCCGATCGGCAGCTGCGTAAAATTTATTCCTGCACACCACTTAGAAAAGCCGTCAAAAAGGTTTTCAAGGGAGAAAAAATTTAAACGTAGCATACCGCGTCGCGCAGATAAAAACGGAAAACAAAAATCCCGCGGCGGGGTAACCGTGCGGGATTAAATGAAAAATATCTTTTACAAATAATCTCCCTTCGCCGGAATTACCCGTATCAGGTTTAAAGGGTTTACGGTAATCAACCGCGTCTCAGCCGAATAGCTTTTCAGCACCCCTGATTAAATTTTTCTGTTCGTGTAGGTGTCTGTATTATAGCACGAAAGATACCGTTTGTCAATAGAAATTAATGAAAATTTATGCTTATACCACATTTTTTACGGGAAAACAAAGCTGAAAAAGACTTTTTAAATTGTTAAAGTAGGTAAAGGAAAGCTTTATTATGGAGAAAAAAGAAAAAAATAAGGTAAAAAACTGCGAAAGCTGTGTCTATTACGACTACGATGACGATATGGACGGATACGTCTGTACAGTCAGTCTCGACGAGGACGACGCCGTGGATTTTCTTTCGGGACAGAATAACGACTGCGCTTATTACCGCTACTACGACGAATATAAAAGCGTAAGACGTCAGAATTAAAGAGACTTGAACTTATCTGTCGGTAGCGCTGTGTTTTAAGTAAATTTATTAATTTAATATATGTTAGAAATTACGCTTGGAGGAAATAAAAAATGGCATATCTTGATCCTAACGCCGCAAATCAGGAAAAAAAGACGGTTGATGCGTCTAAAAAGCTCCGCATAGGTATAATAGGAACCGGCGGAATCGCACAAAAGCACGTGATTTCCTACAAAAAAATGCCCGATGTTGAAATAGTGGCGGGCGCCGACCTCGTTCCGGGAAGGGCGGAGGCGTTTTTCAAAGAAAACGGAGTAGAGGGCGTTAAAACCGATTACCCGTCGCATAAGGAGATGCTCGAGGACAAAAGCTTACAGCTTGACGCCGTTTCGGTTTGTAGCTATAACCGTCAGCACAAGGACTGTACGATAGACTCGCTTAACGCAGGGCTTCACGTTCTTCTCGAAAAGCCTATGAGCGTTACGACGGAGGAGGCTATCGAAATGATGCGTGTAGAGAAGAAAACCGGAAAGGTTCTTTCGGTAGGCTTCCAACCGCGTCTTGACGCCAATATGCAGAAAATTAAGGAAATCGTCGAAAGCGGTGAGCTTGGAAAAATCTATTACATTCAGACGGGCGGCGGCCGCCGGCGCGGTATTCCCGCTTCAAGAGGAACCAGCTTTATTGAGGACGAAACCGCGGGTCTCGGAGCGCTTGCCGACATCGGCTGTTACTCGCTTGATATGGTTCTTAAAGCCATCGGTTACCCGAAGCCCCTCACTGTAACAGGATACAAGAGCGACTTTTTCGGTAAAAACCCAAAATATTCGGGTTACCCGAAGGGCAAGGGCGAGGAATACGCGGGAAAATTTGGCGTTGACGACTTTGCTGCGGCGTTTATCCGTCTTGAAGGCGGTATAATCGTTGATTTCAGAATTTCATGGGCTATGAACATTGATACCCCCGGAGACACTATAATTCTCGGTACAAAGGGAGGACTCCGTATCCCCAGTACCGACTGCTGGAACGGAACGGTTGGCGGTCCTATGAAGATTTATCACGAGGTAGCGGGCAGTCAGGTCTGTACCGAGATACCGATTATCCCTGCCGACAAAAACTACTCTCTGTTCGATAAAAAGATACGTTCATTCCTTGACGCGTGTAAGGGAGAAGCGCCGGTCCCCGTACCGACGTCCGAGATAATTTACAACCAAGCGATTATCGACGGAATAGCAAAATCCGCTCGTCTCGGCAGAGAGATTGAGATAGAGGTGCCGGAGATAAAATAGACAAATTATGTATTTTGGCGACCTTGTGTAAGGAGATAAGCTTGCGCCGCAAACTGCTCCAAACGGGGTTAGGTGCGTGGGAGTCTTTTAATGAAACCTTTTCTTTTACAACCCTTCCGCGTTGCTTTGTTCAGCATCTCCCATTACATAGGGGGAGGAAAAAAGTCGAAAAATAATTGTGAAATATCTATAAAAATAATAAAAACCCCTTGAAATTTTATAAATATTATGATATACTATGAGTTAAGTAAGAAAACTTACGTAAATTTATTCTTTTAAAAGGAGAAAATAAAATGGCATATTTAGATCCTAATGCAGCAAATCAGGAAAAAAAGGCTATTGACACCTCGAAAAAGCTTCGCGTAGGTATCATTGGTACCGGCTGGATCGCAGAGCAGCACATCATCTCGTATAAGAAGATGCCCGACGTTGAAATCGTTGCGGGTGCTGATATTGTTCCCGGAAAGGCAGAGGCTTTCTTCAAGAAATTCGGAGTTGAGGGCGTTAAAACCGATTACGCTTCCCACAAGGAAATGCTTGAGGACAACGACAACTTAAAGCTTGACGCTGTATCCATTTGTACATATAACCGTCAGCACGCAAACTGCGCTATCGACACCCTTAATGCGGGTATTCACGTTCTTCTTGAGAAGCCGATGTGCGTAACCGTTGACGAGGCTATCGCGATAATGAAGGCTGAAAAGGAATCCGGAAAGGTTATTTCCATAGGCTTCCAGCCGCGTCTTGACGCAAATATGCAGAAGATTAAGGAGATCGTTGAAAGCGGCGAGCTCGGAAAAATCTACTACATTCAGACGGGTGGCGGACGCCGTCGCGGTATTCCTACCCCCTTCGGAACCACCTTTATCGAGGACAGAACCGCAGGACTTGGCGCTCTTGCCGACATCGGATGCTACTCCCTCGATATGGTACTTAACGCAATCGGTTATCCGAAGCCGCTCACCGTTTCCGGATATAAGAGCGATTTCTTCGGTAAGTCCAGTAATTACAGCGGCTACCGTGCCGATAAGAGAGAGGAATATGCAAAGCTCTTCGGAGTTGACGACTTCGCAGCTGCGTTCATAAGACTTGAGGGCGACATTATCCTCGACTTCAGAATAGCATGGGCTATGAACATCGACACCCCCGGTGATACCATCATTCTCGGTACTAAGGGTGGACTTAGAATCCCCAGCACCGACTGCTGGAACGGAACAGTTGGCGGTCCTATGAAGATTTATCACGAGGTTGCGGGCAGCCAGGTTTGCACCGAGATACCGATTATCCCCGAGGATAAATCCGCATCGCTCTTCGACAAGAAGATTCGTTCCTTCCTCGACGCATGTAAGGGAACCGCTCCTATACCGGTACCCACCAGCCAGATCATCTACAACCAGGCTATCCTTTCCGGAATCGCAGATTCCGCTCGTCTTGGCAAGGAGATCGAAATTAACATTCCCGAAGTATAATAGGAAGTTAAGCTAAATAAAAACGCGGGTGCGCTTACTTGTAGGCGTACCCGTTTTTGTTTTTAAAACCGTGCGCAGAACTTGTAAAACATATATTTGTGAGAGCAGAATGCTTGTTTATTTACGCGCGTATTGACAAAATATGAAAAAAGTGTTATACTAAATTTGACAAAGAATTTATTTTTGTCAAAAATAAAAAAGAAGGAATAAAAAATGCTACTTAACTGTAAATTTTGCGGCGGCGATCTTGATATAACTGAAGGAGCTGCGATTGCCGAGTGTAAATACTGTCGCACGAAGCAGACGCTTCCAAAGGCGGAGGACGATAGCCTTCGTAACCTATTTAACAGGGCAAACGCTCTTCGTCGCAGATGTGAGTTTGACAAGGCGGAGGCTGTTTATGAAAAGATAGTGGAAACCGCGCCAAACGAATCGGAGGCTTACTATGGACTTGTGCTGTGTAAATACGGTATAGAGTACGTTGACGATAAGTCAAGCGGTAAAATGGTTCCCACCTGCCATAGAGCTTCATTTGATTCAATAATAGCAGACGGAGATTTTAAATCCGCTATCGAACACGCAGACTACGAGCGCCGCACACTTTACGAAGAACAGGCAAGGGAGATTGACAGGATACAGAAGGATATTTTAGCACTCGCGCAAAAAGAGGAGAGCTACGACGTTTTTATCTGTTATAAGGAAACGGACGAAACCGGAGGTAAAACCCGCGACAGCGTTATTGCTAACGATATTTATTACGAGCTGACAGACGCAGGGTTTAAGGTTTTTTATGCCGCTATAACGCTTGAGGGCAAGCTCGGACGCGACTACGAGCCAATAATTTTCGCCGCTCTTAACTCCGCAAAGGTTATGCTTGTTGTAGGAACCAAGCCCGAATACTTCAACGCTATCTGGGTTAAAAACGAGTGGTCAAGATACCTGAAAATTATCAAAAAGGACAGAAAAAAGCTTCTTATTCCTTGCTATCGCGATATGGACGCGTACGATCTTCCCGACGAATTTGCGCATCTTCAGGCGCAGGATATGGGAAAAATCGGTTTTGCAAACGACCTTGTTCGCGGAATCAAAAAGGTTATGGAGAGCTTTAAGCCAAAGCAGGAAACTGTTGTAAGGGAGATAAAGGAAACCGTAATCAAGGAGCCGGTTATAAAGGAAACCACCGTGATAAGAGAGCCGGGCGGCGCACCGATTGTGGGCGGCGTTAACACCGCCGCGCTGATTGAACGCGCATTTATGTTCCTTGAGGACGGAGATTTTGAAAAAGCAGACGAGTTTTGTGAGCAGGTTTTAAATCAGGAGCCCAAAAATCCGAGCGCGTATCTCGGAAAGCTTATGGCGGAGCTTAACGTTAAAAAGCGAGAGGATTTAAAGCACTGCGCAAAGCCGTTTGATGGCAGCGGAAATTATAAAAAATTAGCCCGTTTTGGCGACGGGGCGCTTAACGCCGAGCTTGACGGTTACATTAAAGAGATAAACGAGCGTAATGAAGCCGCAAACCGTGAGTCAGTTTACCTTAAAGCGATGGACGATTATAAGACGTATAATATTTCAAAGCTTAAAAAAGCCGTAGAAGTGTTTAATTCTATTGCTGATTATAAAGATGCGAGGGACCGCGCTCGCGCTTGCGAGGAAAAAATACAGCGACTTCAGAAAAAGGCGGAGGATGAACGCATAGAAAGGGAACGCGCAGCGGAGGCGGCGCGCGAGGCAGAGCGTATCAAGGAGGCGGCGAGCCTTAAAGAGAAGCTGGAAAGAGAAAAAGCGGAGAAAATAAAGCTTGAAAGACAGGCGGAAGAGCGACGCATAGAAAATGAAAAAAGAAAGAAACGCAAAATAAAAATTGCTTTTATCGCAACGTCAGCCGTAGCCTTTGTTATTGCGTTTGTTATTGTTCTTAATACAGTTATCCTTCCGAGTGTGATGTATAACGATGCGATAGCGCTCATGAGCGAACTCAGATACACCGAGGCGATAGCGAAATTCGAGAAACTGGGTGAATATAAAGACAGCGTCGCGAAAATGGAGGAAAGCGTTTTAGCGCGCAAAAATTTGTTTATAGCGCAATACGGACAAGAGGCCTACGACAGACTCGGAGTTGTCGAGGTCGGAGGCTATATTAAGCTTGGTAAGTACGATCAGTGGTCGTACGACGAAGAGCCGATAGAGTGGCTCGTTCTTGACGTAAAGGACGGAAAAGCGCTCGTTATCAGCAAATACGGCCTTGACTGTAAAAAATACAACGAAACCTACACTGACGTAACGTGGGAAACGTGTTCTCTCCGCAGGTGGCTTAATAACGGTTTCTTTAATGCGGCGTTTTCCGCCGAGGACAAGGAGCTGATTGTACTTTCTGACGTTCCGGCAGACAGCAACCCGGATTACGACACCTCTCCCGGAAACGCAACGCAGGATTACATATTTTTATTAAGCGTTTCAGAGGCAAACACGTATTTCAGCTCGGAAAAGGAAAGGAAATGTAAGCCTACGTGGTTTGCGGCAACGCAAGGAGCAAGCTATTTTAAGAGCAACGGAGGTTATGGCATGTGGTGGCTGCGTACACCGGGACACAGACAGGATTCTGCAACCTTCGTCGGAGATACCGGTAATATCAGCGAAAGCGGTAACGGAGTTCACGGCAGCGCAAAAAACGTAAGCAGTACGGCAGTTCGTCCCGCAATGTGGATAGAAATCAAATAAACAAACAAAAAAGCCTTCTCCTGCAGGAGAAGGCTTTTTATCATATCTTCGGAAAAACGTAGTGCATCGGTACTCCGTCGGAGTATAAAAGACTGCACTCGCCTAAAATCAGCGGGCGAAGGTATGTAAGCGCCGCCTCGGTAACGTAGTTGCCCTCGGCGTTAATAAATTCACGCGGAACACTCTTTACCTTGTTTGCAATATCACGTACGGGGAACGACTCGTTTTTTACGGTGTACGGAGCGTCCGAAATTCTTACGGTTGCCGCCATTATTCCGCTTTTTCCGCTTATCGCTTCCTTTACACCAAATGCGCCGACGTTAAACGATTCATTAATGTCGGTAAGCGAGAGACAGTGTCCTGCGCTACGCTGCGGAGTATTTACCTCAATGGCACGAACCTTGCACCCGAAATACTCCTCGACGCGGTTTTTGAGCATATTCGCCGCTCCGCAGAGCATTGCGTGTCCAAACGTATCCTTTTTAGTGGAATCGGCGCTTATGTAATTTCCGTCCTTATCTCTTATGCCCTCTGAAACGGCAATAAGAACGTCGGGACTCGTTTCCCAGCAACGCTTAATATCGTTAAAGCACTGCTGGAAGGAGAAAGGAACCTCAGGAAGATATATAAGATCGGGACCGCTCGTGTGTTTTGTTTTAGCAAGAGCTGCGGAGGCGGTAAGCCAGCCCGCGTCGCGTCCCATAATCTCAATTACAGTAACAGATTTTTGTGTGTAAACAGCGGTATCGCGCTTGGTTTCGGCACAAACCGAAGCAACAAACTTCGCAGCGGAGCCAAAGCCGGGAGTGTGGTCGGTTCCGCAAAGGTCGTTGTCAACCGTTTTCGGTATGCCGACGAATTTAACGTCTATATCACGCGCCTCGGCGTAAGCTGAGAGCTTTGCCACCGTGTCCATTGAATCGTTGCCGCCTATGTAGAAAAAATAACCTATTTCATATTTTTCAAAAAGACCGAAAAGCGTTTCGTAAAACTGCCCGTCGTTTTCATAGGTTGGAAGCTTTTTTCTGCAAGAGCCGAGAGCCGCAGCGGGCGTGAGCTTCAGACGTTCAAGGTCGCTCGTTTTTCCGCTGAAAATTTCTGTGAGATTATAAAGCCTTTCGTCGAGAATACCTGTTATTCCGTTTGCCATTCCGTAAAGAGTACCGCTCTGATTTTCAAGCCACTCGGAGATAACACCGGAAAGAGAGGCGTTAATAGCCGCGGTGGGACCGCCGGACTGACCGACAAGAGCGTTTTTACCGTATATTTTTTTCATAGACAGCTCCTTATATTATTAAAATCATAAAACTTTATCTAAAATTACATTATGTTAGGTGGTTTTGTTATAAAATAACAAATGATTGTATAAAACTATTTTATCATATCATTACGCTAAAATCAAGATGTTTTTATATTTTTATGTAAAATATGCGCGTAATAAAGGGAATACTTACGTTTTGCGATACATAAAAAAGCGACCAACGAATCGTTGATCGCTTAATGTTTTAAAATCAAAAGAACCAAGCGTTGTTCTTGTTTTTTACCTTAGGCGTTTCTGCCGTTTTACTATTTTTTTGTACGGCGTGAAGCCCTTGTCTTTACAGGCTCGGCTTCCTCAATTACAAGAGGTGTGTCAATATACTCGTCCGCAATATCTATCCTTGAAAGAGTCGGAACGGTTTTATCAAGGGTAGGAATTGTTACGTCAATCTTTTTAGGATCCGGAACGCCGAAGCTTTCACGTCCGAGACGGTAGTCGCGGGGAGAAGCGCCGGTGTTTTCCTTAAATACGCGATTAAAGGTACGCTGATTTTCAAATCCCGAAATCTCGTAAATGCTTGCGATAGGGGTGTCGGTGGTACGAAGAAGCCCCTTGGCGTATTCAACTCTTAAATTGTTAAGATACTCCTTGAAGCCTATTCCAAGCTTGTTTGAGAAAAGGTGAGAGAGATGGAAACGGCTAACTCCCATTGCCTCAGCAAGCTGATCGAGCGAAATCTGCTCGCGGTAATGCATTCCGAGATAGGAAAGAACTCTGTTTGAAAGATTAGAGGTAACTCCGTCGTGTATCTCAGCAAAACGCAGTCCGGATATAACAATGGTGAACATAAGGTGTATCCAACTGTGCGCTATGTAACGGTCTCTTTCGGCAGCGACTGCGGAGAATGCGTAAAGAAGGTTCTGCGGAACATCCACCCTTCTTAAAACGGGAGATGCGGGGCGCAGACCGCTGAGACGCTTTGTAATATCCGGAATAAGATCGCACTTTGCATTTATGACGTATAACGTCAGCTCCTCCGAAACAGGCGTTACGCTGTGGAGTGTGCTTGGCATAATCAAAGCGAAATCTCCGGAATATAAATTGAATTCAAGAGAGCCGAGTGTGAGAAGGGCATCTCCTTTTTCAATGTAGATAAGCTCCGCAGAGGTGTGAAGATGCGGAGTTATACGGAAATTTTCTACCTTTTGTATGCGAAGCGGCTCGGTAGGATTTTCGCAGTAGGGATTCATAATGCGGGACCTCATTTCTGTAATACAAATTTACCATTTATATTAGTATAGCACAATTTTTGTGCAAATGCAAGAGGGTTTTCATAATTTAAATTAAAAAATTTCTAAAAATCGCTTTTTTAAGACTTTTTTTGCTATTTATTTTAATTTCTGTTTTTGTCAAAAAGAATAAACGCTGAATAATTATTATAAATATTCACAAAAAATACACTCCGGACTTCAGGGGTACGATTTGGAATCTTTAAAAAACAGCCGTGTAGAGATTTATTATAATTATTTAGTGAAAAAATCTTGTTTTTTTGCAAAAAAGTACTTGACAAATCAAGATAAATAGTGTATAATTGTTGCATAAACTTACAAAACATATTTAAAGGAGACAAAAAAATGTCGGACAAGAAAATAAAAAAGGTAGTTTTAGCATATTCGGGAGGTCTTGATACCTCTATAATTATACCGTGGTTAAAGGAAAATTACGATAACTGTGAGGTTATCGCTGTTTCGGGAGACGTCGGTCAGGGAACCGAGCTTGACGGACTTGAAGAGAAGGCTATAAAGACGGGCGCGTCCAAGCTCTACATCGAAGACCTTAAAAAGGAATTTGTCGAGGACTTTATATTCCCGACACTTAAGGCGGGTGCAAAATACGAGGGTGATTATCTCCTCGGAACCTCTTTTGCACGTCCCGTAATTGCAAAGAGAATTGTTGAGATAGCAAAGGCTGAGGGAGCCGACGCAATCTGCCACGGCTGTACCGGAAAAGGAAACGACCAGGTTCGTTTCGAGCTTACTATAAAAGCATTTGCTCCCGAAATGAAGATAATCGCTCCCTGGCGTGAGTGGAACATCAAGTCGAGAGACGAGGAGATAGACTACGCGGAGGCGCACAACATTCCGCTTAAGATTAACCGTGAAACCAACTATTCAAAGGATAAGAACCTCTGGCACCTTTCCCACGAGGGACTCGACCTTGAAAATCCCGCAAATATGCCTATGTACGATAAGGAAGGCTTCCTTGAACTCGGAATTTCGCCCTTTAAGGCTCCCGATAAGCCGTCCTACGTAAAAATCAGCTTTGAAAAGGGTATTCCGGTCGCGATAGACGGCGAGAAGCTTTCTGCGGTTGAAATAATTGAAAAGCTCAATAAGATAGGCGGAGAAAACGGAATTGGTCTTGCCGACCTCGTTGAAAACCGTCTCGTTGGTATGAAATCGAGAGGTGTTTACGAAACTCCCGGCGGAACCATTCTTTACAGAGCGCATGAGGTTCTTGAAACCCTTACGCTTGACAGAGATACGCAGCACTACAAGGAGCTTGTAGCGGGACGCTTTGCTGAGCTTGTATATTTCGGTCAGTGGTTCACACCTCTTCGTGAGGCTCTCTCCGCATTCGTTGACAAGACTCAGGAGACCGTAACCGGCGACGTAACGCTTTGTCTCTATAAGGGAAATATGATTAACGCAGGCGTAACCTCTCCGTACTCTCTCTACGACGAGGAGATTGCAACCTTTGACGAGGATCACGTTTACGACCAGAAGGATTCCGCAGGATTTATAAATCTCTTTGGACTTCCTATTAAGGTCAAGGCGATGATTGACGCAAAGAATAAGAAGGACTGATTTACTGTAATGATGGTGCAGGGAACGTTTAGCTTCCTGCACCGTCTGTGTGAAAACGGAAGGAAAACGGTTAGCGTAACGCTTAACTTGTGCAGATAAAAAGGATTTTACGCCCGAAATTTCTTGAAGGTCTAAACGATTTATTTTGTTTTACACCCTTTTAAAACACAGAAATTTGGTTATAATTTTGTACGGCTGCTAACGGCAGCGGAATGGAGTTTAATATGAAATACATTAACGGTGGAGTTACCGCCGCCATAGGCTTTAAGGCTGCGGGAATACACTGCGGAATACGTAAAAATAAGAGCAAAAAGGACCTTGCTCTTATTATAAGCGATAAAAAATGTACCGCCGCGAGCGTTTATACTCAGAACCTTGTAAAGGGTGCGCCTATAACCGTTACAAGGAAAAATATTGCCGACGGCTACGCGCAGGCGATAATATGTAACAGCGGAAACGCCAACACCTGTAACGCAAACGGAATAGAAATTGCGGAGGCTATGTGTAAGCTTGTAGAGGAGTACACCGATATTAAGTCAAGCGATGTTATCTGCGCTTCAACCGGTGTTATAGGTCAGCCTCTTGATATTACTCCGATAAAGAACGGAATGAAGGAGCTTACCGAGGCTCTCGGATATGACAACAGTCAGGATGCGGCAAACGCTATAATGACGACCGACACAAAGCTTAAGGAGGTTGCCGTTGAGTTCACTGCGGGGGGAAAGACCTGCCGCATAGGAGGTATCGCAAAGGGCTCGGGAATGATACATCCGAATATGGCTACTATGCTCGTATTCGTTACAACCGACTGCGCTATTTCCTCGGAAATGTTAAATAAAGTAGTTAAAAACGACGTTAAAGATACCTTTAATATGATTTCGGTTGACGGAGATACCTCGACGAACGATATGCTTTCGGTTATTGCGAACGGAATGGCGGGAAATACCGAAATAACGGAGATAAACGACGATTTTTACAGCTTTACCGCTGCGTTTAACGCGGTTACAACAAAGCTTTGTAAGGCAATTGCCAAGGACGGTGAGGGAGCATCTAAGCTTCTTGAATGCGCAGTTACCGGAGCAAAGGATAAGGAAAACGCCCGAATTATAGCAAAAAGTGTAATCTGCTCATCGCTCGTAAAGGCGGCAATGTTTGGATCCGATGCTAACTGGGGACGCGTGCTCTGTGCTATCGGTTACAGCGGCGCCGAGGTTGATATAAACAAGGTTGACGTAACGTTTGTTAGCGCGAAGGGTGAAATTCCGGTATGTAAAGACGGAGCAGGAATTGATTTTTCCGAGGAGAAGGCTAAGGAAATTCTCCTTGAGGACGACATTATTATAAAGGTTCAGCTCGGAGACGGAGAAGCCGATGCTACCGCGTACGGCTGCGATCTTACCTACGAGTACGTAAAAATCAACGGAGATTACAGAACCTAACTAAAAAACGCCACCGAAAAACACATGTCGGACGGCAGAAATATAATACAAGCTAAGCCGTAAATCGTAAACAAATAACGATTACGGCTTTAACTACGGCAAAATATGACGAAAAGAGAGATATTATGAGTAAATGCAGACTTATTCTTGTCAGACACGGACAGAGCGAAGGAAATCTCGTTCGTTCCTTTCTCGGACATACCGACCTTGACCTTACCGAGCTTGGGCATAGGCAGGCGCAGTGTACGGCAAAATACCTTAAAAACGAAAAAATAGACGTTATATATTCAAGCGATCTTAAAAGAGCGTGGCAGACTGCTGAGCATATCGCAGACGAAAAGAATTTAAGTATTATAGCTGATACCGAGCTTCGCGAAATTTACGCGGGTGAGTGGGAAAACAGGCTTTTTAACGATCTTGAAACCGAATTTGCCGAGGATTTTAAGTGTTGGAGAGAGGATATCGGTAATGCAAGACCGACGGGCGGCGAGAGTGTTAAAGAGCTTTCCGACAGAATAATTGCCGAGCTTTTAAGGATAGCGGGAATGTACGAGGGAGAGACGGTATGTATTGCTACTCACGCAACCCCTATAAGAATGGCGTGTGTTAAGGCTAAAGGGATTCCCGTAGAGCTTGCAAGGGAGGTAATCTGGGCGCCTAACGCATCGGTTACCGTTATTGATGTCGAGGACGGAGAGTTTAAGTTAGTAAAATACGGGTATAGCGAGCATATGGGAGAGCTTGCAACGGGGCTTCCGAGAAACGTCTGAACTAAAACAGCTAAAAAGCTTATTTCTGCTTAAAAATTAAGCTGTTAAACGTAAATTTGAGGCCAAATCAAATTATTTGACTGTTAAATGCAAATTTTATGCCGAATTAAATTATTAAGCTGTTAAATACAAATTTCAGGTCAATTCAACGAATAATCTTGACAAAAAAATTCTTTCCGTGTATAATGATTATGGGAGTAGACGGCGCAGTTGCGTAATATCACGCCGAAAGGTATTATTATGAGGAAAGTCCGGGCTTTACAGGGCAGGATAACTGATAACGTCAGCCGAGGGTAACCTCCGGGAAAGTGCAACAGAAATAAACCGCCTGTCTTCACGGCAGGTAAGGATGGAAAGGCGAGGTAAGAGCTCACCGGCACTTTGGTAACAAAGTCGCAAATGTAAACCCTATCCAAAGCAACACCGCACGCGAAAAGGAGCAATCCGCATTTGCCCGATGTTTTTTCGCAGGTGGCGAGGAGCTGCGCGGCGACGTGCAGCCAAGATAGATAACTGCGGTCGGTTTTAACCGGCACAGAACCCGGCTTATAAGTCCACTCTCACCAAAGAGAAAAAAGACCGTTAACAGACGTTAAAGTTTATCTGCTACGGTCTTTTTGCTATTATAAATTCGGATTTTGCTGTAATAATTTTGAATTTCGTTGTTATAAACTCGGATTTTGCTTTAATAATTTTGAATTTCACTGTTATAAACTCGGATTTTGCTTTAATAATTTTGAATTTTGCTGTTATAAATTCGAATTTCAGCTGTGATATTCGGATTTCGTTCGGTATATATTTTAGGTTCGTCCATATACGTTCGGCTTTAAAAATGCTTGTAAGAAATTATTTATCTGAAAGGGGTTATTTTTTGATTAATCTTCCGAAAAGCTTTTCAGGAAGTAAATGTCTGCTGCTTGGATTTGGAAAATCAAACCGAGCGCTTGCGAAATGGCTGATAAAAAACGGAGCAAACGTTACCGTAGCAGATAAAAAGAAGTCGGAAGCTGTAATTATTTCGGAAACGGAAAAAGACGGATGTGGAGGCATAAAGCTTTTTAACAGTACAAATAAAAATAAATTTGACTTTGTGTTCAGAACGCCGGGGATAAGCCCCTTTCGGAGAGAGGTAACCGAGGCGGTAGATAGCGGAGCGATTTTAAGCAGCGAAACGGAGCTGTTTTTTGAAAGAGCAAGGGGGAAAATATACGGAATAACCGGTAGCGACGGAAAAACAACAACAACCACCATTACAGGAAAAATCCTTGAAAAAGCCTTTGAAAACAGTAAAAAAAGAGTGTTTGTTGGGGGAAATATCGGTACTCCGCTTATCTCATTTCTTGACCTTCTTACGGAAAATGACGTTACCGTTGCCGAGCTTTCAAGCTTTCAGCTTATGACTATGTGCACTTCTCCGTATATCGCGGCGATAACCAATATAACCGAAAATCACCTTGATTACCATAGAAATATGACGGAATACGTAAGTGCTAAACGGCGTATTTATTCGGGAAAGGGCTGCTGTGAGCTTGTAACCGATACCCAAACGTTATCGCTGCTAAAAAATAAATATTTAAGTGTAGAGAAGCATTCGCTACCGAGTAAAATTACCGAAATCTCTCCATCGGGAGATAATACCGATATATATTTTAAGGACGGCGGTATTTACCTTTACGGAAAAAGGATACTTGACGGAAATATAATAAAAATCCCCGGATTTCATAATATACAAAACTATATGACGGCTATCGGAATAACCAAAAATGACGCTGCCTTTTCCGATATAAAGAGCGTTTTTGAAACCTTTTCGGGAGCGGAGCACAGAATGGAATTTGTGCGAAATATAGGCGGAGTCTCGTTCTATAACAGCTCCATTGATTCCACTCCGTCGAGGTCTGTTATAACGCTTAAATGCTTTGAAAAGCCGCTGACTGTAATCTGCGGCGGATACGATAAGCATCTCGATTACGGAGAGTTTGCGTATGAGCTGCTAAAACGTGCAGATAACGTAGTGGTAACGGGCGCGTCAGCCGACGTGATAAAAAAAGCGATAGAAAAACAGTGCGCCTACGGACAAAGCTGTAACGTTTACTATGAAAATGACTTTGAAAAAGCGGTGCGTATAGCGGCGGAGCTAACCAAGGACGGAGGCAAGGTTTTGCTTTCTCCGGCATCGGCAAGCTTTGATGCTTTTGAAAATTTTGAGCAGCGCGGAAGATTATTTAAGAAAATTGCAAACTCGTTATAAATTGTAACTTACGATATTAAAATAGAGGAAAAATGCTATGAAAAAGGAAAACCAAAGACTTAAAGCGCTTTACGTCAGAGATATTCTTTTAAGAGAAACGGACGAAAATCACTCGGTTACAACTAAAAAAATAATAGAGCTCCTCGAAAAGTATGGGATTTCAGCCGAAAGAAAAAGCGTTTACAGCGATATATACGCGCTTGATGACGCGGGGCTTATCGACGTTATGCAGGTGGAGGGAAGAAGCGGCGGCTTTCGTACATTAAGCAGAGACTTTGAGCTTGCGGAGCTGAAAATGCTTGTTGACGCCGTTCAGTCCTGCCGTTTTATATCCAAAAAGCAGTGTACGTCTCTTATTAAAAAGCTGTCAAAGCTTTCCAGCCGATATGAGGAAAGCGAGCTCTCGCGAAGCGTTTACGTTTACGACAGAGAAGAAAAGCAGAGCGGTGTTCTGTATCTGATAGACGATATACATAAAGGAATATCCGAAAACAGCTCGATTACCTTTAAATATACCGAGCTAACTCCATCGAAAAAGAAGGTGGAAAGAAGAAACGGAGAAAGCTACCGTGTAAGCCCTTGGTCTCTTATGTGGAGAGAGGATAACTACTATCTTATAGCCTTTGATCACGATTTCCGCGGAATAAGACATTACCGCGTTGACAGAATGGAGAAAATTAAGCTTACCGGAGAGGCAAGACGTGGAAGGGAGGAATTTGAAAAAATATCTCTCGCAAAATACTACGGAAACGTTTTTGAAATGTTTAAGGGTAGAGAGGAAATGGTGCATTTTCGCTGCGATAACCGTTTTGCGGGGGCAATGTTTGACCGTTTCGGTATGTCTCTGAACGTTACCGAGCAGGGAGACTGCTTTGAGTTTTATGCGCCAATAGAAATAAGCGTAAGATTTTTCTCCTGGGTTTTCGGCTTTGACGGAGCGCTTCAAATTCTTTCTCCGGAAAGCGTCGTTAATGAATATAAAGAGCAGATTTTAAGAGCTATGCAAGGCTTTGAAAAGAGTAGTAAAGAGTAAGCTTTAACTTAGTGCCGCTTTTATTGCTTTGTAAAAAACAATAAATTCCCTGCCGCTGTTTTTCAGCTGCGGGGATTTTTCTTAATTTGTGAAATTATATCAAAAATGCAAGAAATTTTTTTCATAAATTAATGAAACATTACTTGACACGGAGTTTTTAATGCTGTAAAATATTATTATAAGAATAAACTCTTTAATTACATTCATTTTTACGTACGGAAAGGAATTAAAATATGGGACTTATCAGAGCAGCGCTTGGCGCGGCGGGAAGCGTTCTTGCCGACCAGTGGAAGGAGTACTTCTGGGCTGATTCTATGACAGGCGATCAGCTTATAGTTAAAGGAAAAAAGCAGACAAAGGGAAATAATAAGGGAAAAGAGGATATTATTTCAAACGGCTCGGCTATCGCGGTTGCCGAAGGTCAGGCAGCTATAATCGTTGAGGACGGAAAGATTGTTGAGTTTTGCGCGGAGCCGGGAAGATTTATCTGGGACGCTTCGAGCGAGCCGTCAATTTTCTGCGGCGGACTTTGGAACGGTATCGTTGATTCCTTTAAAAAGGTTGGAGAACGCTTTACCTTTGGCGGAGACAAGGCAAAGGTTCAGAGAGTTTACTACGTCAACGTAAAGGAAATAATGGATAATAAGTTCGGTACAACCTCTCCTATGGTGTACGACGATCCTTATTACAGAACCGCCCTTTACATCAGATATTTCGGACAGTTTTCATTCCGTATAAAGGATCCTATCGTGTTCTTCTCGTCGGTCGCGGGAGCGGTTTCCGACGTCTATACCAAGGATACGCTTATGGATATGTGCAAGGACGAGTTTATGACCGCTCTTGACACCTCTCTCGGTATGCTTTCCGCGGAAGGAATAAAGTTTAGTCAGATTCCGATGAAGCAGAGAGAAATAGCGAAATATATGTCCGAAACTCTCGACGAGGAGTGGGGCGTAAAACGCGGTCTCGACGTCGTTTCCGTAGCAATAGTCAAGGTTACGCCCGACGAAAAGAGCCGTAAGCGTATAGAGGAGTTTGATACCAACGTTATGCATTCAAATCCTAATGCGATGGCTGGAGGCCTTGCCTACGCTCAGATGCAGGCGATGCAAAGGGCGGCGGAAAACTCAGCGGGCGCTATGACAGGATTTATGGGACTCGGAATGATGGGCAACGCTATGGGAAATAACGCCCAGTCGCAGGGAGCACTTCTTAACACCGCCGCGGCGCTTAACGAAAAGGAAAATGCCGAAAGAGAAGCAGCTAAAAAGGCGGAAGAGAGCAATTCCGTATGGGAATGTGAATGCGGAGCGGGAAATAAAGGAAAGTTCTGCTATCAGTGCGGAGCTAAAAAGCCGGTGCAGATGCCCGAAGGAGGGTGGAAATGCGCCTGTGGATCGGTAAATACCGGAAAATTCTGTCCGGAGTGCGGAAGCAAGAAGCCGGCAGATGAGTTTATATGTAAATGCGGATATAAGTCAAAAGCTTCGTTTAAATTCTGCCCCGAATGCGGAGAAAAATCTCCGGAATAAGACGGTTTAAAAATCCGTTTTAGACCTAAAAACACTAAAAAATGTCGAGACAGCCGTGGCATAACTCCCTTTTTAAGAATATAATGTAACGAACGCCGTTAAAACGGCAAAACATTTCTTAGAGGAGAAAGCTATGGCTATCAAGATTTTTATTGATCAGGGACATAACCCACGAAATCCTAATGCGGGCGCCGAGGGAAACGGACTTCGCGAGCAGGATATTACTTACGCGGTCGGCGTGGCTCTTGCCGATCTGCTCCGACAAAACGGAAATTTTGACGTCCTTCTTTCGCGCGGCAGTCCGTCGGAGGTTCTCGGAACGTCAAATGCGGAGAGCCTTAATATCAGAACGACAGCCGCCAATAACTATGGCGCGGACGCGTTTCTGTCCATTCACGTAAACGCCTCGGATATAACGTCGGCAACGGGAAGTGAGGCTTACATTTTCAGCAGAAGCAGTCCGGCAGAGGCGCTTGCGGAGGATATTCTTGAAAATCTCACCGATGCTACGGGGTATCCTAACAGAGGCGTTTTTGTAAGACCGTCGCTTTACGTTTTAAGAAAAACCAATATGCCCGCAGTACTTATTGAGCTCGGTTTTATAACTAACCCCGGCGAGGCGGCGTTTATGAACGATAATCCTGCGCTTTACGCAAGGGGAATATATAACGGACTGCTTGACTACTACGGATTAACATAACTTAAGAAATACAAAGGAGAAAATCAAGGATGAAGCTTGTAAAATTAAAGCCATACTGCCATAAGGCGATATGGGGAGGTACAAATCTTTACGATAAATACGGAAAAACCGCGTTTAAGGATATTGCCGAGGCGTGGGAGCTTTCAGGATACGAGGGCAAGGAGAGTCGCGCTGACGGTGGTAAATATGACGGAAAAACTATTAATGAGGTTATTGCCGCCGAGGGAAAGGAGATTCTCGGAACAGCGGCAGACGGGAATGATAAATTACCTATACTCATTAAGCTTATAGATGCCGCGCAGCCGCTTTCAATACAGGTCCACCCGAGCGACGAAAACGCTAAAGAGCTTAATGCGGACGGCGGTAAAACCGAAATGTGGATAATCTGCGAGGCGGAAAAGGACGCGTATCTTTACTATGGCGTAAAGGAGAAATTAAGCGGCGAGAGGTTCCGCGAGGCAATTCTTGACGGCACCATAACCGATTACCTTAACAAGGTTCCCGTTAAGACGGGCGACACCTTCTTTATTAAAGCGGGTACCATTCACGCAATAGGCGCCGGTATTACGATATGCGAGATTCAGCAGACGTCCGACACCACTTACCGTCTTTATGACTACAAGCGTAAGGATGCAAACGGAAATGAAAGAGAACTTCATATAGAAAAGGGAATTATAGCGTCTAACCTTAACGTACAGACCGAGTTTTACGAAAAGGGTGTGCAGAATGGTAGCGAAAAGGTGATGGTTTCCTGCCCGTTCTTTAACGTTTCTGTTATCGACGTCCACGGCGAGGAGAAAACCGACGTTACGGAAAAGAGCTTTGCGGCGTTCACCGTTACCGAGGGCGCAGGCGCGATAATTTCAAGCGACGAGGAGATAAACGTTACAAAGGGAAGCACCGTTTTCGCCTTTGCGGGTGCGGGCGAAATCACTTTCCGCGGCAATATGCACGTTGTTAAATCAACGCTTTAATTAATTTAAAAAGCCTTCCCAAATCGGGAAGGCTTTTTTCTCTTATAAATTTTCTTTCACTATCCTCTTTATCTCCGTAACGTCAATTTTCTTTTTGTTTCCCTTAACTGAAATCACAAGATTATCCGGCGTAAACACCTCGTCGGCAAGGGCGGTTATTCTTTCCTCGGAAAGGGAGGAAAAGGCAGAAAATCGATCGCTCACCGAGTAGTATTTGCAACCTAAAATGTGGTTAAAATACCCAAAATCGGAGGAAATGGTTTCGGCGCTGTCAAGCATAAGATAGGCGTTGTCGGTGTAAGCGGGGGTGATGAGCTTAAGTCGTCTGCCCGCGTCAGCCTTCGCCTTTTTAAGCATCTTTATTACCGTTTCAATGCTACGCATAAGCTTGTCTGCGCGTACCTCGTAGGAGACACTTAAAAACGAAATATTTTCAAAGCAGAGTAGAGCCTCGTCGTAGCTGTAAATCAGTCCCGTGTTCTCGGATAGCTCTCGGTACATAGGACAGCTTTCGCCAGCAAAAAGGCAGTCGGAGAGACAAAAAAGCTCGGGGAGTGAGTAATCTCCGTTTTTAATATCAAACGACAGCTTTACCGAGCAGGACGCTGCGTTTTTAACCGCCACGGAGCAGCCTCTTTTACCGAAACTCGCGGGTACGGGTGCGATGTTTGTAAATGCGGGGCCGGAGTAAATTTCCTGCTTTTCAATAAGCGAGGTGAGAAAATCAAGGCTCGCTTCCTGAAAGCTTCCGCCAACGTAGAAGAAGATATTTTCCTTGGTAAGAAAACGTTTTCTGTTTATGCGGAGCATTTTAAGTCCGAAACGCTCGACGTCGCCGCACTTTCCCGTTATCGGTCTTGCAAGAGGCGTTCCGCCATATACTGCTTTATCGGAAAAACGGTCAAGAGAGCTTTCGCTGTCCTCGCGTATTTCTGCTTTTATCCGCTTTTTCTCGGTGGCTATTTCCCCCGCCGAAAGAACAAACGGAGAGAGAACGAGAGAGATTATTTTGGCGGCGTCCTCAAAATGCTCCTTTGCGCCGCTTATAGAAAATTCGACGTAGTTAACATAGGTGGCGGCGTTGAAGTAAAGACCGCTCGCGTCAAGTGTTTCGTAGAGCTTTCCGTCCATTATAGCGTTTATATTGCGAAAAACGATGTGCTCGAAAAAGTGGGCAAATCCGCTTTCGTTTTCACTCTCGTACACAGGGCCGCAGCGTAAAAATAGCGAAATGGCAAAGGACGAAATATTCGTGTTTTTGTAGCTGTGAACGGGGGTGCCGTTTTTGGTGTAAAAAGTTTTTTCCATTAAAAAGACCTTTCGGATAAATTATAAAACCGACCGCTTTTAAAGAATCGGTTTTATGATGAAAATCTGCGTTTTCTTAATTATACAATTAAATTTCTCCGTTGTCAAGTTTTTTCGTGTTTAACGGCAAAAAGCGGTAAATATTAGCTGAAATCTATTGACACAGTGTATGAGATACTGTATAATAATTAATGTAATATACGTAGAGCGGTTAACTGCCGATTGAACGGTAACCGCAAATGACGGTTCTTAACCGCCGTTTTGCCTATTTGACAAGTATAATTTGGAGCTCCCGGTAAATATTTATTTTATAAAAGAAATGAGAGGAATAATCTATGAGTGAAGCAGTTAAGCTTGCAGATAAACTGCAAATGAAAAAGAAAAATATATTTGAAAACGCCGATACGGAAAAAATAAATAACATTTTTGATTTTTCCGATGACTATATGGCGTTCCTTGACGAGGCGAAAACCGAGAGAGAAGCCACCGATTTTGCTATAGAGCTTGCCAAGGCAAAGGGCTTTACAGAGTACCGTCTCGGAGAGAAGCTTAAGGTTGGAGACAAAAAATATTACAATAATAGGGGAAAGAGCCTTTTTGTCTTTAAAATCGGTTCTCGTCCTCTTGATACCGACGGAATACGTATTCTCGCCGCGCACATAGATTCTCCACGTATAGATTTAAAGCAGGTTCCGCTTTATGAGGACGGCGGAATGGCATTCTTTAAAACACATTACTACGGCGGTATAAGAAAATATCAGTGGATGGCGATGCCGCTTTCCCTTCACGGAGTTGTAGTTAAAAAGGACGGAAGTGAGCTTAAGATAAGAATAGGAGACGAGCAGTCCGATCCCGTGTTTTATATAAATGACCTGCTTCCGCACCTTGCGGCAGAGCAGAACCAGAAGCCCCTCGGAACGGCGATAGCGGGAGAAAGCCTCAACATTCTCGTTGGCGGAATGCCCCTTAAGGACGGGGACGCTGACGGCTCGGTAAAGCTGAACGTTTTAAATATCTTAAACGAAAAATACGGCATAACCGAGGAGGATTTCATAAGCGCGGAGCTTTCCTGCGTCCCTGCGTTTAACGCGAGAGATATAGGCTTTGACAGAGCGCTTATCGGCGCCTACGGACACGACGACAGAGTTTGCGCATACCCGCTTCTGCGCGCGGTAATTGAATGCGACAGCGACAGCACTGTTTTTGGTATTCTTGCCGATAAAGAGGAGACGGGAAGCAACGGAAATACAGGTATGCAGTCTATGCTTCTGCTTGACCTTATAACCGAAATATCGGTAAGCCTCGGTTACTCTCCCATAGCGGTAAGAGCAGCATCGAAATGCCTCTCGGCAGACGTCAATGCGGCGTTTGATCCCAACTTTGCCGACGTATATGAAAAGCGTAACAGCGCTATGATTTCCTGCGGTACGACGATGTCCAAATATACGGGGGCGAGAGGAAAGTCGGGCACAAGCGACGCCTCAGCGGAGTTCGTTGGATACGTCAGAAAAATATTCGCGGAAAACGGAGTGCAGTGGCAGACGTCTGAGCTTGGTAAGGTGGATATCGGCGGCGGCGGAACGGTCGCGATGTATATAGCAAACCTTAACATTGATACCGTTGACCTTGGTGTACCGGTAATATCAATGCACGCGCCGTACGAGGTTGTTTCCAAGGCAGATCTTTATTCCACCTACGAGGCATTTAAGGCATTTATTAAGTAAGTTAAAAAAAGAAAAAGCTCTTTTGACATACTACGTTCAAGAGAGCTTTTTTATTTTCCGCGCGTATTGACAAAAAAAGGAAAAGGTGCTATACTGTTTTTAACGTTTTATTTTGTATGAACATACAATCTTATGTTATGTTTTAGGGTGGAGGTCTCCTATGGAAACTGTAAAAAGTACGCTGAAATATCTTATATTTTTTCTGCTAACCGTTGCGGCTGTTTTTACCGCTTCCGGCTGTGGCAAGGATGAGTATATGGACGTTAAAACCTCATTCGGTTATCTTAGCGAGGCTGATTTTTTTAGCGGAGAGCATGACGGAAAAATAAAGGATAAAATAGAAACAGCGATTGACGAAAAAAGCTACGTGGTTATTGATTTTGCTTTGTCAAATATAGATAGCTCAAACGAAGGCGCGATAGCAACCGTATCTATTGATTTTTCTTCTCAATACGGAGATGATTTTGACTTCAACGTGGAGGATTTTCCGACGTCAGATTATTCCGTAATAAAAGATAAGATAACCGCAAGGGTAAGGCTTTACGACGTTGAAAAGAAAGAAGAGCGCATCAGATTTATAGTTTCGGTTACAAAAAAGACAGAGGGCGTCGTTAACATAGCCGTAAGAATGAACGGATATTCCGAAACAAAGGGAAGGGTAAGCGTGCTTGAAAGCCTTGTGCCGGAAAGCAGGCTTGAATATCAGCTTTCGACCGATGGAAGCTATTACACCGTAACAGGTGTCGGCAAAGAAACCGGCGACAAAATCAGGATTCCCGCTACCTATAAAGACGTTCCTGTAAAAGAAATAGCCAATAACGCCTTTTTTGACGTCAGCTATATTAATGACGTTATTATTCCAAACGGAATTGAAAAAATAGGCGAGTCAGCCTTCAAAGGCTGCACGAAGCTTGACAGCATCGTCATTCCGTCAACCGTTACGTATATCGGCAAGGACGCCTTTTCGATATCTCCAGACGCGGTTATATGGTGCGTCAGCGAAGCCGTTCCGAGCGGTTGGAACGATACGTGGAAGCCGGAGACCGCCGAGGTTATTCTTGGCTGCGGACAGTTCTTTACGCAAAACGGCGCAACGTGTACATTTACTTTTCTTGACGATAAAATAAACGTTAAGTCGCTAAATATTCCGGAAACGTATCTCGGAGCGTCTGTTACCGAAATAAAAGGTAACGGTTTAAATGCCGACAATACGGTGGTAAGGTCAATAACCGTACCGAGCGGAGTTATTAAAATAGAGGAGTACGCGTTTGCAAACTGTACAGCGCTTATCTCGATAAACTTCAACGCCGTAAAATGTGCGTCGCTTACGTTTAACGCAATATTCGCTAACGCGGGTAAGGCAGCAGACGGAATATCCGTAACCTTTGGAGACAGCGTAAAGATTGTTCCGTCGTCAATATTCAGTATGATATTTATGAGCGGTGGAATTACATACGATTATCGCGCTAATATTAAAAGCGTAAGCTTCGGCAAAAATGTAAACACCATAGGCTCCCGCGCGTTTACGGCATGCGACAGTATTACGGGCATAACTATTCCGGGAACAGTGAAAAGCATTGAAGACGGTGCATTTAAGAACTGTGCAGGTATTACGAGCATTACGCTGGGCGAAGGAATAGAATATATCGGCTCCGAGGCATTTTACGGAACGGAGTATTACGGTAACGCGGCTAACTGGGAAAACGGAGTGCTGTATATGGGAAAATATCTTATGGAAGCCGCTGCAACCGTTAGCGGCAGCTATACGGTAAAGGATGGCACGACTTTTATAGCTTCCAATGCCTTTAAAAATAACGCTGCGCTTACAGAAATCATCTTTCCGAATAGCCTTACGGATATAGGAGGCGCTGCGTTTTTCGGCTGCGACGGACTTACAAGCGTGGTTATACCCGACAGCGTAACGTCGCTTGGAGGATCATCGTTTTCTAATTGCGACGGACTTAAAAGCGTTAAAATAGGAAACGGCGTAACGGATATAAAAGAGAGCGCGTTTTACGAATGTAAGGCTCTTACCGATATTCTTATCGGAAGCAGTGTCTCACGCATCGGAGAATATGCTTTATATGACTGCGACAGTCTGAAAACGATTAAGTTCTCGGGCAGTAAGCAGCAGTGGATTATGATTTATAAAGAAAGCTGTTGGGATTATCAGTACAACCTGCAAAACTTTAATCAAGAAAGATACAAAATTAAGTATAACCAATCGGCTGATTAAACGGACAATTCTTGAATACGAAAAGTAGTTGCGCCCGTTTAGAAGCCTGAAAAAACAGATAAAAGCTCTTTTGACATACTGCGTTCAAGAGAGCTTTTTTTATTTTCCGCGCGTATTGACAAAAAGAGGAAAAGGTGCTATACTGTTTTTGATACTAATACTTATACAAATAAATAATGTTATACTATATTTTAAGTTGGAGGTTCCCATGCGCTCTGTAAAAGGCATACTTAAATATCTTGTAGTTTTTCTGCTGGCTACCGCAGCGTTTTCTTCCTTTTCCTCGTGCGGTAATGACAGAATAACCGCAGAGGGTAGTATAAAATATCTTACGGAGGAGGACTATTTAAGCAGCGACGTTGACGGAAAACTAAGCAGTGGACTAAACATAAATATTGGAGAAAAAGGCTACGTCGTAGCAGATTTTACCTTATCAGGAGTAAAAAATATTAACGAGGACACTCTTGCCAAAGTTGAAATACGGTTTAGTTCAAATTCAGTCGGAAGCTATAACTTAGGCGTTGAGGAGATTCCGACGCCGGACTATTCAGTGTCGGGAGGCACCGTGTCGGCGAGCTTTAAAATTTACGACAGCGAAAAAGATGAAAAAAGATTCAGGTTTATCGTGTCCGTTTCAAGAGAAACCGCAGCTAAGGTTTCCGTACAGGCAGTTATTTCAATTCCCGACGGGGGTAGTGATCTTAAAGGACAGACTGCCTTTTGGGGAGAGATAACCGTAAGCGAGGAGTTTAACGGTGAAAGTAAGCTTAGCTATGAGCCTTCCTCGGACGGAACGTATTTCGTTGTAGCAGGACTTGGTGAAGAAACCGGCGATAAAATCACAGTTCCGGACACCTATAACGGGCTTCCGGTAAAGGAGATAGCCGACAGAGTATTTAGCGATGTTACGTATTTGAAAGAAATAACCTTGCCGTCCGAGCTTATGAAAATCGGTGCGTACGCATTTAAAAACTGCACCGCGCTTGAAAGCATATACATTCCTGCGGGTGTTTCCGAGATAGGAGAGGGAGCATTTGAGGGATGCCCCGATATACACCTTTGCTGCGAAGCGGGGGGAATGCCGAGCGGCTGGAGCGAAAGCGTTACCGCAAATGTAAAAAGCATTACGTTTAACTGTAACAAATATTTTGTATTTGCATTAAGCTCAGACGAAAAATCTTTTGTATTAAGCTCGGCAAACGGTGTAAAGGGTAACGTTATTGTTCCCGCCACCTATAAGGGTTTGCCCGTTACCGTAATCGAAAGAAACGCCTTTATGGGCTGTACCGAGCTTACGGGCGTAGAAATACCCGACGGTGTAACATATATAGAAGCCTATGCATTTTCGGGCTGCAATAAGCTTGCAAGCATAAATATACCGGACAGCGTGAACTATATAGGAAATAACGCTTTTGAAAGCTGCGACAGCTTAATAAGCGTAACGCTCGGCAGCGGTGTTAAGTCGCTTATGAACAGCACGTTTGAGGGCTGTGGCAGCCTTACGAGTATAATTATACCCGCCGTCTTAATTACCGTTGGGTACGACGTATTTAAGGACTGCGAAAGCCTTACAAGTATTAAATTCAAGGGTTCGTCAGAACAGTGGAATGCTATTGTAAAGCAAGACGGCTGGGACAGCGGTACCGGAAACTATACGTTATCCTATAATTTTGAGGGTGAGTAATACCGATTAATACGTTTATGAAACGGAGAGTTTATATGTGCAAAAGGAAAACCGCGATATTCGTTCTTTTTCTGCTGATTTTTCTCACTGCTTTTCTGCTTTCCGCTTGCAGTAAAAACTGGATTACGGGAGAGATTACGATAAAATATCTGACAGAAGAGGACTATTTAAGCGGAGATATTGATGGAAAATTAAAGGAAAGCATCGAACTGGCTGTGGGGCAGAAGGCATACGCTGTTATAGACGTAAGGCTTTCCGATTTGAAAAACGTCGATGAAAGCGTTAAGGGAGAAATGTACGTAGATTTTTCTTCGTTTGACTTTAATATCGAGGAGTTACCAACCACGGATTATTTGTTGTTCGAAAACGATATAAAAGCAAGCTTCAAGCTGCACGACGGAAAGAAAACTGAAAATAATTTTAGATTTATTTTTTCTATTACAAGAGAAACAGAGGGCGTAGATAATATTTACGCTCATGTATCGACTGACACTAATATAGCTGTAAGAAACGGTTACTACGTATACGGTTACGTAACGGTAACCGAGGAGACGGAAATTCAAAGTAAGCTTGACTTTACGTTATCCGCAGACGGCACGTATTACACAGTAACCGGACTCGGTGAAGAAAACGGCGATAAAATTACGGTTCCGAACTTGTATAACGGTATTACGGTAAAAGAAATAGCTGACAACGTTTTCAGTAACGTCGGTTATTTAAAAGAGGTTACCTTACCCTCCGGACTTACAAAAATCGGCGCAAGCGCTTTTAAAAACTGCGTATCTCTTACGGGTATAAATATTCCGTCAGGCGTTACTGAAATCGGAAGCGAGGCCTTTAAAGGCTGCGCGTCCCTTGAAGAAATAAAAATTCCTTTAAGCACCTCCGTGATAGGAAACGAGGCGTTTGCGGGCTGTCCCGATATGCACCTTTGCTGTGAAACGGAGAAAAAGCCCGACGGCTGGAGCGAAAGCAGTATTTCGGATATTTTGCTTATTACGTGGAGCTGCAATAAAAGCTTTGTATTTGACCTAAACGATGACGGCAGGTCGTATTATTTAAAATCGGCAACGGGAGTTTCGGGAAACACCGTTGTTCCGGGCGTGTATAAAGGCTTACCGGTTACAAAAATCGGCATAGGAGCATTGAGTAGCTGCAGTGCTCTTACCGGAATAGCGATATCCGACGGTATAACCGAGATAGGAAAAAACGCCTTTTTTAACTGTGTATCTCTTACAAGCATAACCATGACCGATAGCGTTACCGTAATAGGCGAAAAGGCGCTTTCCGGATGCGCAGCTCTTAAAAGCGTTACCGTATCGAATAAAGTAACCGTTATTGAACCTTACACCTTTGAAAATTGTAGAGAGCTTACGGAGCTTACAATTCCCGAGGGAGTAACCAAAATCGGAGAGGGAGCCTTTTACAGATGCCAAAGCCTTTCTGCGGTTGAAACACCTAAAGGTGTGAAAGAAATAGAGGATTACGCCTTTTACGCCTGCGAGGGACTTACGTCAGTGCTGATTTCCGAAGGTATAACCAAGATAAACAAGGCGGTATTTTACGGTTGTAAAAGTCTCACCTCGGTAGATATACCGAGCAGTGTAACAGCGGTAGGCGAATCTGCGTTTGAAGGCTGCTCCAAGCTGTCAAGCATAACCGTGCCGGGAACGGTTTCCTCTATTGATAAAAAAGCGTTTGCTTCCTGCTCCGGAGCTACAAGTATAACGTTAAAAAACGGTATAAAAACAATAGGACAAAATGCTTTTGAGAAATGCACGGCGATTACCGAGATTACCGTTCCGGACAGTGTTACCGAACTTAAAAGCGGCGCTTTTGCAGGGTGTACGGGGCTTAAAAGCGCAGTTATAGGTAACGGTGTTACCGTTATTAATGCTCTTTTCTCTAAATGTGAAAATCTTAACAGAGTTTCGCTCGGCAGCGGTGTAACCAAAATAGAGGCAAGAGCCTTTAGTGGCTGTATGGGATTAACTCACGTAACGCTTATTGGAAAAACGTGGTACCGTACGGAAAAATCGAGTTATTACGGTGGCTACGAGGTAAAATACACTTACGATTCATTAAGAACCGCAGAGTTTCTCAGAAGCACCTACGTGAACTATTATTGGTACAAAAAATAAAGTCAAGGGAGAAGATATGAATTGCTTTAAAAAGATACCCGCAGCATTTATAACCGTCTTATTGATATTTACGGCTATCCTTGCCTTTTCTTCCTGTGCTAACGATAAGGCGGAGTTAAATTCGTCAATAAAATACATTAGCGAGGAGGATTATCTCAGCGGAGATATAGACGGCAAGCTGAAGGACAGCATAGAGGTAGCCGTAGGAAAAAAATGCTACGCCGTCATTGATTATACTTTGTACGGCAGTAAGAAGCTCGATAAAAAGGCCCAGGTGTTAATTTCTCTCTCGTCGAATGACGGAGCCCTGTTTGAAATGGGGGTAGAGGAGCTTCCGACACCGGATTATGAAAAAAAGAATAACACCCTTACTGCAAGCTTTAAGGTTAAAGGTAACGGAGAAGAAGGAAGGCTTTACAGATTTATAGTAGCGTTAAACTCGGAGGGCGCGGGAAGCGTCGCCGTATCAGCAAGATTTTCCATAATTGATTTCGTAACCCTTGACAATAGCGAGCTTAAAGGGAAAATAGAGATTAATCAGGATATTTTGACGGAAAGTAAGCTTGAATACCGCCTTTCCGACGACGGAACGTATTACGTAATCGAGGGGCTCGGTGATGACGGCGGAGAAGTCGTAACGATACCGACAACGTATGACGGTCTTCCGGTAAAGGAGATAGCTCCAAACGCCTTTTCCGGCACGTCGTATCTTAAAGAGGTTTATTTTTTAGAAGGCGCCGAAAAAATAGGACGCGAGGCTTTTAAAGGCTGCACGTCGCTTAAATCCATTATAATTCCTTCAAGCGTACGGGTTATTGAGAATAACGCCTTTATGGAATGCGGGGGAATAAATATATACTGTGAGGCTTCGGAGGGCGCAATTTCGTGGACGGACGTGGCGAGCTTAACGGACGCAAACGTTATTTACGACGCGGACGAGCTTTTTTCGCTTAACGCAGACGGTAAATCATATACCTTCTCGTTTTCAAGCGTAAATTTCAGCGACCTGCACGTTCCGAGCGCGTACAAAAAGCTTCCGATAACGGCGATAGCTAATAACGCTTTTAAAGGCTGTACGTCGCTTAAAAGCGTTACGCTCCCAAAAAACGTAACGAGCATAGGCGACGATGCCTTTTTCGGTTGCGCTTCGCTTGTAAGCGTAGAAATGCCGGAAAGACTGTATTCAATCGGAAGCCATGCCTTTTCCGGCTGCGTTTCTCTTAAAAGCATTGATATCCCCGATAAGGTAACCTCGATACGCGACTATACGTTCAGCGGCTGCGTTTCGCTTATAAGCGTAGGTATGCCCGAGGACTTAACGTCTATCGGTATGTATGCGTTCAGGGGCTGCACCTCGCTTTTAAGCATAACACTTCCGAGCAACGTGTCAAGCATAGGCACAGAGGCTTTTGCCGATTGTAAAAAATTGGTTGAGGTAATAAATAATTCCTCACTGCAAGTAATAAAGGGAAGCTGGGAGCACGGCGGAGTAGCGGCGTATTCTCTTGATGCATATTTAAAAGTAAGTAAGATAGAAAATAAAGACGGCTTCATATTTTACAGCTCAGACGGAGTAATTTATCTGCTGGCTTACGTGGGAGAGGAAACGGAGGAGCTTATCTTACCGAGCAGCTTTAACGGCGGCAGCTATTCGATTTACTCCTACGCCTTTTATGGGAATAACTTTAAAAGCATCGTTATACCAAAGAAGGTAACCGGCATAGGCTCTTATGCGTTTTATTATTGCTCCGGTATTTATGAGATAAAGTACAGAGGAACAAACGCAGAATTTTGGGATATCTCCAAGGAGCGTTACTGGATAAGTGATAATCAGGCAGAGTTTATGAACTACACGTATAATTACACGGGGCAGTAATGCGGTTATAACCCCGGCAATTAAAATAAGCATTTAAAAGAGGAACGAATATGTTTTTTTAAAAAAGAAAGCTTGCCAGGTTGTTGTTTTTTATAATAATATTATCCTCCTGCGGAAGCGAAAAATCGCTTGAATCCGATCCGAATGATGGAAGTACTCAAATAACGGTAACGGATAGCTCGTTAAACGCCGTCGCGCTAAGTAGCACGCACAGGCATCTCCATTGGTTTAAGGTAACCGAATAGCTTAAATAAATATTCAGAAATAAATATTCAGAAAGGAAAATAGCTTATGGCTTTTATTAAAAAGAAACTCATTTACGTATTACTTTTTGGGGTAATACTTACCGCTTTTTTCTGTTTTTCCTCCTGCGGAAACAAAAAAACGCTTAAGGCGGAGGTGAAGGTATCATATCTTACGGAGGAGGAATATTTAAGCGAGGATATTGACGGAAAACTGAGGGAGAGCCTCGATGTTTCCGCCAACCAAAAAGGGTACGCCGTTTTTGACCTTACGATTTCCGAAATGAAAAACATTGCGGAAAACGCAAAGGGAACGGTTACTATAAAATTCACTCCGGAGGGCGGAAACGACTTTAGCTATAAGGTTGAGGAGTTTCCGGTAGGAGATTATTCAAAGGAGGATAGTTCGGTAATCTCTGAATTCAAGTTTAGCGACGGAAGCGGAAAAGAAAAGCAATATAGATTTATTGTTTCGGTTACCAAGGCTACCGCGGGAAACGTAGATATGTTCTTTAGCTTTGAACTGAAAAGCAGAACGACGACTATTACAAACTCCTCTTTAAAAAGAATGTTGAATAAAAGCGGCACGATAACGGTGGGGGGCGGTCTTGCAAAGGAAAGCACCCTTGAATATCAGCTTTCCTCCGACGGAAGATATTATACCGTAGTCGGTATCGGGGCGGAAACGGGCGATACTATCAATGTGCCCGGTGAGTATAATAACCTTCCCGTAAAGGAGATAGCGCCGAACGTCTTTAACGGCGTTGCATATTTAAAGGAAGTTACGCTGTCCGCAGGGATTGAAAAGATAGGGAACGGAGCGTTCAAAAACTGTACGGCTCTAAAAAAAATAATTATTCCGTCAAGCGTTACCAAGATAGGCGAGGAAGTCTTTGACGGGTGTCCCGACGTTTCTTATTATTGCGAGGCAGCAGAAATGCCGAACGGCTGGAGCGATGACTGTATTCAGAGCGGCGCATACGTTTCGTGGAAATACAGCAGGGCCTTTGTTTTTCAGTTAAGCGACAGCGGTGATTATTATATTCTTAAATCGGGAAAGGGAGCCGCTGGGGACGTTACTATACCGGATAAATATATGGGTGTGCCCGTTACCGAAATAGCAGAATCTGCCTTCCTTGACTGTAATACGCTTACCTGGGTAACGATACCCGACAGCATAACCGCTATTGGCAGAGCTGCCTTTAAGAACACCGGAGTTTACAGTAATACCGCAAATTGGAAGGACGGCGCGTTATACGTAGGAAAGCATTTAATAGCGTTAAACAACGTTTCGGGCGCTTATACCGTAAAAGAGGGAACGCTTTGTATTGCTGGCAACGTTTTTAAAGGCTTTTCGGCTCTTACGTCTGTTACGCTTCCGAGCAGCGTCGTTTCGATAGGTGATTTTGCGTTCTCGGGATGCGAGAAGCTTTCGGGCATAACGATACCGGACGGCGTAAAATATATCGGAACCTGCGCGTTCAGGGACTGCGATGCGGTAACCGAGATAACTGTGCCGGACAGTGTTACAAGAATGGGTGAACAGGTGTTTTTAAACTGTGATAACCTGAAAACCGTTATTATCGGCGACGGCGTGTCAGAGATTTTATCATATATGTTTTCGGGATGCGCAGAGCTTACTTCCGTAGCGCTCGGCACGGGCGTTAATAAAATAGGTCGAGGTATATTTCACAGTGCCTTTAAGATTGAATACCTTTACATAAATAGCGGCGAGGAGTGGTACTGTTCGACGATTCCTACGGCAACCAAGGGAATAGACGTGACGCTTAGAAACGCTTACGAAAACTCGCAAAAATTTTTGATAAGATATTCGTTATACTACTGGTTTAAAAAGTAAAACAGATAAATTACTTGACAAACAAGGCTGTTTATTGTATAATAAAATAAATAATTTTCAATAAGGAAAGGGAAAGAACATGCTTACCGATATAGAAATTGCGCAGTCTGTAAAAATGAAAAAAATCAGCGAGATTGCCGCGAATGCGGGAATACCCGAGGAGGCAACCGAGCTTTACGGAAATTATAAGGCGAAAATCAATATTTCCGAGATAAAAGAGGATAAAAAAGGAAAGCTTATCCTTGTTACCGCTATTACTCCCACGCCCGCAGGCGAAGGAAAAACAACCACGACGATAGGTCTTGCCGATGCTATGAAGAAAATCGGCAAAAACGTTATGGTTGCGCTCCGCGAGCCTTCTCTCGGTCCGGTTTTCGGAGTTAAAGGCGGAGCGGCAGGAGGCGGATACGCTCAGGTTGTTCCTATGGAGGATATAAATCTTCATTTCACAGGAGATTTTCACGCGATAGGCGCGGCAAATAACCTGCTTGCGGCTATGCTCGATAACCATATCTATCAGGGAAACTCGCTTAACATCGATCCCAGAAGAATCACATGGAAGCGCTGCGTTGATATGAACGACAGACAGCTTCGCTTCGTTACCGACGGTCTCGGCGGACGTATAAACGGAGTTCCGAGAGAGGACGGCTACGACATCACCGTTGCGTCGGAAATAATGGCAGTTCTTTGTCTTGCAAACGATATAACAGACCTTAAAGAAAGACTCGGAAGAATTATAGTAGGCTATACCTATGATGAAAAGCCCGTAACCGCGGCAGAGCTTAAGGCAAACGGAGCTATGACGGCGCTCCTTAAAGACGCGATTAAGCCGAACCTTGTCCAGACGCTTGAGGGAACTCCCGCGTTGGTACACGGCGGTCCCTTTGCAAACATCGCGCATGGCTGTAACTCCGTTATCGCGACTAAAACGGCGCTTAAGCTTTCCGATTATACCATAACTGAGGCTGGCTTCGGAGCAGATCTCGGCGCGGAAAAATTCCTTGATATAAAGTGCCGCTACGCAGGGCTTACTCCTGCAGCTTGTGTAATAGTCGCGACTGTACGCGCTCTTAAAATGCACGGCGGTCTTGCAAAAACCGAGCTTGGAAGCGAGAACCTTCTCGCACTTGAAAAGGGCATACCGAACCTTCTTCGCCACGTTTCGAACATAAAAGACGTTTACGGACTCCCGTCCGTCGTTGCGATTAACCGTTTCCCGACTGATACCGAAGCGGAAATTAACCTTATTATTGAAAAATGCCGTGAACTCGGTGTAAACGTACGCCTTTCCGAGGTATGGGGCAAGGGTGGCGACGGCGGTATCGAGCTTGCGGAAGAGGTTGTTCGCCTTTGCGAGTGCGAAAACAGCTTTAATTTTTGCTATCCCGACGAGCTTTCGCTTGAGGAAAAAATCGAGGCGGTTGTTAAGAAAATATACGGTGGTGAAGGCGTTATCTTCCAGCCTTCCGCGATAAAGCAGTTAAATCAGCTTAAAGCGCTCGGGTTTGACAGACTTCCGGTATGTATGGCTAAAACGCAGTACAGCTTTTCCGACGATCCGACAAAGCTCTGCGCACCGAACGGATTTAAGATTACAGTTAAAAACGTAAGAGTAAGCGCCGGTGCCGGTTTTGTGGTAGTTCTTACCGGAGATATAATGACAATGCCCGGACTTCCTAAGGTGCCCGCGGCGGAGAAAATAGACGTTGACGCTGACGGAAAAATAACGGGACTCTTTTAAAAGTATAACGATAACTCCAAAATTCCGAAAGGTTTTTTGGAGTTGTTTTTTTACTGTGAATTTTCGATTAATATTTTAGTAAATCTATTGACAAATAATAGTGAATAAACTATAATATAAATGAGCTTTTACATGACTGACGGAAAACGCAGAAAACTGCGGTGAAATGTAAAAGAATATTGTCGACCGTCTGGGCAAATTGAGTTTTTACGCTAAAAGCTTAATCTGCCTTTTTGTTTTTTAGCAGAGTAGCTGAATTTTTGGTGGTAAATGTGTATAGCGCTGAAAATTCATTCAAAAAATCGCATGACTGCCTCTCGGCAGTAGATTGGAGAATAAAATGACGCATGAAAATTGGAACGGCTTTGCCTCGGGAGCTTGGCAGAGCGAAATCAACGTAAGAGACTTTATTCAGAAAAACTACGAGGAATACAGAGGAGAAGCAGATTTTCTTGTGGGAGCAACTGAGCGCACGAAGGCGCTTATGGACAAGCTTCAGTCTCTTTTTAAGATTGAAAGACAGTTTGGCGGAGTTCTTGATATTGACGTAAATACGGTATCATCTTTAACCAGCTATCTGCCCGGATATCTTGATAAGGAAAATGAGATTATCGTAGGAATTCAGACAAGCAGACCGCTTCAAAGAGGAGTTAACCCCTTTGGCGGTAAGAGAATGGTAAAAAGCGCGTGTGAAGCGTACGGATATAAGCTCAGCCAGAAGGTTGAGGACGAGTTTCTGTACCGTACGACGCATAACGAGGGTGTTTTCAGAGCTTACACGGAAGAAATGAGAGCAGCGAGAAAATGCCACGTTATAACCGGACTTCCCGATGCTTACGGCAGAGGAAGAATTATAGGAGACTACCGCCGTGTAGCTCTATATGGCGTTGATAAGCTTATAGAGGAGAAGAAAAAGGACAAAAAGGCGTTAAACGGAACTAATTTTGACGAAGAACAAATACGTACTGCAAAAGAGCTTTTCAAGCAGATAGAATTTCTCGGTAATCTTAAGATTATGGCGGAAATGTACGGCTTTGATATAAGTCAGCCCGCTAAAAACGCGAGAGAGGCTATTCAGTGGACGTATTTCGCTTACCTTGGAGCAATCAAGGAGCAGAACGGAGCGGCGATGTCGCTCGGCAGAGTAAGTACGTTCTTTGATATATACGTACAGAGAGACATTAAAAACGGCGTTCTCACAGAAGTAGAGGCTCAGGAGCTTATGGACGATTTCGTTATGAAGCTCCGTATGGCAAGACACCTGCGTACACCTGAATATAATGAGCTTTTCGGTGGCGACCCAATGTGGATAACCGAGGCGCTTGGCGGTATGGGTGAGGACGGAAGAAGCCTTGTTACGAAAAGCACCTTCCGTATGCTTAATACACTCTACACTCTTGGTTCTGCGCCCGAGCCGAACTTAACTGTTCTTTGGTCAACCTCGCTTCCCGACGGATTTAAGCGCTTTTGCGCAAAGGTTTCCGCCGATACTGACTCCATTCAGTACGAGAGCGATGACAGAATGAGACCGATATACGGCGACGATTATGCTATTGCATGCTGCGTATCCGCTATGAGAATAGGTAAGGAAATGCAGTTTTTCGGAGCGCGTTGCAACCTGCCGAAGCTCCTTCTTATAGCGCTTAACGGCGGATACGATACGTCGAGCGCTATGAAGATTGGCCCTCAGATGCCGGTTTATGAAAATGACGTTTTAGACTACGAGACAGTAATGGAGAGATATAATACTTACATTGACTGGCTTTCGCGTCTTTACGTTAATACAATGAACGTTATTCACTATACGCACGATAAATATGCCTACGAGAAAATCCAGATGGCATTGCACGATACTGAGGTACATAGATTTATGGCTTTCGGTATAGCTGGACTTTCCGTAACTACCGACTCGCTCAGCGCGATTAAGTACGCAAGGGTTAAGGCGATAAGAAACGAGGACGGTTACATAGTTGACTTCGAAAGAGAAGGCGATTTCCCGAAATTCGGTAACGACGACGATAGGGTAGATCTTATAGCGAAGGAGCTTACCCATAAGGTTATCACCGAGCTTCGTAAAACTCCGACGTACAGAAAAGCGGAGCATACGCTCTCTGTTCTTACAATAACGTCAAACGTTATGTACGGAAAGAATACAGGTGCAACTCCTGACGGTAGGCCTAACGGAGCTCCGTTTGCGCCGGGAGCGAACCCGATGCACAACAGAGAGGAAAACGGTGCGCTCGCGTCTCTTAACTCGGTAGCGAAGATAAGCTATGATGACTGCCGCGACGGTATCTCTAACACCTTCTCGATTACCCCCGAGGCGCTTGGTAGAGATGAGGACGAAAGAATAGGTAACCTCGTATCTATTCTTGACGGATATTTCTCAAAGGGCGCGCACCATATTAACGTCAACGTAATGAACCGAGAAACGCTTATGAAGGCTTATGAGAACCCCGAGGACTATCCTAACCTTACTATTCGTGTTTCGGGCTATGCGGTGCATTTTAACAAGCTTTCACGTGAGCAGCAGAAAGAGGTAATAAGCCGTACCTTCCACGTTTCCCTTTAATTGTAGAGATAATTATCTAAGCCTTTTAAAGAGAGTTGACGGGAAAACAAATAATTACAGATAGGAAAAGACGTCCCCCGCGGATTTTACGGTATGCGGAAAATACCGCCCGAGCCGAAATAAGCGGAGGACGTCTCTTGATATTTAAAATATGGAAAAAACAACTGATTTTGCCACGGCATCAGAACCAAAAGATATTAAAGGACGGGTTCACTCACTCCAGTCGCTCGGAACGGTTGACGGGCCCGGAGTTCGTTTCGTCGTCTTTTTCAGCGGTTGTCCGTTAAGGTGCAAATGCTGTCATAATCCCGATACGTGGGATTTTAGCAGCGGTAGTGAGTACAGCGCTACGGAAATAGTAAAGAAAGCAGAGCGGTATAGAGCTTATTTCGGTGAAAACGGAGGAATAACCCTTTCGGGTGGAGAGCCGCTTTGCCAGGCAGAGTTCGGCGCGGAAATTTTCAGGCTGTGTAAGGAAAATGGAATAAATACCTGCCTTGATACGTCGGGCGCGGTGTTAAACGAATCCGTTATAAAGCTTCTTTCCTACACCGACAGAGTTCTTCTTGATATTAAATATACGAGCGATGAGCTTTATAAAGAAAACGTAGGAATGACGCTTAAAGAAGCGCTTACATTCCTTGACACGCTTGATAAAATGCGTATTCCGACTACGGTAAGACAGGTGATTATTCCGGAAATAAACGATAGCGAGGAGAACCTTTCCGCGCTTTGCGAAATAATAAAAGGACGCAGCTGTATTGACGACCTCGAGCTTCTGCCGTTTAGAAAGATATGCCAGGTAAAATATAATGAAATGGGAAAAAAATTTCCGTTTTCGGAGGTAAATGAAGCCGACTGCGACAAGGTAAGAGCGCTGGAAAATTCCTTAAAAGAGAAGTGCTTTAAATAATAAAAACCACGAATTAAGCGTATATGCTAAATTCGTGGTTTTTTTACGGTTATTTATAAAATTACGTTATACAATGGGTAGATCGTCAATGACGTTATCGTTATCTGAAATGCAAACTTTAATTTCAATTTCCTCTTTGCCGCGTGTGAATTCGCTCTCGCCTATGACAAATTTATAGGTACGGCTTTTTGTTAATATTTCATCGTCGTATTCCCACCCGATAAATTCATATCCCGACTTAAGCTTAATTTCAACGGTAATCTCCGTGCCGTATTTAAACTTGACCGGTTCCGTATATGAAGCTCCGTTTATTTTAAGCGAGGATATAGCGCTGCTGTTTGAAGGAACTGTAATTTTAACGGTAAGTTCAAGTGAAATATTTTTATGACCGCATAGCGTACACGTGTATAGCGTACCGCTTTGATGAGGGACGCCTTGATCGAACTTGTGAACTTCGGAATCTGTATGCCCACAGGAACACGTTTTTGTATGACTGCGGCCGTTACTTGCATTGGTAAAGCTTATATATTCGTGAACGTGGTTATGAACGTATCCGCATGTTTCACAGGTATATTTTCTGCCGCTGGTCGTTGGGACCCATTCGTTATAATCGTGTGGCACCAGTGCAACGTATCCGCAAGGGCAGCTTCTGGTGTGATTAATACCGTCGGTGGCATCAGCCCATTCCGTATAGGAATGAACGTGTGAGTCAGCAATTATAAAATAGGAAAGCGAGGTTGCTTCAAAGGTGATTTTCCCGTTAGATAAGGTAAAATCCAGCTTTTCTACTTCGGTATCGGTAACGTTGAATACAACGTAATCACTGTAAGACGCAGACGGCTCGGGGAGAGTTATTGTAACCTTGCCCTTCGGCTGAACTGTTAAATTATTTTTTACAACCTTTATGTAATAGATAAAAAGATCTGCCGTATCGTTGTATGCCTGACCGGAAAGCTTATTTTTTACCTCGTTAACGTTTAAGCTTTCGGTAATTTTTGAGCAAACAAGCGTAGATTTTCCGTCAAAATCTCCACCTTCAAGTATAAGACCGAGCTCTTCGTTTATGCCGTTAAACGGCTCGTCTTTTTTGCATGAAGAAAGAAACAGTACAGACAGACAAAGCATTACTGAAAAAAGTAAAAGGAATTTTAATGTTTTTTTCATAGTGAAATTCCGAAGTTCCTTATTCATTAGAATTATTATATAAATATTATACCATAACAGCGGTAAAATGTCAATCTGATTTGTAGAATTTAATTATAAAATTAAATTTTAAAATTTATTGCCAAAAATCAAGGCTTTCGTCAATTCCTATATCCCTTGCTTTAAATACGGGATTTTTACCTTCCTTGCGCTGCTTACAGTAGTCGTTAAGACAGCTAACGGAGTATTTTGAAAGATATATTACGACGGGCATATTTACAAGTACCATAAGAGCCTGCGTAAGCTCTGCAAAGCCCCAGACTATACCGGCGCTCGCAATAGCTCCTACAAACACGAGAGCGGTAGCGGAGAGTCCAAATAAAAGCATAGGCTTTTTACCGAGTGAGCGTTTGAATATAAATTTAAGACAGCCCTCGCAGTAAGCGTAGTTTCCGATAAGGGTTGTGAAGGCAAAAAGCGAAAGAGCGGCGGCAATAAAGATGGGACCGAAGGCACCAAGAGAGCTTGAAAGGGCGTCCTGAACGTATAAAGCTTCCTTTCCGCTATAAAGAGAGAAGTCGATGCCGGAGGAAAGACACATAAACGCCGTGCAGGTGCAGATAAGCAGAGTGTCAAGAAATACGGAAAGCATCTGAACCAGCCCTTGCTTTGCGGGGTGGCTTACGTCAGCGGTAGCGGCAGCGTTGGGGGCTGAGCCCATACCTGCCTCATTAGAGTAAAGTCCGCGCTTAATTCCGTACATAAGACAGGAGCCTGTAAAACCGCCGAAAATAGCGGAAAAGTCAAAGGCATTTTTAAAGATAAGTCCGAACATTGTGGGAATCTGTCTGAAGTTAAGTGTCAGCATAATTAAAGAAACAATAATGTATACAACACCCATAAAAGGAACCAGAAGTCCCGTTACCTTTGCAAGACGCTTTGCGCCGCCGATAACACATATCGCAAAGAGAACTGCAAGTATTCCACCAATGATAAAGGGAGTAACCTTAGCGTTGTAAAATCCGAAGTTTTCGAAGGACGCCTGAACGTTAAACGACGCAAGCATGTTAAAGCCGATAGCGTAGGTGATTATAATTAAAACGGAGAAGAAAATGCCGAGCGGACGGCATTTGAGCTTATCCTGCATATAAAACGCCGGACCGCCGTAGCTTGAGCCGTCGGAATTGCGTTTTTTGAAAATCTGAGCGAGAGTTGATTCGGTAAAAGCGGAAGCTCCGCCGAGAATAGCGGTTATCCACATCCAGAATATCGCGCCGGGACCACCGAGACAGATAGCGCCCGCAACACCAATAATGTTGCCGGTTCCTACACGCGAGGCGGTAGAAATCATAAGCGCGCCAAACGAGGAAATTCCGTTCTTTTCCTTAGGCTTATCCATAAGCACCTTAAAGCATTCGGGAAATAGACGCGCCTGAAGTCCTTTAAGACGTACTGTCAGAAATATTCCGCCGAAAAGAAGAATAAGCGGAACGCACCACGGCTGATAGAGAACGTTACTTACCGCAGAGATGATGTTGTTTAAAAATTCCATTTTAAAACCTCATATAATAAATTAATTTCTTTTATTATATCATAAAGTAAGGAAATTGTAAAGAGATATTAAAAATAATATAAAAAAAGGACAGTCAAAAACTCTCCTTTTTTTGTGTTAGAAAACCGATTTAGACGATGGGTATTAGGTCATTTATCCCCATAAGTATATTTCATAAAGCTCTTATAACAACGGTCGCAAAAGCCTAAAGCCTTAACAGATTTTCTGCCGCAATTTTTGCAGCTTGTTTTTCCGTCTCCTCCGCTATCTCCACAACCGGTTAATGATAAAAAACAAGAAAGTAATAAAGCGACACAGAGAATAAGCGCAAGAATTCTAATCAATTTCATAATTTTCCTCCTAAAAATAAATAATTAATATTGATTTTAAATAAAATTTTTATTGAAGCAAAAATTAATAGTTATAAAACAACTAATACAAACAATTTTTTCCTTTCTTTTTACAATTAAATTGCTTTTTTAAAACAAAGTATTTTTTCTTTGATTTCAATGTAATATCCATATTTTTTAGCTTCTTTTGAAAGAGCTGATTTGTTTTTGAGATAATAGTAATCCTTTGGAAGAGTTTTCCCAACACTTTTTTGGTATTGGCTTTCTGTTAACGAAAAGTCTTTGTCGGATTTGAATAACGGAGCCATTGATTCAAAGCTGAGCTTAGCCATATAAAACCTCCTTTCAAGTTTTTTATGTAGATTTTGCCTCCTTTTCTTAAAATTTAATAACATTATAGTACAAATATTTACTAAAGTCAATAGTAAATTTGTTTACTTGATATAATATTTACAAAAAGGTAATAAAAGGAGGGAATAGTATGAATGGGTATATTAAAAAAATTCGCGATCTGAGAGAAGACCGCGACAAAACGCAACAGGAAATTGCCGATATATTGGGAACCTCTCAAACTATGTATGCGAGATACGAGAGAGGAGCAAATGAAATGCCCATCAGACATTTGATTGTACTTTGTAAATATTACGGTGTAAGTGCCGACTATATTTTAGGTTTAAAGGAAAATATTAAATGAAATAGCGTAAAATCGTAAACGCAGGCGTTTACTAGGTTCTCATGTAATGTACAGAGGGAAAACAAAAAAGAGTAGTCAAAAACTACTCTTTTTGTTTTGGCTGCGGCACTAGGATTCGAACCTAGGTAATGACGGAGTCAGAGTCCGTTGCCTTACCGCTTGGCGATGCCGCATTCACAACGCATATTATAACAGATTCCATTGGCTTTGTCAATAGCTTTTCATGATTTTTTTACCAAAAAATTCGACTTTTTTATTTTCTTCCGCTCTCATATTCAAACGGCGGTCTCGCCTCTTTGCAAAGACCGCCGCTCGGCATCTTACTTATGTTTTTTCTTGGAAAAATTCTTCTTTTCCTTTTGATCCCCCTTCT